>CAZYGU010000009.1:2146-8065 GCA_964646785.1 uncultured Candidatus Saccharibacteria bacterium | reverse complement strand
TTCGAAGTAAGGTTTACTTCTTTTTCTGACATGAGATCAGATAATGCTTCAACAAGTTTTTCCGTTGAAAGATTGGTTGCTTGTCCAATCTCTACACCTCCATATGGCCCAAGAGCAAGCTCGCCATATGTTTCAAGAACTGCCTTTTCACCCTTTCTTCTTAATTGGACTACTTTAATAGCGGATGAACCGATATCTATACCTAGTACACTTGTTGGTTTTTTCTTAAATGAAAAAATATCTTTGAGAAAATTTGCCATTGTATAAACGTTATGTGGCCAGTATACCATGGCCATAGTGAAAATTTAAACTCTTTTCTTATAGAATATAGATACACATGGAAAGGATACTCGATTTGATGCTTAATGCACTTTTTCCCAAGAGAGCATCTACACTTGCTCTTGAAGAACTCGTTGAACATGGGCTTCTCCGAAGCCTAGAACCAGCAGCAGAAACTCCACATAGTTTTATTCATGCCCTATTCCATTATAAAAATCCAACTGTCAGATCACTTGTGTGGGAAATAAAATATGGGGCAAATACAAAAATTATTACCGAGGTTGCAGAAATTTTTGCCGAAGAAATACATTCTTTTTTTGAAGAACACCATGGATTTATTTCTCGAGAATGGATTATTGTCCCAATCCCTTCATCAAGAACACACCGTAAACAAAAAGGATTTAATCAAACGGAGAAACTTGCTCAAGCAATCATGAAAACTCATATTGGAAACAGTGTCTCGTATGAACCATATGTACTTATAAAAACAAAAGAAACAAAGCCACAAACTTCAATCAAACATAGATCTGAGCGTCTTTCTAATATTATTGGATCTTTTGGTGTACAGCAAAATAACTCAGTAGTAGGCAAAAACATCATTATCATCGATGATGTGACGACCACAGGAAGCACCTTCGTAGAAGCTCGAAAAGTGCTAAAAGATTCTGGCGCAAAACATGTTATTGGATTTGCAATAGCTCACTAATACTTCTATTTTGCACTTGAAGTAAAAAGTCTGTATATTCAAGAAAGAACTTACTCTGTGAGGGTATATGATCTTTCTCTGTGATATCTGTGGAGCGATAGAAAACTCCGCACTCGGAACCTACTGGGGACGAAAAATACTTCAGTGGTCAGATGCATCAAAAAACGGAAAAGCCCTCTGTTCAGAATGCACACCAACCCACTATCTCGACGGGTCACCAACGAAATACGGAGGAAAGTGGCATGACAAGTTTCCTAAAGTTATTGGTAGCAAAAAGAAGGTCAAAAAACTAAACCGATCGAAAAAGAAAAAGCACCTTCGGCTAATTAAAAGCAAGCCCCCCTACCTTCAGTTGATAAAGTAAAACACCTAACGATTGATTATCAACGTTAGGTGTTTTTATTTGCGGAGGGTGTGAGATTCGAACTCACGGTCCCAATTAAGAGACGACAGTTTAGTAAACTGTTGATTTAAACCACTCATCCAACCCTCCAGTTGATGTTTGACTACTATAATAGATTTTAGAAAATTTGCGAGAGCATTTATTGATAGAGCTTCCTGTGTTAGAGTGAGAAATCTAGACGGTCGTTAGACTGTACTAGAGAAGGTGGAACCACATATCAATAACCCAAAGTGGTCAAGCTGAAAAATAATGGAGACGTGTCAGAGTGGTCTAACGTACCTCTTTGCTAAAGAGGCAGGGGCTTTAAAACCTCTCGAGGGTTCGAATCCCTCCGTCTCCGCCAAATCGAAAGTTGAGTATCTTATTTAAACATCTCAATCAAAAGGTTGGGATGTTTGTTACAATAAACAGATTATGACTCTGAATACTCCTCTAAAAGATGCTGTTCGCGTGCTTCCTCTCCAAGAAAAAGCCTTAAAGAAACTCGGCATTATCCGTGTAAGAGACCTTCTGTATCACTTCCCTACTCGATATGGAGACACCGCTTCAAAAATGAATATTGGATCCTTAGGAAAAGGAGATACAGCTGTTATTTTTGGAAAGATAACAGGACTCAAGACAAGCAAAGCTTTTCGAAAAAAAATCCCGATGGGTGAAGGTACTATTACTGATGAATCAGGAAAAATAAAAATTATATGGTTTCATCAGGCATATCTTGCAAAAATGATATCTGAAGGAGCTTTGGTTCGAGCTGAGGGAAAGGTTTCAGAGAGAAAAGGAGAGCTCTATATGTCGAACCCAAAAATTGAGACTGTAACAGATATACCCCTTGCTGTTGGAAACTCGCTATGGAACGAAACACTTGATGAGTCGCATACTTTGTACCCAGTGTATCCAGAAACGAAAGGTATTACATCAAACTGGATGTATCATGCTCTTCAAAAAATATTTACTTCTGGATTACTCGACACACTTATTGACCCTATTCCAGAGCATATACTAAAAACATACAACCTTCCAAATCTTCGAACTTCACTTATTTGGATCCACACTCCACACAAAGAAGCTGACGCACTTTCTGCACGCAAGCGATTTGCATTTGAAGAAATATTTTTTATTCAACTTACAAAACAGCAACTTCGAGCACAATGGCAACAAGAGAAAAGTTTTGAAATTAGTCCAAACGAAGAAACACTCAAAAATTTTGAGAGTCGATTCCCTTTTCCTTTAACAGGCGCTCAAAGAAAAACTATTGATCAAATACTCAATAATTTTCAGAGCGGTCACCCAATGTCTCGTCTGCTTGAGGGTGATGTGGGAAGTGGAAAAACCGCAGTGGCAGCTGTAGCGGCATTTGCTGCGATAACAACCAGGCCCAAAGGCCAGACGTTTGGAAACCTTGAAGTTGCGTATATGGTTCCCACCGAAATCCTTGCCAAACAACATTTCGAATCATTCATCCAATACTTTACCCATACAGGAATCAACATTGGCCTTATTACAGGAAGTGGTTGCCGAAAGTTCCCTTCAAAAGTGGATCCTAAAGGATGGACAGATATTTCTCGCTCTCAACTCTTAAAGTGGGTTGCGAATGGTGAGATTCCAATCCTTATAGGTACCCATGCGTTAATCCAAAAATCAGTAAAGTTTAAAAACCTTGCTCTCGTAATCATCGACGAGCAACATCGGTTTGGTGTTAACCAAAGAAAAGCACTCGCAGAAAAAGAAGGTATCACCCCTCACCTTCTTTCTATGACCGCGACACCTATTCCAAGGACACTCGCACTCACATTATATGGAGATCTCGACCTTTCACTTCTTGATGAGATGCCTGTTGGAAGAAAACAAATCATTACTGATATTGTATTACCAGGAAAACGTGACAGTGTTTATGAACATATCCGATCTGAATTAAAAAATGGTAGACAAGCTTATGTGATATGTCCTCGTATCAATGAACCTGATCCAGATAAGGAGGGATCTCTCCTAGCAAAATCAGTGACCGAGGAAGCTAAGCGACTAAAGAAAGATATTTTCCCTGGATACACTATCGATATTCTCCATAGCAAAATGACTCCAGTAACAAAAGAAAAGGTTATGAACGCATTTAAAGATGGACTCATTCATATCCTTGTTGCAACATCTGTTGTTGAGGTGGGAGTGAACGTCCCAAATGCAACGAATATTATCATCGAAGGTGGTGAGCGATTTGGACTTGCTCAACTTCATCAACTCCGAGGAAGAGTACTCCGTGGAACACATCAGCCATACTGTTTTGTATTTTCAGAATCAAAAGGAGAAAAATCAATGGAAAGATTACTTGCTCTCAAAAAAGCAGCAAACGGTTTTGATCTCGCTGAACTCGATTTACAACAACGTGGCTCTGGAGAACTCTACAGTGGAAAACAATGGGGTGTTACCGATCTAGCCATGGACGCTATAAAAAATATTAAGATGGTAGAAGCTGCTCGTGAAGAAGCCAAAACTATCATTCACAATGATCCTACCTTAACTCAATATCCACTCTTAAAAACACGTATTGAATCGGACCAAGAAACAATTCATTTTGAATAAAAATAAAATACAAAAAACAGCGCCCTTGCGCTGTTTTTTGTATCAAGCATTTATTGGCCGACTCGAGCAGTAAGTGTGTCGCTCGCGGAAACATAATAGAACTGACCTTCAACATATGGCCCAACTCTTCCTCGACACGTAACTGTATAAGTGAATGGCAATTCAAGTCTTGGATAAATTGATGGAGTTTGAATACTATTCATAGATCCCGGACTTGTTAGACCAGACATGTTTGGTTCTGAGGTATAACATGTCGTTGCGTTATTTGATGACCAGTCAACTGTCAATGGAGCACCATTAAGTGGGACAACTCCGTTTACACCACTAGAATTATTCATTTTTATATCAACAGTTACAGGGTTGTTTGATGGATTAGATAATTCACTACGGAGTGCAAGAGTTGTTGGGTCATTATTTGTATATTCTGCAGTCACTGGAAGTGATTTCACAGCACTCTTTCTGTTTTTTTGACAAACAAGAATAAATACACCTGAAGACTTTGGACTAACTTGAAGTGAACCACTTGCACCACCATTTTGAATTACCTGAGAAACTCCTGTAACTTGCATATTTCCTCCCAGACTATCAGTTTGTTGTTCAACACGACAACTTGTTGCATCTGTTGACCAAGAAAGATTAATTGTTCTTATTGGTGCAGACCCAACAGGAGTTGCTGTAAATGAATAAATAACTGGAGCAGCTCCTTCATTTACTGTAACTGTAATTGGTTGAGAAACAGTTGGACTTCCCTGTGAGTAACTACCGAAGTCTTTATAACATTTTAGTGTGTATGTCCATGTTGCTGATGGTGAAACTGTCATACTTGTCACACCAGGATTTTGAACACTTGCAACACCAGGCAAATATCCTCCACCAATAGCGGTGTTATCAGAAGCATTTTGAAACACTCCGCAATTTGTTGCATTTGCGTACCACGAAAGTGTTGTTGTTTGACCATTCGTAATGGTGGCTGGTGATGCATTAAAGTAGAAGATCTTTGAAACTGGATTTAGTGAAACTGCCCCAAGTCCAAGATAATTCTCTACAGTCCAACCATCAGTACCAATAATGTAATCAACATTCCACCAAGTATATCCGTCTGCAACTATTGGACCGGCAGTTATTGTACCGAGGTCATCAATGAGATGAAGTGCTGCCGGAGTACTTGTTATTGTTGGATTTGGTCGTGCATTTACATTTGCACCCTTTACGTACACTCTATCACCAACCTTAAAGAAACTTGATGGTTGTTGGGACTGCTGTTGGGCAAGTGTCACTGTTTTTGAATCACTTTGTGACACACCATCTGAACGTTGACATGTTACTGTATACGTAACAGCTTGACCAACTGGCGGATTGAACGTTACCGCTGCAGAAGTAACAGTTGGTAATGTTCTACCAGCAAATACATTTGGACTTGAAGTAAGGGTACACACAGTTGAACCACTATTGTAACTTCCATTGGCTATCCACGACACCTGAAGAGAGGAAACCGAAACGTTTGTATTTGCATCATAATTTGGAATTGATTGACCATCTGTAAGAGGAACGAATGTTGAACCATTATTTGTCCATGCACCAAGACTAATTTGTACTTCGTTAGTACTTTGATTTCCAACATTCACAGTAATGCTGTCTGTTGCAGTTCTTCCTTGAGAGTCAGTACAGGTGATCGAATACACAGTTGTTGCCGCAGTTGGATACACAGGAACATCAATTCCAACAAGCGGTCGTGCAATTGACCAAGCACTTGCAGGGGTACTAACCGTTGTACAAGGAATAGCAACATTTGTTGTTGCTGTACCGTTCCAATCAAGATATACAGCTGAACCTGCTGTTGCTGAAATTGGTCCTTGGTTTCCGTTTACATTAAGGTCGATAGTTGGACCACCAGATTGGTTGTTTCCAACATTCACAGTAATGCTGTCTGTTGCAGTTCTTCCTTGAGAGTCAGTAC
>CAZYGU010000009.1:0-2046 GCA_964646785.1 uncultured Candidatus Saccharibacteria bacterium | reverse complement strand
CTGCTGTTGCTGAAATTGGTCCTTGGTTTCCGTTTACATTAAGGTCGATAGTTGGGGGTAATACAGCAATAGTTACCGGAGCTGAAGTGGTAGTCCCTCCCGGACCAGTACAAGTAATTGAAACTGTGTACGGTAGATTTTCTATATTGGATGTGAACTGCGAAGTTTGTGATGAATTAGATCCTCCAGTAAAATAATTTGAATAAAAAACCCCATTTTTATTTCTTGTACAAGAATCGGCGCCAGTAAACGTTACTTCAAGCTTCCATGCATTTGTACCAGTAGTAAGCGCACTTAACGTAACAGTAGGAGCTTGATAACTAGTGAACAATGCTCCACCATATTGCCCATTTGCTGTAGCAACATCTACAGTCACGGTATCAGAAACTTGCTGACCATCACTAAGTAAGCAAGTAATTTTATATGTCGTTGCTGCTGCTGGCCAGACACTAAGCACTCCATATCTTCCTTGCGTTTTATTCCAGTTTGTTGCATCAACATCTTTTACTCCTAATCCTGAACCGGACCCTGTACATGAAGTAACCGCAGTAGCTGCTGGAAATACATTCCAAGTTAGTGTTGATGCCCATCCATACTGAACGAGAGATGTAACGTCTTTCCCGTCTGCTTTTAGTTCAACCGTAACACCACTTGCTACGGTATTACTAGATACATTACTTGAGCTCATCATAGCAGCAGAGAGATTACCTGCGGTTACATCTACTGTTACTGTGTCATACACCCCACTAGAAGTAAGAGAATCTACACAAGAAATAATATAATTTGTTTTTACTTGTGGATGCATAACCTGTGAACCACTCACAGGAACAACTCCAGCCGTACCTGTTCCCCACGGAGTACTATCGCTTGGTGTTGCAAATGCACTGCAACTCATTGTCGAAGGACTAACATCCCATGTAAGGTTTACCGCGCTCCCCGCAACAACTGCTGATGGTTGATGTGATCCATTTACAGTCAAGCGTGCGTATTTACTTGTTGAATTATTTGCATTTGTAGTGGAAAGAGATGAAGACGTAGTCATACCAGATGATACCTGAGACGCACCACCGCAATTCATAGTGTTTATTACATCGCGAGTCTTTGGACCAACAGCGCCATACCCAGTGGTATTAGCAGTACCTGAAGAAACAATATTATATTGAGATTGAAACGTCTTCAGTGCTGCAAGTGTCATGCGGCCAAAGTAACCACTTGCATTTCCCTGAGTTAAAAACCCTTGGTTTATAAGGAAATTTTGTAAATTAACAACTTCTTGCCCTCGAGAACCCTGTGCAAGTCGAGTAGTGATCAACGGCTGACAATTAGCAACTGCAAGAAGCTGACTATCTGCAGGAATTAACACAAATAATGTGATGACACATGCAGCAAGAAGACGATAGTAATAATTCATACATCAATAAAACTAAATGGTAATAGTACACAGACACATATACTTCTAAAGTATATCATCTTGAATACTGGAATTTTCTAAAAATATTAAGAGTGTGAATAAAGTAGACACAAGAAAACTCCAGGGTCCACCCTCTTGGATTCGAACCAAGGACCGCAGAGGTATAAGCTCTGTGCTCTAACCAACTGAGCTAAGGGTGGACTCTGGAGTTTTCAATAACACTGTGAACTGTAGCAATATATGGGCGTCTCATCAAGATTTCGCTTACGGTATCACTCATCTATTCAAGAACTTGTTCTCTTTTGATATACTTAATGAGTATTATTAATAATGTTATTTTCATGAAAACATTACATATGGTTGCGTTTGTTCTCCTTATTGTTGGAGGATTAAACTGGCTTCTTGAGGTATTTGGTTGGGCAATTGGAGGCTGGGGTTTACCAGAAATGTTGGTGAAAATCGTGTACGTTCTTGTTGGTCTTGCAGCAATCCTTGAAGTATTCACTCATAAGAGTAACTGCAAGTGTTGCGAAACAAAAGGTCCTGCTCCTATGGGAGGACAGCAGATGTAAAACAATAGTTGTTAAAAACAACATATAAAAACCCTCACATAGTGAGGGTTTTTATATTACTAA
>CAZYGU010000008.1:23482-27096 GCA_964646785.1 uncultured Candidatus Saccharibacteria bacterium | reverse complement strand
GAAGCATCCGTGACATCAGCCATCGGCGCCAAAACAATAATTGGTCTTTTCAGTGTATGCCAAAAATTCATGTGAATGACTATACCTAAAAATTATTCATATGAACAATGGTTGTTGTTACAAAAAAATGAATTGTAAAAAAAATGCAAAGTACAAACACTGTGTATAAACCTTGACTCTGTAGAATTAATGGGGTTATGATTCACATTAGAGCTCTCATCCGGAGAGACTTCACCAGTACCTTCAATAGGAAGAGGTAGTATGAAAGACGCACCGTCTCAGGAACTCCGCGAATCCACAAACGGATACACGGATCTGGACGAGGTAATGCTCGAGGACGGTCTCGTACCGTCAAGTCTGCTTGCGGGATCTCCGAGGAGACACCCCAGCAAAATGGAAATCCTCTTTGTCGAGGAAAACCACGAAAGCGATGCTCTCCCCCACCACAGTGACTTCCACGACGCAGTGGAAGCTGTCCTCGATGCAAATCGCATTGGGCCAAAGGGAGCAGTACGGAGTTCGGTGCTTTACATTACCGATCAGTCCTTCAAGAAGACGGTCGGATGCGAGCATCTCTCCATCGACGTGGTCAGCGGTTGCGGCAGGAAAGTCGCATGCACGTGCGACGAAGCACGCGATATGTCCGAAGAAAGTGATCCCGTCGAATCGCGGATCAATCTCGGAAAGGTAGTACAAGCTCTGCGAAAGATCGAGCCAAGCGCTCTCCTTCGTAGTTCTGCACAGTAGTCAACGCAGCATCCGGGTTGCAAGGGGCGAGCCTCAAAAAAAGAGGTTCGCCCTCTTTTTTTGTTATGAAAAGTCTGACGCTGTAAATTCTATTTTCGAACCTGCTTTGTATTGTCCAGCAATCATTCGGTCTGCAATCTTCTTTTCAATAGTATCTTGAATGACACGATTGAGTGCTCGTGCTCCAAACTTTTGATCTCTTCCCTGTGAAGCAAGAAAATTCAATATTGCATCATTGACCACAAGAGTTAGTCCTTTTTCTTTCAGTCTCCATGCCAATCGATCTACCATGGTCTTTGCAACAGCACGAACCTGTGCGTCTTCGAGTGGATGGAATAGTATGACTGCGTCAAAACGGTTGAGCAGTTCTGGTTTAAATATTCCATCATGCACAATCTTACTCACGATCTCATCTTTCTTTCCGGCAAGATTTCCACCTTGATTTATTGCTTCAAAAATATAATCACTTCCTGCATTTGAAGTTGCAATGATAATAAGGTTTCGAGCATTAATTTTTCTTCCAAGTGCATCTTGGAACATACCTTCATCAAGTACTTGCAAAAAGAGATCAAGAACATGTGCATCAGTTTTTTCAAACTCATCAAGAAGGAGCACTCCGTATCCCTTTTCGCGAACCATATTTGAAAGTATGCCAGGTGTATCAGAATTGTATGCACCGATCAATCGATTCAAACTATCAGGCGAATTGTATTCAGACATATTGAGTCTGAGCATCTCAACAGTATGCCCAAAGAATATTTCTGAAAGCGCCTTTGCTGTTTCTGTTTTTCCAACACCAGTCGGACCGAGAAACAAAAATGAACCAACAGGGCGATTTGGATTATTAACACCAATACGAGCACGACGAAGCGCATCACTTACTCCCTGTACAGCTTCATCTTGTCCAACTACTCGCTCATGTAGCAGTGTTTCAAGATTTGAAAGTATCTGACTTTCAGACTGTGAAATTTCTTCTGTATGGACACCCGTTTTTGTTTGCACCACAGCTTTGACATCTTCTCGGGTCACCATGCGGCCACCCTGCCCGCGTGTATAGGATGAGCTTTCTCGCAATAAATCATCTGCTCGATCAAACAATGGAACTTCAGGAAAATATTGTTCTGCTGAATTTACAACTTCAAGCAATGCAGGAAATGTAAACAATACCCCCTCTCTTCCTTCAAGGGCGTAAATAGTATCAAGAAATAGAGTGAGTGTTTCTCTCACGCTCTCTTGCTCAACCATAATGACCTCAAAGTGACGTGTGAGATCTCTATCGCTTTCAATCGTAAGATGAAATGCATCCGTATCTACGATACCGATAATATTAATTGCTGGTGATGTGAAAAATCTTCCCATTAATTCTGAAAGATTGATTCCGAGCGTATGACCAAGATTCATAAAATCCGCCATATCTGGAATAACGATAATAGTATTCCCCGCAACAACTGCTTCTGAAAATAGACTTAGTAGTACATGTTCGAGCTCCCGAGCATCTGTTGCACGTGCACGAATACGACTGATATCGAGAACAAAAAAATGTTTATCACGAAGTGGTGGTAGCGAAAGCTGACGCATAATCTTTCGAGCCAAACCTTCTACGATTTCAATTTTTCCTACACCTTCATCACCCACGATCATAACGTTTGCACTTCCTGATCGTGCGAGAGCAATTTCCGTGCGACTAAGTTCTTTATCATGGAGTTCTTCATGTTGATATGAAGAAAATCGAAGTGGGCCAGACATTTTCATAAGGGTGTACGCCTTTCCATATGCCCAATCACGAGCAAGTGAAGGAACTGTCTCTAGTCGATCACGTGACCACCACCTTTTTTGCGCACGCTCTAACACTTCCATTCTCATCACCCACAACGAACAATCGACAAACGTATCAAGTGTCAGTCCATGTGTAACCAGTAAATTCTGAAATGGGAGATCTGCCGAAAACAGTGTTTTTACATATGAAACAACAGGATCTTGATCAGCAACAAATGCAATTGTTTTTGATGCTACAAATGTATTTCTTGAAACAAGAAAATTTTTTAATTCCTCATTTGAAACCCCAGCACGAAGTAAAATCCTTCTTCCTACATCTGACCTGATGAATCCACCTGTAAGATCATTGTCAGGAGTTATCGCAAATATTGTGGCTAACTCATAAAGAAATGGTGACTCTTCATACTCTTCAAATACATATGAGTAGTAAAACGCATCAAGAAACACAAACACCAGAAAAAGAAACAATGACAAAAAGAAAAGACCAGTAAGTGCAGACGAAGCAGGAACGAAATATCCAGACGACACAACAAGAAGTCCAAGCGAAAGAACAAAAAAAATGTTTTTCAATATCAACCGCAAGCGATGAGAAATAACCCTCTCAAGTGAGATGATTGGGCGAAAATAATATGCCACTCTCATAATGTCTGAATAATTCATATTATGTGAAGAAAGAATACATTGAGACTGCGACTAAATATACAAGAATGACGGGAGCAAATACCCAAACAATAAAAAACAAAAGGCCTACGAGCATGGTAAGAACGATTGAAAGAAAGCCAAATATCAAAACAGTAAATCTCACAACGAAACCAAACAATCTCATAATGATATTTACAAGCAGTGTCTCGAAAAAGCGACTTGGATTAAAACCGCTTCCATAACCTTCGTTCATTCGCTCCCATGGAGCAAAAAGAGTTTTAGCTAGTAAGCCGAGAGAGAAAAAATCAGCAAGAAACAAAAGAAATACTTTCCAGTTATGGAAAAAATCTTTAATTCCTTGACCGTAGTGCCACTTTGCATAATACGGGAGAACAACGAGTGCATTCATAGAATATAGTATAGCGAGGAATACTCTATTACTAAAGTAT
>CAZYGU010000008.1:1442-23382 GCA_964646785.1 uncultured Candidatus Saccharibacteria bacterium | reverse complement strand
CCTAATACTGAAAGCGAAACAGGATTGAGTGACAAACCCTTCACTCCAGCAATAACAGCTCTTACTTTCTGAAATTCAGCGACATCAAGATATTGCGATCCAAGTGGACCACCAAGTACAGAACCTGAAAATCTAAGATACGATGGATCAAGAACATTGGTTGCACGATCAAACACGAGTCCTTGTTCATCAAGAAAATAACATGTTCCCTCTTCTTCACTACACCACAAAGCAAATGGTGCACGCTCAGTGACATGAACAGTAATCGTACTGAGTCCATTCATATCAATAGACACTTTCTGCAATCGAGAAAAATGTGTAATCAACTTTTTCTCTACTGATTTTTTTGGATAGAGAAAAATGTTTGATCGTGAAAACAAATGCATGTAGTACCCAGAAATTTCTTCTTGGACAACATGGGTGATAATTTCAGGTGATATCGTGCCATTACTATTTTCAATAGAAATAGTTTGAATATTCATCCATGATGCACGAGAAAGAAATGTTGGAATTGCAATAAGAACGACAAGTCCTAATACCGTAAGCACGGTACGGATAATAATTCTCCTTCTTCTTTTTTTAAAAAGACGTTCAGAGCGCATCCTGTAATAGAATTTTAGTTTTTATGTACTACTTCTTCGAAATAACTGTTCTCCCACCCATATATTTTTGTAACACCTGTGGAATAACAATTGAGCCATCTTCTTGTTGGTAATTTTCTACAAGCGAAATAAGGATACGCGGAGTCGCAAGCGCTGTGTTGTTAAGCGAATGAACAAACTGCAACTTTCCTTCTTCATTCTTATATCGAATATTGAGTCTTCGTGTTTGAAAATCGTGAAAATATGAAGACGAGTGTGTCTCACCATATGCGTTCTGGCCTGGACGCCACGATTCGATATCGTATTTCTTTACTTGTCCGAGACCAAGGTCTCCTCCGCAATTCACTACAATATGATATGGAATATTAAGAGCTTGTAGTAACTCCTCAGAGTTTGCGGTCAATTCTTCATGATGCTTCACAGATTGTTCGTGACTTGCCTCACAAAGAATCACTTGTTCAAGTTTAAAAAACTCATGCACTCGATACAGACCCTTTACATCTTTACTATGACTTCCTGCTTCACGTCTAAAACAAGGAGAAAAAGCAATAAATTTAAGTGGAAGCTGTTCTTTTGGAATAACTTCACCCATAAAATACCCCATTGTTCCTACCTCTGCAGTTCCAGCAAGATAATCGGCATCCTGTGTTTTATATAAATCTTCTTCACTTTGCGGAAGATATCCGGTACCCATAAAAGGTTCTCTCCTTACAAGTGAAGGTGCCATAAGAGGAGTGAAGTCTCCCTTTGCAATAAAATGATCCATAACAAAATTCCATAATGCAAAATTAAGAAGAGCTCCATCTCCTTTCAAAAAATATCCCCGAAATCCTGCAACTTTTGTTCCTCGATCAAGATCAATCATGTCGAGCGCTTCCATGAGTTCAATATGATTCTTTGGTGCAAATGAAAACTTTGGAATTTCTCCCCAAGTTTTTATTTCTTTATTATCAGCATCACTATCACCATCTGGAACAGAAATATCAGGAACGTTTGGAACTTGAACCATGAGTGTTTGCCACTCTTTCATAACTTCCTTCAATTCCTCTTCTTCTTTCTGAAGTTCAGCTTTAAGTGCCTGCATCTTCTCTATATATTGAAGCTTGAGTGCAGAACTTGGCTCTCGAACAATCTGTTCGCTCACTTCGTTTTGGAGTGTACGCTTCCCTTCCACCTTTACGAGCATTTCTCGTCTCTTGTCATCAACACGGATGAGTTCATCAACATTGAAATCAATGTGCTTTTTCTTTGCTGCAGTAGAAATTAAATCTTTATTTTCTCGAATGAATTTTATGTCGAGCATGGGGGTAGTGTTAGATTTTCAGCGTTTAGTTATTAGGGTGATAGCAAACACAAAACACTGTAGATACACACTATACCAAAATGATAGAATATTGAGAAATGGGGTACCAGATTACCGATTTACCCAAACATGATTTTCCTCAATTATTGAAGGATATTTCAGATCCTCCAAAACAACTTCGTATTGCCGGCACTATCCCACCAAAAGAATACAAACTCCTTTGTGTTGTTGGATCACGAAAGCACACAGAATACGGTAAAGAGGTGTGCGAGTCGCTCATCGAAGGACTTGGCGGATATCCTCTATCAATTGTATCTGGACTTGCTCTTGGTATTGATTCAATAGCACATCAAGCAGCACTCTTGAACGACATCCATACCATCGCAGTACCAGGATCTGGTCTTGATCCAAAAGTTCTCTATCCACGCTCACATCTTCGTCTTGCAGAAAGCATCATTGAACACGGTGGTGCACTCATTTCAGAATTCGCAGACATGTTTCAACCAACTCAGTGGAGCTTTCCTCAAAGAAACAGAATCATGGCAGGAATGAGTCATGCAACACTCATTATTGAGGCAGAAGAAAAATCTGGGACTTTAATCACATCTAAACTCGCCACAGAATACAATCATGATGTACTCGCTGTGCCTGGATCAATTTTTTCCAAACAATCAGAAGGACCTCATATGCTTATCCGTCTTGGAGCAACACCGATTAGGACATCAAACGATATTTTAGATGCGCTTGGTTTCTCGACGCAAGAAAAAGAAATCATTTCTTATACACCTGAAACCTCCGAAGAAAAGATTATTCTTTCAATCCTAGAACTTCCCCATTCACGAGATGAACTCATTCGAGCAAGCAACCTCCCTGCTCATATTGCCAACAGCACCCTAGCTGCACTTGAAATAAAAGGAGTTATTACAGAAAGCATGGGTGAGATACGAATTATCTAGAATATACTTTTTATGTATTTATCTTGTTGCAAAAAATAGAATGATAGCTAGAATCAAAATAGGATAGTACAACAGCTTTCATCCGGAGGAATCATGACTCTACGATTCAGGAAGTTCAGTCAACTTCGAAAGGGAGCGACATTTCTTTTCGATGGAGACTCGGAAACACGCTACAAGAAGATTACCTTGAGACCTTCAGCACGATCGAATCGAGGTATCAACTGTGTTGCAACAGGAAGTATGGCAAATCGAGGACTCGAGTTTTACTGCGAACCTGGTCGTCGAGTTCTCCAAATCGTTCGATAAATAGCAGTGCGCATCTACGCGCGTATGGTGTTTCAAAACACTGTACGCGCGTTTCTTTTTTATATCACAATACTTGCACTCAAAAACTTTCTGTAGTACTAATGAGAACCAATGACAAAGAAAGGAATCAAACTTCTCATCGTTGAGTCACCTGCAAAGGCGAAAACGATTTCAAAATATCTTGATGGCGAATACGAAGTAGTCGCTTCTGTTGGTCATGTTCGTGACCTTCCAAAAAATAATAAAAAAGCAATTGATATTGAAGCAGGGTTTGTTCCTCATTATGAAATTTCTCGTGGAAAAGAACATGTCGTTAGTGACATTAGAAAACTTGCAGCTGGTGCTTCAGAAGTTATTCTTGCAACCGACCCCGACCGCGAAGGAGAGGCGATCGCTTGGCATATTGCGGAAGCAGTAGGTCTCAAAAAACCACAGCGTGTTGTGTTTCATGAAATTACAAAAGAGGCAGTGACTGAGGCAATCAAACATCCTCGTACAATAGATATGAATCTGAAAACAGCTCAAGAAGCTCGTCGGGTTCTTGATCGCCTTGTGGGATACGATCTCTCAGGACTTATTTGGAAAAAAGTACGCTATGGGCTTTCTGCTGGAAGAGTGCAGTCCCCCGCTCTTCGAATCTTAATGGAGCGAGAGCGTGAAATTAGAGCCTTTAAACCTGAGACCTTTTATACCCTAACAGCAGATTTCCTGACTGCAGGAAAGACACCAATCACACTCACCTGTGACGAAGAACCAAGAGACAAGAAAGTTGTTGATCACATCATTGCAACTGCAAAAAAAGAACCTTGGTCGGTCACTGATATTAAAGAAACCGAAGTAAAACGTTCACCAAAAGCTCCTTTTATTACTTCTACTCTTCAACAAGCAGCGAGTTCACGACTTGGCTTTTCTCCATCACGAACAATGGGAATCGCACAAAAATTGTACGAAGCAGGTCTCATCACCTATATGCGTACTGATAGTACAAACCTTTCTGTTGTTGCGAAAAAGCAAATTGAAGAAATTGTAAAAAAAGAATACGGCACACAGTATTACGAGCATCATGAATATGCAAAGAAAAGCAAGAATGCTCAAGAAGCTCATGAAGCGATCAGACCATCAAATCTTTTAAAGAAAACAGCAGGACACAATGAAGAGCAGAAAAAACTGTACTCATTAATTTGGTCACGTACCGTTGCTTCACAAATGACGAGCGCCAACACTTTGCGAACAAAGATTAGTGCAAATGTTGCTGGTGGCGGCATCCCCGATTTTTCAGTGACAGGTTCACGAATTCTTTTTGACGGTTGGCTTGTCGCTGATCCATCTGCAAGACAAGAGGATGTAGAACTTCCAAAAATTTCAAAAGGTGAAAAACTTAATTTGAAAGATATTCGCAGTGAACAAAAAGAAACAACTCCCCCTCCACGATATTCAGAAGCTGGTCTCGTGAAAGAACTTGAAAAAAGAGGAATTGGTCGTCCATCTACGTATGCGTCGATCATTAAAACAATTATTGATCGTGGATACGTACTCAAAGAACAACGATCACTCATGCCAACTGATACTGGTGATGTGGTAAGTTCTTTCCTTGAAGAAAATTTTATGGATTACATCAGTGATACATTCACTGCTGAAATGGAAAATGAACTCGACGAGATTGCTGAAGGAAAACGAGATTATGTGAAAACCATGAAAGATTTCTATGGTCCATTTCTCAAGGATGTAAAATCAAAAGACAAAATCGCAAAAATAACAAATCTTGGAACCGCTGATCCAAAATGGAAATGCCCAGTATGTGGAAGTGGCATGATTATCAAACTAGGGAAAAATGGTCGCTTCCTTTCCTGTGATAAATTCCCAGATTGTACTGGCGGACGAAGTCTTGATGGAACAGAAATGGAGGGACCAAAGGATACGGGAGAAATTTGTCCAGAATGTGGCAAAGCAAATCTGATCGAGCGTGATGGAAAATATGGACGATTCATTGCATGTAGTCGATATCCAAAATGTAAATTCATCAAGGACGACCCTGAAGCAAAGAAAAAACTTATGACGGGAGTTGTTTGTCCAACATGTAAAGAAGGAGAAATGATGGAACGCCGAGGACGATTTGGTATTTTCTATTCTTGTAGTAACTACCCAAAGTGTAAAAATGCTATTAAAGCAAGACCAACCGGAAACATGTGCCCTATGTGTAACTCTCTCATGATGGAAGGCACTAAAACGATTCCAGAACGTTGTTCAAATAAATCTTGTCCAAACCACAATCCGCATAAACTTGTAAAGTAACAACACATACAATATTCATACCTAAGGTGATTACTCATATGTAAAAGGGGCGGACATTTATGTCCGCCCCTTCGCTTTGTTACACGCCCCTTAGGTTACTACAACATCAAGTTCTTCTTTCACTTCACGGAGAAGTCTTACCAGCATCGCTGAGTCAGATTTGCAGGCATCGAGTTCTCGACACAGCCTACTGATCTCGACAGAAAGCGCTACAGACTTTTGCTTCTCATCGTTATACCAACCTTCGAGCTTCTTTCGCTCCTTCACCTCATGTGCAAAAGCTTGATGATGGTCATCACTTTCAGATTCAAGCTTCTTGATCTCATCAACAAGCTCAGCTTTTTCATTCAAGAGCCCGCGAATACGCTGACGAGCCTTGATCAACTGAGGTGAAATTACCGCTGACTTCCGTGCTTTCTTTGGTCCTTTTTTGGCCGGGGCCATACAACTCTCCAGTCGAAGAACGTGTGTGGATCGAACTAAACAAACCACACCATACCAAGCATATTCATATTGTCAACATTGTTGGTGCAACAAAAAAGGTAGACACGTAGTCTACCTTTTTGACTCACCCTTACGACTCAGCTACCTTGCGCAACTGCCGGACGAGAAACAACACATCTCGGTCAGATTCTTCGCCTTCACTCTTGAGATCCACAGCGATAGTGGTCATCTCGAGCATTGCACTTACCGCTTCCTTCAAAGCTTGATTCCTGCGTTCAGCAGTTCTCTGGAAAGCTTCCGCTTCCTGTTGCTTCGAATCCAGCCGTCTGCGAACTTCAGCCAAATCGCCGGCAAGCTGTTTCTTTTCCTTGGCTTGTTCAGCGTTTGCAATACTCTGTGCACTGATCTGGAGCGCCTGCGCTTCAATCGTCGCTCTCGCTTCTGCAAGCAAACGAGAAGGGGAAACTCTCACCTGCTTTTGGGTCTTCGTACGAGGAGCCATGGGTTTATACCGGATGATTGTGAATGATCAAACTACACACAGCAAATTACCATAATTACGTCTTTCGTCAATACAAACCACTTCCCTTTTATGTTTCTCTCTATACAATAGAAATATGGCCAGCCTTCATGAAATTACCAGCACCATTGACTCTCTTAAGTCTGAAGATAAAGCGCTTATTGAAAAAGCGTATACTTTTGCTGAACAATCTCACACAAACCAAAAGCGTCACTCAGGGGAACCTTACTTCAATCACCTCACCGAAACAGCAAAAATTCTCGCAGAATACGGCATGGCAGCGACAACAGTCGCAGCTGGATTACTCCACGACACTCTTGAAGATACAGATGTAACACGAGAAGAATTAGAAAAGGAATTTGGAAGTGAGATACTTTTTCTTGTTGAAGGTGTAACAAAATTAGGAACACTCAGATACCACGGAGCAGATAAACATAACGAGAGTCTCCGAAAACTTTTTGTCGCCATGTCGCAGGACATTAGAGTACTCATGATTAAATTTGCAGATCGACTTCACAACATGCGAACACTCAATCATGTACCGCAAGAAAAACAAAAAAGAATTGCAGCTGAAACACTAGAAATTTATGCTCCAATCGCATACAGACTTGGTATACGAAAACTATCTCGTGAACTAGAAGACCTAGCTTTCCCCTACGTTCATCCGGAGGAATACAAAAAACTTAAAGCGGAACTCAAACAGCAGTATGAAGACAATGTAGAAAGTGTTGAAAAATTCCTTAAATCTGCAAAAAAAGCACTCGCTGAGGAAGGCATCACAAACGTTCGCACTGAATACCGAGTAAAAGGTGTTTGGAGTTTATTCGAAAAAATGCGGACAAACAAAAAACATATTGAGGAAATCTACGACATACTTGCAATTCGTATCATTGTAAAAACAAACGAGGAATGTTACCGAGTACTTGGCATTATTCATGGTTCATGGAGACCTGTTCCAGGAAAGATTAAAGACTACATCGCATTCCCAAAACCAAACGGATACCAGGGACTCCACACAACCATTTTTACCGGAGATGGAAATATTGTTGAGGTGCAAATTCGAACAGAAGAAATGCATCATAATTGCGAATACGGAATTGCGTCACACATAGGATACAAATCTCGTGGTGCAAAAGTTGGTATTCATCAAAGTATTGAATGGATTGAACATCTTCTTCCAAAAGAAATAAATTACAAAAGTACCTCTGTGAAAGGAAAAGCTGCAACCGATATACCAAAATGGATTAAAGATCTTGTTGAGCACCACGCTGCCGAAGGTGATCACAACACATTCCGCGAGGGTCTTCGGAGTGACTTCTTTAGTCGCCGTATATTCGTATTCACCCCACACGGTGACGTTGTCGATCTTCCACAAGGATCTTCTCCTATCGACTTTGCATACAGTATCCATTCTGCTATCGCAAATCATGCTGCAGGTGTAAAAGTAAACGGAAAAATGGTTTCACTTGATTACCAACTTAATAATGGAGACATCATCGAAGTCATCACACGACCCTCAAGTAAACCAAGTCTCAAATGGCTTGAATATGCAAAAACATCTCTCGCAAGACGACACATCAATGCTGCAATCAAAAAACAAAGAGAGAAAAATCTTTAATGTTGACAAGTGCCAAAATTAGCGTAAAAAGAAGAAAGTTCGTTCGTTCACATCACCCACACACAACAGTCACGAGGATCGTATGCCCCGGATCGATGTCGAAAAATTGGCTCAAGCGGTAGGTTTGAAACCAAATGAGGTTCGTGCACATCTCAGAATCACGACTTCATTTCAAAAACAAGTCAGGGATGCAAAAACGTTTGAAGAGATTGCTGAATTCAAGATCTCCGATGAAAGCTCATTCCGGACCTGTGGTCCAGGATACACTGCAGTAGAAATCGAAGAGTACCGTGCAAAACGTGCAGAGCTCTTCGCTGTCTATATCAGTAACTTCAATACACCAGCATCATTCAAGAGGATTAGCGCCAAGCTTACACACGATGAAATCGGTATCGCTTCAAAAAAGTTCAAAGATTTCATGTTTGCTGATATTGATGCAGCAGACAGCCCGGGAGCATTAAGAGGGCTAGATCTTTTCTTGAGTGAGTTCACCAACAAAGGAAGATCACACAGCCTCGGTGCAGAGGCCCCGCAGAAGACACTTCAAGGTAAAGCGCAGTCATTGTTTTACAATGAAATGCGCACAGTGACATCGATCTCTGAAGCAGAGCAAGTATTTAATCGATGGGGACCACTAGTACATTTGATCGCAACATACGATAACAAATACACATGGTCCTTTGTATGGGGTCTCGCAACTCATTTTGAGATGCTTCTTGATCTCGAAGGAAAGATCAGTTCGCGTTTCATTGAATACTCGACACGGCCAGTGTCATTCAATGATATGCTTTCTATTCTTATCAAAAAACACTGGGAGACTCTCCTAAGTTTCTCTGATGCAATAGCTGCCGCACAGGTACTCTCGGTACGTGACAAGCAAAAAGGCTCATCAAGAGGGTCAGTTCGTTACCCCGACTTCGCATATACCTGCGCGCTCACAGAAACAATCCCCCATATCAAAACCAAGGAAGATCTCGAGATTTTCTTTGGTATCTGGCAGAAGCGTGAGAAATCAAACACGGGTTCAAATTTTGAGAGGAGAAACCACCCCACTCTCCCGGATAGCTTCAATCCGAAATGGGATGAAATATATCTCCCCGACCTTGATCAACCACTTACCCTCGACGAACTCATAAAGCTTCACGAAAGTAGTCGGTGGTCTACAGCATACCGAACAAAAGCACATGACATGATTCGGGAAATACTCCGCAATCAGATCACCAATGCTCAATCGATGGAAGAGCTGAAAGTTCTCGAAGACAACTCAAAATTCCGTGAGTTTGTATGGTCCGATCTCGATCAAAAAAAGAAGCACTTTCAAAAAGAGAGAGCTCTCGAAATCATCGAGGTTGGGAACAATCGAGAACATTTGATTTGGGCATTCAATTTCTTTCGTGATCGTGGTGACGATGAGCAAGTCGCACTCATCCTAAAGAAACTCGCTCCATTTTTTGTTTCAGAAGAACTCGATGTTGTGGAAGTGTGATGATACAAACAGCGCAACGGTTTCCCGTTGCGCTGTTTTTTATATTGAAAAGTTATTTACAGAATAGAGATCAACATCTTCCTTCTCATCTGCTTTCTTTTCTAACGGAGATCTATCGTCAACAGGAAACTGTTCTTCAGCTGTCTCGATATTTACATGCTCAGAGGGAGGAAGTATATCTGGATGCTTCATTTCATATGCTTTTAACGATTCATTGGGATCTTTAACTGCAGTAGTTTGGATCATATCCAAAAGTCCCCGAAGGTCATCATTATTGAAGAAATCAATCATAATCTTACCTCCAACTTCTCTTCGTTCAATCTGCACACGAGTACCCAAAGCTTCACGAAGCTTCTCTTCAAGGTTTACCAATTCTGGATCAACAGCATATTCTTTCTTTCTTACCTTATCATATGCGACACGTCGTGCGATCGCCTCAGCTTCACGAACAGTCAGTTTTTTAAAAATAATTTCTTTGAACAACACCAACTGTTCTTCCGGACGATCATTAAGCATCATGAGTGGTCGTGCGTGACCTTCAGAAATTTTCCCCTGACTTAATGCGTCGAGTATTTCTCCCGACAACATAAGTATTCGAAGTGTATTGGAAACATACTCTCGACTCTTTCCAACTTTATCGGCAATTGTCTGATGTTTGAATCCAAATTCTTTTGCAAGACGATCAAATGCTCGCGCTCGGTCCACAACATTTAAATCTTCTCGTTGAATGTTTTCAATAATCGCAAGCTCGAGCTTCATTAAATCTGTATCATCACCAGTTTTAATAAGAACAGGAACTTGAATAAGCCCCGCTAGCTTAGAAGCTCGAAGACGGCGCTCTCCAGCAATCAGCTCGTATTTTACTCCAATACCACCATCTTCCTTTGTATACTCTTTACGAGTCACCACAAGTGCCTGAAGCACACCATACTGACGAATTGAATCAGCGAGACTTTGAAGCTCCGGCTGACTGAATTCTCGACGTGGCTGAAATGGGTTTGGTTCTATCTTATCTACTTCAATCCAGAAAATAGAATCGTTATAAAATTGTGACATAAAAAGATTTTACCATAGAACATATGATGAGCACCAAATTATTCATGAATTGAAAATCGCACTTTTTTATAGTAAGTTAAAGCTCACGCCGGAGTGGCGGAATGGTATACGCGAACGACTCAAAATCGTTTGTCGAAAGGCATGGAGGTTCGAGTCCTCTCTCCGGCACAAGAAAAATCGACTTAGGTCGATTTTTTGTTGAAGGTGTACTGATCCTTTAATATCGAGCCTCCCATATTTGACATATCTTGTAGATATGTTATAATCGTTTCGGAAATATTTTACTACTGATGAGGAAGCTCACATGATGATGGTCAAAAGACCAGACTTGGGAGCTGCGATCAACCTCGTAATCAGCCCCCAAGGAATCCCCTTCGTCCGCAATACCGCACGAGGACGAGTCCTTTGGAGACTTCCAGGAGGTCATCTTGAGGAAGTCACGCGTCTGAATTTCCAACCAAAAGTAGTCGAAGTTGAAACACCTGAAGAAGGAGCTGTAAGAGAAACCGAACAGGAAACAGGATTCATCATCCCGATTGAACTTGTTCGTGTTGTGAGCTCTGAGATTCGCAAGAATGGCCACATACGCTATCTCTGTGTTTCTCGAGTTCCCCGACTGATAGGAACCCAACGTGTCATTGGTGATGGTGGTGAGGAAATACAATTGTTTACTGCGCACGAAGCGCTGTATAACAAGGGTTTTCTCCCTGACCATCGCAGATTGATTCGCCCTTTCCTCGAAGAGGAAATTGCGCATCAAGTTTCATACCTTCAAGAAGTTGCACTTTAAACGCCGCAGAACCATTGGTTCTGCGGCGTTTACTCTTTTACTAATTCTTGCTATTACTAACTCATGAAACCAAAGATCGTTATTGTGCTTGGTCCTACTGCGTCAGGAAAAAGTGATCTTGCAGTAAAAATAGCAAAACAATATAACGGAGAAATCATCTCAGCTGACTCACGTCAGGTCTACAAAGGTCTCGATATTGGAACTGGAAAAGTTTCTCGAGACAAAAAATTTCCAAAACACGATCAAGTATCTGCAACGAACTATTTTCACAAAGGTATCCCCCATCATCTCCTTGATGTTGCAAACCCACGTACAGTATTTACTGCTGACGCATTTAAGAAAAAAGGAGAAAAAGCACTCGGAGATATTGTAAAAAGAAAAAAGCTTCCTATTGTGTGCGGAGGAACTGGGCTCTATATCGATTCACTACTAGGTTCTATTTCCTGGCCAGAAGTTCCACCAAACCCTACATTACGAAAAAAACTTGAAAAAAAATCCACAGAAGAACTTTTCAAACAACTACAAGTACTCGACCCAAAGCGAGCAAAAACAATTGATAACAAAAACCCAGTGAGACTCATTCGTGCAATCGAAATAGCAACATTGCTTGGAAAAGTTCCTGAACAAAAACGTATATCGATTCCTTACGAAACTTTATACATCGGATTACTCCCAGATCCTGAAATACTACTAAAAAAAATTCACTTAAGACTTCTTACTCGAATAAAAGACGGTATGCTTACAGAAGTAAAGAAACTTCACAAAGAGGGACTTTCCTGGAAACGAATGGAGAGTCTTGGACTTGAATACCGGCATGTCGCTCGGCACCTTCAAGGATTCACCACAAAGCAAGAAATGATTGCAATGCTTGAAAAAGACATCTGGCATTATAGTAAGCGACAGATGACATGGTTTAAGAGAAATAAAGATATTCATTGGTTTAATCCCACCAAGAAACCGCTTCCTCAGATCACAACTCTCGTACAAACATTCCTCGTGGAAAGTAAAACATAAATCTGCTAGGATACGACGTACTGGGCGATTAGTTTAGTGGTAGAACAGCGGTCTCCAAAACCACTGGCGAGGGTTCGATTCCTTCATCGCCCGCAATGATTCAAAAAAGAAGCCTCAAACGGCTTCTTTTTTGATTTCATCATTGCGAGTACGATGAAGAAATCGAAAGCCGGAGGCCACGAAGGTGGCTGAGGCAGGGTCGCAGAAAATTTCAGCAGAAATTTATCTATGACCGATTCCTTCACAAATTTCAGATAATTTAAAAACCAAATTTCTTGACACGTATAATAAAATACGTTTATATACCCTCCAGACCAAGCACCTTTCACGTCAGGAGACTCTATGAAATTTCTCGTTGTTGACGACTCTGCAACGATGCGTCGAATCATCATCAATAGCCTTATGCGAATCGGATACACCGAATTCGTTGAGGCAGAGAATGGTCGCGATGCTCTTAAGAAGCTCGACGGTTCCATTGGCTTCATCACAATAGATGAGACCATGCCAGGCATGACAGGCATCGAGTGCGCAGAAGCAATCCGCCAGAATGTGAGCAAGATTGTTCCCATTCTCATGGTTGTTCTTCGTTCCCAAGACACAAGTATACTCGCGAAATATCGAGAAGCGGGTGCGAATGGTTATATTGAGAAACCGTTTACACCGCAAGTACTCAGAGAAAAAATCGAAGCAATCATGCATCCATTTGGGGTGTAGGAGTTTCTCTTTTAAAAACCTAGCAGACACGCATGTCTACTAGGTTTTTTGTTTAAATAATAAAAAACCGGCTTTCGCCGATTATTTATTTTTTTGATTCTTTGAACACCACTCGCTTTCGGAGCTTTTTTGAGTATTTCTTGAGCTCAATTTTTCGCTCAACTCCCTTTTTATTTTTGCTCGTATAATACACCTCCTTGGTGTCCTTATTTCTAAGCATGATAAGTCGATCTTGTGACATAGTGGAGTTAGGATAGCATATGAGCTAAAAAAGGCAAGATGTCTCAATTCGAAAAAAATAGCTTGAAAAAAAGCCATTATCAGCTAGAATGAAACCCGTCGCGTCGGTGGCGGAGTGGTCAATCGCAACAGACTGTAAATCTGTCGGCTTTATGCCTACGAAGGTTCGAATCCTTCCCGGCGCACAAAATACAGAAACATCCCGCCTGCGCGGGATTTTCTGATTTTGTGCGAGCCGGATCAATGTTTCGTGAGCACACGAAACTGCGAGGCAGGGTCGTGGAAATTTTGATTCGACGGAATCAAAATTATCCCTGACCACAAACACTCAAGCGCCTGTAAGACAAAATTCCAGAACTTGACCCAACCACTTTCATATGACAAATTAAATTAAGAATTCAGCATTCACTCACAACTTGGAGCTCTCCATGGAAGGTAGTGTCGCAAACACCCAGCGTCCCTTTTATCAAACTATCGTTGATTCCATCAATCAGTTGCCGCGCAACGCAAAGAACGACGAAATCAGTCGCCTGTTTCAACTCATTTTGAGAACCTCAATCGAGGCGAATCATGACGAAATTGATGAAAGTCTTAGACGACTTGGACGTGAAGCAGGTATCACACTCGAGCCGATAACAGAAATTGAGCTGTTGCAAGAACTAAAAGAAAAACGAAAAGATCTTCGAGTCGATCTTCGAAGAACAATCGAAAGTGTTCGTGAACAAAAGTTTGATCACAGTACACCAGTTCCTCTTAGCGAAGTTATCTTGACGGAAGAGGAAGAAAGAATCCTTGACCCGGCGTTTGTTCAAAGCAGCATCGCACAAGCTATGGAAGCTGTAAGAACACACACAACTGGGAACCCAGAAGTATTCTGAGTTTTCTCAGTTCAAAAAAGCCGATACCTTTTGGTATCGGCTTTTTCTTACTTTACCTTCTCCGCTTCTTCTTCCTGATCAAGTAAACTTTTTGCCCACAAACTTCCCTTTCTTCCTTTTTTTACATCAAAGGTAAGTTCATTGTTTTTAAATCCAACTGACACCACACCTCCCTTGAGAACTCCTTTCGAAATCATCATAGAAGCAATCGGAGTCAAAATCTTATTTTGAATTACTCGCTTGAGTGGTCGAGCACCATACTGTGGATTGTATCCTTCCTTCGATAGATATGCGTATGCATCATCAGATACTTCAAGAGTAATTTCCTTCTCAATCAATCGTTGTTTTACAAGATCTACTTGAATCTTCACAATGTCATGTACTGCTTCTGGAGATAGGATATTAAACAAAATAATATCATCAAGTCTGTTTAAAAACTCAGGTCGGAAATGTTCTTTCACCGCCTCCATGACTTTTGTTTTTGCTTCATCGTAATCTGCTTTTTCTTCTCGCTTCTCTGAGAACCCTATTTTTTCCATACGCTCAATGAATTGTGCGCCGATATTTGAAGTAAGAATAATAACGGTATTTTTGAAGTTAACAGTTCGTCCTTTTGAATCAGTTAATCGTCCATTATCAAGCACCTGAAGAAGAATATTGAATACTTCTGGATGTGCTTTTTCTATCTCATCAAAGAGAACTACAGCATATGGTCGATGACGAACGAGCTCGGTGAGTGAACCACCTTCTTCATGTCCAACATAGCCTGGTGGTGCACCAATCAATTTTGACACTGAGTGCTTCTCCATGAACTCTGACATATCAACTCGGATAAGTGCCTTATCATCATCAAAGAGAAATTCTGTAAGAGCTTTTGTGAGCTCAGTCTTTCCTACACCTGTTGGACCAAGGAAAATAAATGAACCGATAGGACGATTTGGATCAGAAATTCCTGCTCGTGATCGCTTAATGGTATCAGAGATTTTTTGTACAGCATCTTCTTGTCCAACAATTCTTCGCTTGAGAAATTCTTCCATGCGAGAAAGTTTTTCGGCTTCTTCTTCAAGCATTCGTGACACAGGGATCTTTGTCCAACGAGACACAATGTCCGCAATATCTTGTTCAGTAATTTCTTCTTTCAAAATTCTTCGTGAACTTTGTAGTCGCTTCAATCGTTTACTTTTTGAATCTAAATCTCGTTCAAGCGTAGGAATCTTTCCATATCTGATTTCTGCAGCAAGCGAAAGATCAGCTCGTGCTTCAGCAGCTTCAGCTTCTAAGCGAAGTTTTTCTAAATCCTTCTTGATTGCTTTGATGTCATTTACAGTTTCCTTTTCATTTTTCCACTTAAGCTCGAGTTCTGAAGTTTTTTCTTTTAGATCAGCAATCATTTCAGTAATCTCTTTTGTTCGAGTTTTTGCTTTCCCATTTTTATCTGCTTCAGCCTCTTTTTTGAGAGCCTCCTTTTCTATCTCAAGTTTCATAATCTTTGAGTGAGTGTCCTCAAGAATTGGTGGCATATTTTCGAGCGATATTTTGAGATGTGATGCAGCCTCATCAATCAAATCAACAGCTTTATCTGGGAGAAAACGATCAGTGATATATCGACTTGAGAGATTTACTGCAGATACGATCGCATCATCTGTTATACGTACACCATGGTAGAGCTCATATTTCTCTTTAAGACCACGCAAAATAGTAACTGCATCTTCTTGTGATGGCTCGTTGACATATACAGGCTGGAATCGACGTGTAAGCGCAGGATCCTTTTCAATATGCTTCTGATATTCCTTGATTGTCGTTGCACCAACCGCTCTCAATTCCCCTCGTGCGAGTGCAGGCTTGAGCATATTTGATGCATCGAGTGACCCTTCTGCAGCACCTGCGCCAACAATGGTATGGATCTCATCAATGAAAAGAATAACCTTTCCTTCTGATCGTTCGATTTCCTTTAAAATATTTTTGAGTCTTTCCTCAAATTCACCTCGATATTTTGTACCCGCAATAAGCAGTCCAAGATCAAGTGATACCAATTCTTTATCACGAAGTGATTCAGGTACATTGCCGTTTGTCATACGAATCGCAAGACCTTCAACGATAGCAGTCTTTCCTACACCTGCTTCACCAATAAGAATTGGATTATTCTTTGTTCGACGAGATAAGATTTGAATAATGCGAGAAATTTCTTCATCACGACCAATAACTGGATCAAGTTTATTTTGAGCAGCAAGTTTTGTAAGACTACGAGTATATTTCAAA
This sequence comes from uncultured Candidatus Saccharibacteria bacterium, assembly GCA_964646785.1. Lineage (GTDB taxonomy): Bacteria > Patescibacteriota > Minisyncoccia > Phycocordibacterales > Zambryskibacteraceae > JBGTNQ01. Next base: position 6,904 of record CAZYGU010000008.1, on the reverse strand, counting down.
ATTGATTTGAGTTTCTTTGATTCCTTTCCAACTTCTGTTTTTGAATTCTTAAGCTCTTCAATCACAGTGATGACATTCGCACGATCGATTTTAAATCGTGAAAGAAGCTCTTTTGCAGGACTTTGCACTTCTAAAATAGAAACAAAAAGATGTTCTGTTGATGAAAATTCATCATGAAGATTTTCTGCAACTTTAAGACTTCCATCAATAATCTGTGCAAGCTCAGGAGTAAGGAAAATCTGATAGGACGGAGTCATTGTTGATGCAGAATCTGGGGACTCAATCGATTCAAACAAATGTTCAGTAAGAAGAATAGTATCGACATCAAGTTTGTCGAGAATTGATGTAACCATACTTTCATCTTGTGAAATCAGTGCTGTAAGAAGATGCAGTGGATTTACATGGTTTTGGCCACGTTCAATAGCGAGCTCATGAGCGCGCTTGATTGCTTCCTTTGCTTTCGTTGTGAATTGGTGAAATGGTGGCATGTGAATGTAAAATACAACTCTTTTTAATCTAAGTCAACGAGGCCTCCTGTATGAATCTATTCCCAAAAAATTAAGATTTTTTAAGGAATTCAGCGATAGTGTCTCTTAGGAAAAACGGTGAGATAAAGAGGGGTGATTCTCCAGCGACAGAAACTGGAACCCTGAATCCTATAACTTCCCCTGTCAGATTAAGAACTGGTGAACCTACAACATCTGTTTTTGGTGTTACATCCATCTGGGCGCCATTTTGTACTTTCTTATCATCAATATCGACATATGTGAGAGCTGCCGCGCGACCAACAGTGACAACATTTTTATCCTTTCCTTCAATCAATACGAGAGTTTGGCCAAGTTTCGCATTATCATTTGCCAAGAGTACCGCAGGGAGTGAAATAGGTTTTGCCTTAAACACCACAGTAAAGAAATTCATCGTGTTGTCCTTATCTGCTCCTAAGTATCTAAGCTCATACGATGTTCCATCTGAAAGACTCGCGGTATATACATATTGAGAATTAAATGTACTTCTGTGCGGAGTTACAATCAGACCGTTTTTCGAGATAATCACTCCAATTCCATAAAACGGATTTGTATCTGGTGTAGAACTATTATCAGAAATGCGCACAATACTTGGCGTAATCTTTGAAATTGATCCGATCACTTGATCCTCTTCCTTTACCACAACAGTTGTTACCTCTTTAGTACCCGGCTTTGTGTCATTTGTTGCTGGTGTAACCTGCTGAATTGTTTGTTCAACTACACGATTAATCGTTTGAGTCACGATTGGTGGAGCTTCTTGAATTAACGAGAAGGTAATGACTCCAGTAGCAATCGAAGTTACAAAGCTCACTAATAGAGTAAGAAGAACCAGTTGTGTCTTATTGAGATCTTCAATCATGTGTTAATAATAATGGGTAATACCAATCAGAGCAAGCAAATGAAAAACTATACTATGTCTGAGAAATAATATGCGGTAATAGTTTTAATAGTGTATTCATTTCTTTTGCAGTTGTTGACCTCCCCATCGTAAAACGAAGTGAGCTCTCGGCACATCCATCGTCTTTACCGAGTGAATCTAAGACGTACGATCTAACATTTTCTGACAGTGTTCGACATGAACTAGCGGTAGAACATAGAATTCCTACTGCGTCTGCTTTTATAACCGCATACTCACTATCAATCCCTGGAAAACAGATATTAATATTGTTTGGTAATCTCTGTAATCCATCACCATTTAGGCTAGCATGTGGAAATTGAGCTAATATACTTTGTATCGTTTTATCGCGAAGTTTCGATAATCGTTCCGATTCTTTTTTTGCTAGCGCTTGTGAAAGCGAAAGTGCTTTTGTAAAGCCAACGATATAGGCAAGATTTTCTGTACCAGATCGAAGTCCCTTTTCTTGACCTCCTCCAAACATGATAGGCTCAATCGGAACCCCTCTTTTTACAAACAATACCCCAACACCCTTTGGCCCATACACTTTTGATCCATCAAGTGTCATAAGATCGACTGAAAGCTCTAGCACGTTGAGTGAGCAATAATTTGCCGCCTGACTAGCATCAGTATGGAAATATGGATAGTTGTTCGCCTTTCGTTTTACATGAGTTTTTTTGAAATATCGTATTACTTTTGCAATATCTTTAATTGGCTGGATGGTTCCAATTTCATTGTTTGCATACATAATGCTGACAAGTACAGTAGAAGACTTAAGGAGTTCCTGTACTTTTTCTGGAGAAACAATTCCATTTGATTCTGGATACACAACACTTACTTCCCCGCCCATACGGTTAATTTCTGAAACAAGTTCAAGCACTGCAGGGTGCTCAATTGCTGACAATATGACATGAGGTCTCGAGATAGTTTTTTTTGATTCTTTGACGATACCGAGAATAGCCAGATTATCTGACTCAGTACCACTCCCTGTAAAAATAATTTCATCTGGAAGTGCATGCATTGTAAGCGCAACTTCTTTTCGCGATGTTTCAAGTATTTCTTTCGCAGCAACCCCTTCCCGATATAAAGCTGAAGGATTATGAAATTGATTCGTTAAAAACGGCTTCATTGCACGAAAAACCGACTCATCAATAGGAGTTGTCGATGCGTGATCAAGATAAATTCTTTCGGTATTATTTCTCTTTTTCATGTCACAGTGTTATACCACAGAAATTGTACCCTGTATATTTCATCCTTGACTATCTCAATAATCCTTTGCAGAGACAGCTTTTTTTTGTATACTGATGTCCTGTCGTTTCTTTCCCATTCACCATGATACTGAGTACAGCAACAATGATATATGCCCTTTTGGGACTCATCGTCCTCCTTATCCTCTGGATCATTAATCTTGAGATTCGATTAAAGCGCCTTCTTATGGGTAAAAATGGTAAGAGTCTCGAGGATTCGATTCTTGCTATGAAAGGAGGTTTGGAAGATTACGGACAGTTTAAAAAAGACTCAATAGAGTATTTGAAGAATATTGAGGCACGACTCAAGAGAAGTCTTCAGGCAGTTGAAACTGTTCGATTCAATCCTTTTAAAGGAACAGGATCTGGAGGAAATCAAAGCTTCTCAACTGCATTCATCAACGAAAAAGGTGACGGGGTTGTCATTTCTAGTCTCTACTCACGAGATCATATTAGTGTCTTCTCAAAACCACTAAAGAAGTTCCAATCTGACTTTGAGGTGACCGCTGAAGAAAAATCTGTCATCAATCAAGCGAAAGAATCTCTTAACTACGAGAAAAAATAATTCCATGAAAGCAGAGACACTCACAGAACGACCACCCGTAATAACCATTATGGGACACATCGACCATGGCAAGTCGACTCTTTTGGACTATATTCGAAAAACAAACATCGTTGATAAAGAGGCTGGTGGTATCACTCAGCATTTATCTGCATACGAAGTTGCGCATGTTGGAAAAGATGGAGCAAATCATAGAATCACTTTTCTTGATACACCTGGACACGAAGCATTCGGAGCAATTCGAGCACGCGGTGCGAAAGTTGCAGACATCGGGGTTCTCGTTGTTTCCGCTGAAGACGGAGTAAAACCACAAACACTCGAGGCACTTCGTGTTCTCAAAGCTGACAACATTCCCTTTGTTATTGCGATCAATAAAATCGATAAACCAGGCGCAAGTGTTGATAGAACAAAACAAAACCTTGCAGAAAATGACATGTATGTCGAAGGATACGGCGGAGATATCTCTTGGGTTGCGATTTCAGCAAAAACAGGTGAAGGAATCCCTGAACTCCTTGATCTCCTTATTCTTACCGCAGAGCTTGAAGAATTAAAAGCAGACACTCACGCCAGAGCAAGTGGAATTATTATCGAAAGTAATCTTGATACAAAGAAAGGTATCACCGCAAGTGCAATCGTAAAAAATGGAACTCTCCACAAAGGAGAATTTGCCGTATGCGGAGAAAGTATCTCCCCTCTTCGAATTGTTGAAAATTTTCTTGGTAAACCAATAGAGGAAGCGACCTTCTCAAGCCCTATCCGTATTGTGGGTTGGGATACTCCTCCAGCTGTTGGTGAGGAATTTGTCTGCGTACAAGACAAGAAAGATGCCATTGCACTTGCACTTGCATACAAAAATAATCCAAAAAACAACATCGTTGTTGACCAAGGAAACAGTGAGAAAAAATTGATTCCAATTATTATTAAAGCTGACACCCGAGGAAGTCTTGATGCACTTATCTACGAAATCGGAAAATTGGAGAATGAGCGAATATTACCAAAAGTTGTACTCTCAGGACTTGGACCAGTAACAGAAAATGATGTTCGAGCTGCAAGCGGTACTGATAATCCTATTATTATTGGTTTTCATACAAAAATTGACTCTCAAGCAGAAAGTCTAGCTCTTCGACTTGGTATTCCATTTCAAATTTTTGACATCATCTACAAACTCACAGAATGGCTTGATGGAGAACTCAAGGTTCGAACCCCGTCTATTGAAACTGAAGAAGTGACTGGTAGAGCTAAGATTCTTAAATTCTTTTCAAAAGTAAAAGACAAGCAAATCCTCGGAGGAAGAGTTGAGGAAGGAGAAATTGTATCTGGTGAACAAATTCGAATCATCCGACGAGATGCAGAGATTGGTCGTGGACGCATTCGAGAACTTCAAACTCAAAAAGAAAAGACAGGGCGTATTAGTGAAGGAAGTGAATTCGGCACCATGATCGAATCAAAAATTGAAATCGCGCCTGGTGACAAGATTGAGTGCTTTGCTGTAGTAAAACGATAATATGAGACATACAAGCTACAGAAACGACAAACTTCCAGAACTTCTTGCTCGCCTTGCAGCGGAGTTTTTGTCAGAGCAATCAAATCGAACATCCCTCATTACCATCACAGGAAGTAAACTTTCTGGAGATGGAAAATTGATTACCCTTCTCTATACTGTGCTCCCCGACAATCAAGAAGCAGCAGCCCAAGATTTCCTTGATCGACAAAGAAAACATTTCAAGGAATATGTACAAGAAAAATCACGATTAGGACGCGTACCTCATATCTCTTTTAAGATTGATCAGGGAGAAAGAAACCGTCAGAAAATTGATTTATTGCTGGGAAGCGATTAGTATAAGAGTGCCGGCGCATAACGCCGGATTGTCTTTACGGGCCACGTCGCCAAGTGGTAAGGCAAGAGTCTGCAAAACTCTTATACGCGGGTTCGATTCCCACCGTGGCCTCCCTGAAAGTGATAGAGTAAAATAGGTTTGAGTATTCATTTTCAGAATTGCCCGGATGGTGGAATGGTATACACGGCGGACTTAAAATCCTCTGGTCGCAAGGCCTTGTGAGTTCGAGTCTCACTCCGGGCACACGGTACACAAAATTTTATTATTGTGTATGGTGAGATGAGAAAAGGTTGAGTACATCGCACAAAGTTTAGCAAGTGCGATACGAAACTTGGCAGATGATCATATAATGATCGAGTCTCAAAAATTTAAAACCCATATGCGCCCATAGCTCAG
>CAZYGU010000008.1:0-1432 GCA_964646785.1 uncultured Candidatus Saccharibacteria bacterium | reverse complement strand
CACTTGGCTACTAGGGCTAATACATGGTCTAGCTTACCACAAAAAAGTTTTTATGGTATATTCGTTTAGGTAACGAAGCGCCCATAGCTCAGTTGGTAGAGCAGCTCCCTCTTAAGGAGATGGTCGTAGGTTCGACTCCTACTGGGGGTACCGCGACAACACATCATGCTTTTGCATGATGTGTGTAGGAGTCGAAAAGGTTGAGTATATCCCACGGACCTGCAAAGCAGAGAGTACGATACGAAACCTGTAGTGATCATGTAATGATCAACTCCTTATATGTCGAAATGCTGGGGTGGCGGAATTGGTATACGCGCTAGTCTTAGGAACTAGTTCCCTTGCGGATTAGGAGTTCAAGTCTCCTCCCCAGCACACGAAAAAACTGACTTCATTGTCAGTTTTTTTCTTGATTTCATACCATTGACTTTAAGCATATTTTGTGATAATATACCGCCAGGAGCAGTACCTTACAGAAACCTCATCTTAGAGAGACAAATGATAACATCCCTAGCGTTGCTGTTTGTGGCTCTCGCCATAGCAGCATACTTCTTTGGACCACTCATCCTGAAGAATCTTCTGGTAAAGTGGGCGGCAATTGAATCGAAGTGGAGTCCACTGATTCAGGAGCCGGCAACTGGTTCGTTCCTTCCCATTGAAAAATGGACGGACGACAAGAACACGACAACGGCGTCAAACCCGTCGAAGAAAGTTGGCGTTCTATCAACGATTCTCGCATCCCCAATTCCTGGGTTTACGTGGAATCCTGATACGTTCGAGTACACTCCAATCCCCGCTCTACCTGCAGGAACACCGGCACCATCAACACCAGCCACAACCAGCGTCAAAACGGAGAATATCCTCGATGACCTCGGCCTAGCGTGGACTGGATTCTTCCGTCGCCCATGGCGTGGATCAATTACCTACGTATCATGGGAAGTTGCATCAAACGGCATCGGCGGGACAGTCAACAAGACAAGAACCGGCCCGGAAGTATTCTTCCAACACACACTTGCTTTGAATCTGAAGCAGCTGAATGCTGACAAGACCGAAGTTGAGATTACTGTAGTGTTTGTTGTTCAAATCTGGCACCCGAAGAAAGCACTATTTCTTTCGGGAGCATGGATCAAGAACCTCTACAGTGCAGTCACGCAGGTATGCAAGGAACATGTCGGTTCAAAGACCGAACAGGAACTTCGCACAGAGCGCGATACAACGGGTAAGGATGATTTGGTGGACAAGATTCTCGCTCTCGCATCATCAATCGGCAACGGGAAACCGGGACTTCTTGAAAGCGACGGTGTCTGGATTGCCTCAGCGCGTTTCGAGAAATTCGACTTCGCGAGTGACAACCCCGAGCTGAAGAAGGCACGTGAATCTATTCTTGTTGCAGATCTCAACAACCAGGCAGCTGACAAGGAAGCTGAGCGGATCA
>CAZYGU010000007.1:23377-27453 GCA_964646785.1 uncultured Candidatus Saccharibacteria bacterium | reverse complement strand
AATAGAGATCTGTGGGAGGAATTTTTGGAAGTAAGTAAAGGATTGAAACTTGAATGGAATTTACTGAAAGGACATTCTGGTATTCCTACAAATGAACGATGTGATGTTATCGCAACGTCTTTTGCTGATGGAGGAAATCTCAAATTGTATACAGGAACGCAATCTGATTATGAGATTGATGTATCTATTTCCAAGATTAATAATCGTAAGGGAAAACCTAAAAGTTCTAGCTCAAAAAGCTCGTCCAAAAAAGGTGTAGCATATTCATACGTAAGCGAAATCAATGGAGTAGTAAAAACTCATAAGACGTGGGCTGAATGTGAAGCTCGAGTAAAAGGAAAAAGTAAGGCCCATTTTAAAAAGGTATTTTCACTTGATGAAGAGAAGGCGCTGATTGCATCATGGCGGAAAATTTCTTAAAGCGTAACAGGATATTTAGTATTGTCTCGGGTTTTCTTCTCGGTACAGCTTTTGCATCAGTTGGTCTTAATTCAGTTTCTCTCGCTTCTGTTTGTTTATTGATTGCTGTTTCGTTGGGGGTATACACGATGTCACTTCTCAGAAATCACACATTGCGTGATTTCTTTGTTTTTATTTCAATTTTCGTTCTTTTTGCCTCACTGGGAGTATTTCGTTTTATTTCTTCAGAAATAAAACAGGATCCTATTTTGGATTCACATGTAGGTGAAAAGGTGAAGGTGCTCGGTATAGTAGTTCGCGAGCCAAAAGATGGCGATTCTTATCGTCAGTATGCATTACATACTGATAGTGGTAGTAATGTTCTTGTCCGCGCAACTCCGTTTCCGGGATTTCAGTTTGGAGATCGTCTTTCTGTATTTGGAAAACTGGAATTGCCGAAGACTTTTGAAACTCCTCAAGGTACTACATTCAATTATCCAGCCTACATTTCAAAAGAGGGGATTTCTTATATCATGTCGTTTGCCTCCGTGGAAAAAGTTGGAGAAATTTCTGCTCCCGTTCAAAAAAGTTTATTTACAATAAAGCATGGATTCATGTCTTCTATTGAACGACTTATTCCATACCCAGAGTCTTCACTCCTTGGTGGAATATTATTAGGGGTTGATGACTCAATGGGTAAGGATCTTCTGGATGCATTTCGTATGGTTGGTATTATTCATATTGTTGTTTTGTCAGGGTATAACATTACTCTTGTCGCTGAATCGGTCAGAAAAAGTTTGTCTTTCTTATCACTTAGAAAAGCATTACTTGGGAGCATAATTGGGATTGTTTTGTTTATTATGATGGTTGGATTCAGTCCATCAGTAGTTCGTGCAGGAATCATGGCAATCCTAGCGCTTGTAGCAAGGGCGACTCATAGAAACTATAACATCGCACGTGCACTTGCAGTTGCAGCATTTTGTATGGTGTTCTGGAATCCAAAAGTTCTTCTTTTTGATTTAGGTTTCCAACTTTCGTTTCTTGCGACAGTTGCACTTATTTGGATTTCTCCGGTAGTTGAGAGAAGACTTATGTTTCTCCCAGAAAAATTTGGATTCCGTGATATTGCTTCTACAACAATCGCAACACAACTGTTTGTACTTCCTCTCCTTATGTATTCAAGTGGAATGATTTCTATTTCGGGGTTTGTGGTTAATCTTCTTGTGTTACCTATTGTTCCTGTTGTTATGGTTTTTGGTTTCATGACCGGAATACTAGGGTTTGTCAGTTTTTATCTTGGTTTTATACCAGGAATAATTACTCATATATTGCTTTCTTATATAATTTGGATTGCAGAACACGTTTCCCGTATTCCTGGAAGTATAATTTCAATTACGCACGTATCAGTATTGGTTCCAGTAATATTCTATGTTCTTTGTGTGTTTTTTACTTTCTATATAAAAATAAGACGCGCTACCGTAGCGCGTCTTATTTTGTAGTTTATATTTTTTATTGAGCTGCTTTGGTAAAGTTTTTTTCTATTACAGACCAGTTGAGATTTGAAAAGAAGTCCTCAATGTATTGCTTCTTTCCACTTGGTTGATAGTCGAATACGAATGAATGCTCCCACATATCAAGTCCTAGAATAGGGAAGGTACTCATGAGGTGCCCAAGGTGTTGTTCATCTACCCATTGAGTAAGAAGTCTATTTGTTTCTTTATCATACATAAGCCAAGCCCATCCTACACCGCGAGTGAGTGCAATCGCTTTAAAACTTGCAAGCCACCCGTCGAATGATCCCCATTCTTCTTCTATTTTTTTCTTAAGTGGTCCATCAGAAATTTCTTGAGGCCCTCCTTCAAGTGAATGAAAATAATATTCATGGTTTCTCATTCCATCAAATTCAAATGCGAAACGTCTTTGAAGTTCTCCGAGTGCATATGCATTTTTTTCTGAGTCTTGTTTGTATTCTTCCATCTTTTCAAGTATCAAATTGGCATTTTTTACGTACCCACTATAGAGCTTGAGATGTTCCTCGACACTTTTTGCAGAGATACCTTTTAGCTCTGGAATAGAAAATTTTTGTTCTTGAAATTGCATAGACATAGATAGTGTAATGAGAAATTAAAGATGGTTAATAGTAGCATTGTATAAGACGGTGGGGTTGCTAACAAGGTTACAAAATAGCTCCGCCCTCAAGGGAGGGCAGAGCATTCTATTTTTTTTGTTTACTCGCTTTGATCATGGCTGGCTTTCCGTTTCTTGGTTTCTTCGCTTGATGACAAGGAAGGGGGAGAGAAGGTAACGAGAAAGGTAGTAATGCTTCTCTCGTCGCTTTCCGCATGTCAGATTCACGAGGACCCATGCGTTCACGTATTCTCTCGACCCTTTGCTGGTTTCGTTTACTGAACATCCGTTCTCCTTGTTGAGAAGTTGAGTAAAATCCTGCTCGATTATAAAGTACCCTGTCATATAATGGAAGAATGAAGTTGCTAATGGGCAGAGGAAGATATCTTACGCTAGGAATTCTTATCTTCGCTAATGTATTTATTTGGCTTGCTGTTAAACAAGAAAAACCTCGGAGCTATGTTTCAGTATCGTTTCTTGATGTAGGTCAAGGTGATGCAATTCTTATTGAAGGTAAAACAGGAAATCAGATTCTCATTGATGGCGGACCAAATAAGACTGTGTTGCGGAGGATTTCTCAAGAGCTTTCATATTTTGATCGATCAATTGACGTGGTAATGGAAACTCATCCAGATAAAGATCATATTGGTGGTTTTCCTTATATACTTGAACGATATACCGTTAAGCAATTTATTGAACCGGGAGTAGAATCAGAAAATGGTATTGATGATGAGATTAGAAGGATTCGTTTGAAAAAACATATTGATTCTACTCTTGCACGTTCCGGTACGATTATTGATTTTCATGATGGATCATATTTACGGATTCTTTTTCCAGACACTGACGTTTCTCAATGGGAAACAAACAACGCTTCGATTGTGGCGCAGTATGTATATGGAGATACATGCTTTCTTTTGACGGGTGATTCACCGATTTCTGTTGAGGAATATCTTGTTTCACAGTATGAAAAAGCATTACGCTGCCAAGTGCTAAAACTGGGACACCACGGGTCTCGTACTTCAACGAGTCAGCAGTATCTTGATGCAGTTCAACCTGAAATTGCGATTGTTTCTGCTGGAAAAGGGAATAGTTATGGTCATCCTCATCCTGAGGTTATTGATATGTTAGCGAAGCAACGCGTAAGTATACAGAGTACTGGAGAGAAGGGGACCATTACTTTTTATTCTGATGGAAATCGAATCTGGAATAAATAAACATGCACACGAATATATCGTGTGCATGGGCTACTTACCAAGAAGGTTTCGTACTTTTTCTTGAAAATCGAGTGCACTGAAAGGTTTCTGTACAGTGGCGTCTGCTCCTTCGTAGATATGAGTACTTACGACAAGAATACGAAATTCCTTTTTTGTGCTCATTGAACGAAGTGTCTTGATGAGCGTGTCACCAGACATGATCGGCATATCGATGTCTGTGATAACAAGATCAACTGAATCATTGCATTTCATGAGAGCATCTTGTCCGTGTTCTGCTTCTATGTATTCGAATTCTCCTATTTTTTGAAGAAGTCGAATAATGAGTTTACGAATAGC
>CAZYGU010000007.1:0-23277 GCA_964646785.1 uncultured Candidatus Saccharibacteria bacterium | reverse complement strand
GCTCGTGTTGAGAGGGTAAGAATGACTGTTTTCTTAAGTTCAGGAATATACACCCTCTTTTTCTGAAGGTTTGGGTACTTTCGAACATTTCCAGTTGGGTTAAATTGAGTAGCACGAGTACGGTTACTGTATCCGCCCCCCATAATTGAACCTTTTTTTGTTATTGCGCAGACTTTTGCCATATTTTTGAAGTGGAGCTTATGCTATCATAAAAAACTAATTACGCAAGAACCCATGGAAGCAGTCTTTCAAATCACTATTCTTATTATGTCAGTTGTTATCCATGAGGTTTCTCATGGATATGCGGCCTTGATGCAAGGGGATCATACAGCAGAGTATGCAGGGAGACTTACTTTAAATCCATTAAAACATCTTGATCCAGTTGGTTCTTTCATTGTTCCCCTTGTGTGTTATGCAATTGGAGCGCCAGTGTTCGGGTGGGCGATACCTGTTCCTTTTAATCCATATAATCTAAAAAACAGAAGGTGGGGGGAAGCACTTGTTGCAATTGCTGGACCTGTCTCAAACTTACTTATTGCTCTCATGTTTGGCTTATTTATTCGTTTTTTTGGTTCAAGTATGACAGTTTCTTTCATGCAGATATCTGTTGTGATTGTTCTTGTGAATCTTCTCCTTGCGGTATTTAATTTGATTCCCATTCCTCCACTTGATGGATCAAAAATATTGTTTTCTGTACTTCCATACAGACTTTCTAATATTCGAGTGATTATGGAGAGATATAGTCTTTTTCTTGGTCTTATTGTAATTTTCTTCCTTTGGGAGTTCTTTGTTCCGATTGTCCCAATTCTCTTCCATTTGATTACAGGATTACAGTGATCAAAGAAAAGACTTGCAAGGTCATCTGACTTGTAGTAGTCTGTGTGACATTGCTTTGGGGCAATTTTTTTAACTCATGTCGACTATAAATCAACTCGTAAAACGACGACGAAAGACAATTCCACGAAAATCAAAATCCGTGGCTCTTACTCGTGGTTTTAACTCTATTAAAAATCGCCCAACATTTTTCAACGCTCCTTTTAAGAGAGGTGTATGTACGAAAGTAACTACAAAGACTCCTAAGAAACCTAACTCAGCTATTCGAAAGATTGCTCGTGTTCGCCTTACAAATGGCCTTGAAATCACCGCGTATGTTCCAGGAATGGGTCATAACCTCCAAGAGCACTCAGTGGTAGTGGTAAAGGGTGGACGTGTAAAAGATGTAGGACTTCGTTACTCTATTGTTCGAGGAGTTCTTGATGCAACTGGAGTAGAAAACCGAAAGAAAGGCCGAAGTCAGTACGGTGCTAAGAAATCAAGTAAGAAATAATTCTCTATTTTCATTAAACTAAACAATGCGAAGAAAAGTTAAAAACAGAAATATTGCAGCCCCTGATTCAGTATATGAATCAGCAAAAGTTGGAAAACTCATCAACTACGTGATGCTTTCTGGTAAAAAAAATAGTGCACGATCAATTGTATATGGTGCTTTTGATGCACTTAAGACAAAAGGGGATATTGATCCACTAGAAGTATTTGAAACTGCTCTCAGAAATACTGGTCCTACTATGGAAGTGCGTTCTCGAAGAGTTGGAGGTGCAAACTATCAGATCCCTCGTGAAGTGCGACCAGAGCGACGTCTTGCTCTCTCTATGAAATGGATTATCGATGCTGCTCGAAGTAAAAAAGGTCAACCGATGGCTCTTAAACTTGCGGATGAACTCCTCGCTGCTTCAAAGAATGAAGGTGAAGCTGTGAAAAAGAGAGAGAATACCCACAAGATGGCTGAAGCAAACAAAGCTTTTGCTCACTTCGCTTGGTAATAAAAAACTCCCGCTCGGGAGTTTTTTTGAATATACATACAAAACAAAAGCGCCACGGGTTACGTGGCGCCAGAGGATTACAGTTCAAAGACATCGTAATCCCACTCAGGGGGGACGAACAAGTCATCCCGCTCATTGATTGGCTTTTCGAGAGTCGCGATAACTTCACTGCGGCTCGATGCTTCCATGTCCCCGAGCTCAAAAGCTCGGCTCAGGTCGGGATTACCCAGCCCGTCAGGGTAAATATGGATGCGGAAACGCACTAGTCGTGTCTCCTTTTTGATGTCTGGAATATGACTACTATCTTTTTATATTATATCATTTAATAAAAAAATGTCAATTAATTATTACTTCTGTTACACTGAAACCGTTTTCCATTGCCTATTTAGTATGTTTCCTGTATCCTAATGCCTAACAAGCAGGTCCCTGCTTATTTTTATTCACCAGCTGAAATCTATCAGCTAACACTTAAAAGCTAGTCACATGGAACGAGATTATCCACTACAGAGAGTTAGAAACTTTGGAATTGTAGCTCACGTTGATGCAGGAAAAACAACAACATCAGAGCGCGTGCTTTTTTATACTGGATCACAACATAAAATTGGTGAAGTGCATGATGGAGAGACAACGACTGACTGGATGGAGCAGGAAAAAGAGCGTGGTATTACTATTACAGCTGCTGCTATTACTTGTTTTTGGAGTCCAACTTATAAAACTCCTGAAGAGCGTTCAAAAATTGAGAATAAATATCGTTTCAATGTGATTGATACTCCGGGACACATCGACTTTACTGTGGAAGTAAAGCGTTCACTTCGAGTGCTTGATGGAGCTGTAGTGGTATTTGATGGAGTGGCTGGGGTAGAACCTCAATCAGAGACAAACTGGCGTTATGCAGAGGAAGCTCATGTGCCACGATTATGCTTTGTGAATAAGCTTGATCGAACTGGTGCTTCATTTGAGCGATCATACAAATCTATTCTCGAAAGACTTTCAAAAAAAGCAGTTCGTGTGCAAATTCCAATTGGAGAAGAAGAACACCATGAAGGTGTTGTTGATCTCTTGAAGATGAAAGCGTTCTACTTCGAAGGGAATATGGGAAGTCAGATTATTGAGAAGGATATTCCTGACAATCTCAAAGAAGTTGCAGAAAAGTTTCATGGTGAACTTGTTGAGCGTATTGTTGAAAACGATGATGCTCTCATGAATGCATACCTAGAGGGAAAAACAATTGATTATAATGTGCTAAAAGAAACTCTTCGAAAAGGAGTTATTGCGAACACTATTTTCCCTGTGTATGCAGGTTCAGCACTTAAGAACAAAGGGGTACAACTTGTTCTTGATGGAGTGGTAGATTACCTACCTTCACCACTTGATATTCCTCCGATTACAGGTATCGATCCTGCAACTGGAGAAGAAATTACCCGACATGCATCAGATACAGAACCATTTGCAGCACTCGCATTCAAACTTCAAGCAGATCCATTCGTAGGACAGCTCACATTCTTCCGAGTGTACTCAGGAACCATTGAGTCAGGAAGTTATATTTACAACTCGACAACAGGTGAAAAAGAAAGACTTGGTCGTATTGTACGACTCCAAGCTAACCAACGTGAAGAAGTAAAAAAAGTATTTGCAGGAGAAATTGCGGCTGCTGTGGGTCTAAAAAATGCGAAAACATCACACACATTCTGTGATGAAAATAAACCAATCGTTCTCGACCAAATCACATTCCCAGAGCCAGTTATTTCACTTCGTATTGAACCAAAGACAAAGGCTGACCAAGAAAAAATGGGTATGGCGCTCAAACGTCTTTCTGATGAAGATCCAACTTTCAAGATTGAATCTGATTCAGAGACAGGAGAGACTGTTATGCGAGGAATGGGAGAGCTCCATCTTGAAATTCTCGTTGATCGTATGAAGCGTGAATTCGGCGTTGAAGCAAATGTTGGTAAACCTCAAGTAGCGTATAAAGAAACAATCACCGGAACCGCAGAAGTAGAAAACAAATACATCAAGCAAACCGGAGGAAAAGGACAATACGGTCACGTTAAAATCAATATCAAACCTCTTCCAAAATATGATCCAGAAGAGAAGGTTCCTAAGAATGCACATCGCATGGAAGGATTTGAATTTATCGATTCAATTAAAGGAGGAGTTATTCCACAGGAATTTATCCCTGCTGTAGAAAAGGGTGTGCATGAGGCGATGGATCGTGGAATTTTGGCAGGATTTAAAATGGTAGATATTTCATGTGAACTTACATTCGGAAGTTATCACGATGTGGACTCATCTGAAATTGCATACAAAATTGCAGCATCTCAAGCGTTCCAAGAGGCTGCTAAAAAAGCAGGTCCGGTTATCCTTGAACCAATCATGAAGCTTGAAGTGGTTGTACCTGAAAAATTCATGGGTGATGTAACAGGAAATCTTTCTTCAAAGCGAGGTCAAGTTGAAGGAATGGAGGATCGAGGAGACCTCAAGGTTATCCGAGCCATGATCCCTCTCTCAGAAATGTTTGGATACGTTACATCCCTTCGTTCAATGACTGAAGGCCGAGGATCATCTACGATGGAATTTGATCATTACGCAATCGTTCCTCCGAATGTAGCAACAACAATCATCGAGGCAAGAAAATAGTGTAAAAAATCCCCTTGCGAGGGGATTTTTTCTGGACATTTATTTTTTTACCCTATAGGGTGGGGGAGGAGTTTGTTTTTCTTTCTACTCATCCGGAGAAAAAGCGTGATTCGTGACCTTTGGACATTTGATGCTATGCAACTTGATCAGACGGGACCACCTTCTGAAGCACAAGTTGAACAAGCACTGCGACTCGGTGTTGATCTTACTGGTCAAACCAATAAGTCAGCTCGGGTTTGTAATGATAAGGCAAGTAGAGAACTTGCCCTGAGGATTATCGAAGAGAACTCCATACGAGAGGGAGTTACCTGTAAACTCGATAAGAAAAAGTGTTGTGTTGTGAAGGCGGTTGGAGGATCACCGCTTGGACGTCATACCATTGGCGCCTGGATCAGGGTTCAGGTGTTCGATCCGTCTCAAACGATATGGGTCCATCCCTCGAGACTTTCTGAGTTTGAATACCCGCAAGAAGTTGGAGGATGATAGCAGAAAAAGGATACTGCCCGCATCATGTGATGCGGGTTTTTTCTTTGTCCCCATTTTATGCACATTTTGTTTTGGTTAAGCCGTAAAAAAGCTTGACTCCTAGTTAGGTTTTGCTATGATGTTGCGTACCGCATTTTGCGTATTTTTCAATCGCAAATGTCCGTTTTTACTTTTAATTATCAAGTATTTTTAGTTCGGTTAGTGGTTTGCACTTACGCCCCTCGCGCAGTAAGTGAAGATCAGTAACCCCCACAATTATTATGGCAGAAGCATCAAAATTCGATCGTTCAAAGCCACACGTAAACGTAGGTACTATTGGCCACGTTGACCACGGCAAAACAACTCTTACAGCAGCAATCCTTAATGTTCTTCACCGAGCAGGAATGAATGCAAGTATTAAGGGTGTTGACCAAATTGACAAAGCACCTGAAGAAAAGGCTCGTGGAATCACGATTTCTCTTTCTCACAATGAGTACGAAACGGCTACTCGCCACTACGCTCACATTGACGCTCCAGGACACGCCGACTACATCAAGAACATGATTACTGGTGCCGCTCAAATGGACGGTGCTATTCTCGTGGTTGCTGCAACTGATGGTGTGATGCCACAGACTCGTGAACACATTCTTCTTGCAAAGCAAGTTGGAGTGCCAAAAATCATTGTATTTCTTAACAAAGTTGACATGGTTCCAGATAAGGAACTTATTGATCTTGTGGAAGAAGAGGTGCGTGAGCTTTTGACAAAGTACGAATACGATGGCGCAAACGCTCCTGTTATTCGTGGTTCAGGTCTTAAGGCACTCGAAGCTACATCAAATGATGATGAATGGTCAAAGGCTATTCTTTCTCTTGCTGAAGCTCTTGATACCTATATCCCAGTTCCAGTACGTGAGACTGATAAACCATTCCTTATGCCAGTTGAAGACATCTTCTCAATTGAAGGCCGAGGAACAGTGGTTACAGGAAGAATTGAACGAGGACAGATTAAGGTTGGAGATGAAGTTGAAGTTATCGGTTTGAAAGATACAGCAAAGACCGTTGTTACTGGTATTGAAATGTTTAACAAGTCACTTGATTCAGGAATGGCTGGAGACAATGCAGGTATTCTTGTTCGAGGTCTTAAAAAGGAAGACATTACTCGAGGACAGGTGCTTGCAAAGCCAGGATCAGTAACTCCACATACAGAATTTGAATCAGAAGTGTACATTCTTAAGAAAGAAGAAGGTGGTCGTCACACTCCGTTCTTCTCAGGATATAAGCCACAGTTCTATATTCGAACTACTGACGTTACTGGAGAAGTAACATTGAAGGAGGGTGTTGAAATGGTTATGCCTGGAGACACTGTTACATTCAAGGTTAAACTCGTAGCTCCAATTGTGCTTGAAGAACAGCAGCGCTTTACTATCCGAGAGGGAGGAAAGACTGTAGGTGCAGGAGTTGTTACTAAAATCACAGTTTAATTGCACCCCGCTCATTCAAAGAGTTTGACTGAGTCAACTACAATGGCCAAAGAATCAACAACAAAAAAGACAGCCGAAAAAGCATCAAAAAAGGCGAAGACTCCAAAAGAGGGAGTTGGTGCAATACTTCGTATTCGAGTACGAGCATATGAGTACAAAATACTCGATGTTTCGGTAAAACAAATTATTGATACCGCACTCAGATATGATGCACAGGTACTTGGCCCGATTCCGCTTCCAACTGAGATTAAGAAATATACCGTGAATCGTGCTTCATTCGTCTACAAAAATGCGCGAGAGCAGTTTGAGATGAGAATTCACAAGCGATTAATTGATATTGTTAATCCAACTCCAAAGCTTATTGAATCGTTAACAAACTTGAGTTTGCCATCAGGCGTGAATATTGATGTAAAGTCAATATAGGCCATGAAGTACTGGCTGCCATTGGGCAGCCTGCTTCGTAGGAAGGATAATACTTCAGTATGGAAAATTTTAGTTGTCTTTATTGGCACCATTGGACAAAACTGTAGAAATAAGTAGGATACTAGGTTCACGAAATATAAAGGTTTCCAGAAATCATGAAATTCATTCTTGCAAAAAAAGATAGCATGACACAGGTCTTTAATGAGAAAGGCGTTGTTACTCCTGTAACTGTCCTTTCTGTTGATCCTATTGTTGTTACTCAGGTAAAAGATGTAACTCGCGACGGATATGTTGCTGTACAACTTGGATATGGAGTAAAGAAGGAAAAGAATATTTCAAAATCTCTCAAGGGTCATTTTGCAGGCAAAGGAATGTTCGCACATACAAAGGAGTATCGTCAGGTTGGAGATGAAGTTCTTCCAGAACTTGGCGCAAAGATTGATGTTTCTGTATTTGCTCCAGGTGATACTGTGCGTGTATCTGCACTCTCAAAAGGAAAAGGATTCCAGGGAGTAGTGAAGAGACATGGGTTTGCTGGAGGACCACGAAGTCACGGACAGAAGCACTCTGAACGCGAACCTGGATCTATTTCAGGTAACCATCGAGAAGGAGGACGTGTTCCAAAAGGTATGCGTATGGCAGGAAGAACAGGAGGTGTTCGCATTACAACAACGAACCTCAAAATAGTTGATGTATACCCAGAAACAAATCAAATTTTAGTTTCAGGAGCGGTTCCTGGTCGCCGAGGAACTATGGTAGAAATTCGCGGATAATAACAACATGGAAGCAACTGTATATAACCAAAAAGGAGGTGTAGCAAAAAAGCTTGAATTACCAGCTGATATGTTTGGTCTGCCTTGGAATTCTGATCTTGTTCATCAGGTAGCTGTATCAATGGCGTCTAGTGCACGAAATCCGATTGCGCACGCAAAGACACGCGGTGAAGTACGAGGAGGAGGTAAGAAGCCATGGCAGCAGAAGGGTACTGGTCGGGCACGACATGGATCTACACGATCACCAATTTGGGTTGGAGGAGGTACTACTCATGGTCCACGAAACGATAAGAATTATGATCGTAAGGTGAACCGAAAAATGAAGACAAAGGCTTTGTTCACGATTCTTTCTCGAAAGTTTCGAGATGGAGAGGTATTTTTCATTGATTCTTTTGATGCAACAAATGGAAAGACAAAAGAAGCAAGTTCTATCCTTCTTAATTTGAAAAAAACAAAAGGTTTTCCACTTCTTGAGAAAAAGAGTTCAAACGATTTGTATATTGCTTTTGCTGGACGAGAAGTTAGTGCAATGAAAAGTCTCCAAAATATTGGAACTGTAAATGCTGACGAAGTTAGAAATCTAAACCCATTGTCACTTCTTAAGTATCGAGCACTCTTGATTGTAAATCCTGAAGAATCAATTAAAGTTCTTCAATCTAAAACAAAAACTGTTTCAGAAAAAGCAGATGGAGTTGTTACTGAAAAGAAGGTCCGAGCAAAGAAAGCTCCTGTAAAAGCAAAAGCTAAGAAACCTGCAAAGGCAAAATAATTTTTATGGCAATTCTTAAGAAAAAAACCGAAAAGAAAGAGGTTGTAGTCAAAAAGGAGGGAACTACTCGTCGTACTATGGCTCATGTACTTTTGCGTCCTCGAATTACCGAGAAAGCTTCACAGCAGTCTATGGATCGTAATGTATATACATTTGAAGTAGCTGAATCAGCTTCAAAGCACCATATTGCAAAAGCAGTTAAAGATTTTTATTCAGTTACTCCACTTAAAATTGCAGTTGTTCGTATTCCACGTAAACAAGTTGTAGTACGAGGGAAGAGGGGTGTGAAAGCTGGAGGTAAGAAGGCATACGTATACCTCAAAAAAGGAGATAAGATTGAATTTGTATAAATCAGAGTCACTATTATTTTTATGAAGCAATATAAACCAACAACAGCATCACGACGAAATATGACATCCATTCATTATGGAGCTGTTATTACTCGTCAGGATCCTGAAAAATCTTTGACTCGAGGTTTTAGACGACAAGTTGGTCGTAACCATCATGGACGCATCACCATGAACCACAAAGGAGGAGGCCACAAGAGACTCTTTCGTGAAATTGATTTCACCTACAATAAATATGATGTTCCATTTACTATCGCGAGTGTTGAATATGATCCAAACAGAACTGGATTTATTGGCCTTGCAGTGTATAAGGATGGAGCAAAGCGATACGTGCTTCTTCAGAAAGGTGTAAAAGTTGGAGATACCTTTATTGTTTCTGAAAAGGCTCCCCAGACTCCAGGAAATCGTCTTCCACTTAAAAATGTCACTGTAGGTACGTTTGTATATAATGTTGAGGTAAAACCTAAGGGTGGGGCAAAACTTGCTCGATCAGCCGGTAACTATATTGAGGTGATTGCAAAGGATGCTGGAAAGATCGATCTTAAGATGCCGTCATCAGAGGTACGTAAAGTAAGTGAAAACTGCTGGGCAACAATTGGTGAAGTTTCAAATGATGAAAATCGTTTGGTAAACCTCGGTAAGGCAGGACGTTCACGATGGCTCGGTATTAAGCCTACAGTACGAGGTACTGCGATGAACCCAGTAGACCACCCACATGGAGGAGGAGAGGGCCGTCAGGGACGAGGATCACGCCGATCAAAGACTCGTACTGGACGACCAACAGGAAAGGGTCAGAAGTCACGACGACCAAAGAAGTATTCAAATATTCATATTGTTTCTCGAAGAAAGGTAGGCAAAAAATAGTTAGTAACGAGTTATTATTTTTAACTCAACAAAAAAGTCCCGTTTGGGACTTTTTTGTTGAGTTAAAACATATTGACTTTTTGATTATTTATATGGTATAATTTTAACCAGTACAATTCCTTACATGTATGTGTAAGGTGGTTCTGAAAAGAACAACGAGACTCTGACTCTCTCAGAGAAGCACTTTTGTATGGGAGGCCGTATGGCCAAGGATATCGGATTACCCTACTTCTCGATCAAGGACGGCCCTGGGAAGGTTTCTCTTGTTGAGGCTGCCTCAGCAGGAAAAAACCCGGATGGCTCAGAGCTCGTATTGTTTCGAGTTGTAGGGGTTCCTGCGGGGCTGTATCTCTCGGTGACCGGCTTCGATAAGCTCGACGACACCGGGGAGAACTACCTCGTAAGAGGGCAGTGGATGAATGATCCAGGTCAGATGAAGCTTGAGCTCAAGTACTCAACTCGCTTCAGGACCGGGGTCATCACCAGGATCAACTAGGTCCAATCAAACCCTATGGCGACATCGCCATAGGGTTTTCGTTATTAATCATTTGACACCTACACCTTCTTCGGCTAATATGTTCGACTAAGGCTCTGAATCAGAGCTTCTTTATTTCATGACACGCTCAAGCAAAAAAGGTCCCTATGTAGACGAAAGACTCCTCAAGAAAATTGAGGGTAAAAAACCTGGTGAAAGTGGGGTTATTAAAACGTGGGCACGAGCAAGTCAGATTGCTCCTGAAATGGTTGGGTTTACCTTCGGAGTTCACAACGGCAAGGATCATCTTGAGGTATTTGTGACTGAGGATATGGTAGGGCATCGTCTTGGAGAGTTTTCTCTTACTCGTAAGTTCGTGAAGCATGGAGGAAAGATGCAGAAGGAACTTGAACAGAAGAAGAAGGAATCAGAAATATCGGCCGCTCAGTCAGCGAAGGCAGCTACTCCTGCTAAGAAATAATTATGGCTATTGCAAAAGCACAACTCAATGATTACCGACAGTCACCTCGAAAAGTTCGAGTTGTTGCACGGAGCTTACAAGGGAAGAAGGCAACAGATGCTCTTGTTTCACTTGATTTTCTTGCAAAGCGATCTTCACTTCCTCTTGCAAAGCTTATTGCTTCTGCAATTGCTAACGCAAAGAACCTCTCTCTTGAAACTGATAACCTTTTTATAAAAGAAATTCGTGTTGATGGTGGTAAGATACTCTATCGTCGACGATCAGCTTCAAGAGGACGTGCACCAGCTATTCGAAAGCGAACAAGCCATATTCAAATTGTTTTGGAAACAAAAGAAGTTGTAGTAAAGAAACCAAAAGCAACTAAAAAATAATATTTATCATGTCACATACAGTTCACCCATATTCACATAGACTTGGCATCATCAGAGATTGGAAATCTCGATGGTTTGGTGCAAAAGAAAAATATATTGCATATCTACGAGGTGATTTGGTTATTCGTTCTTTTCTTGAAAAGAAGCTACACGGTTTTTATGTAAGTGGTATTGAAATTGAAAGAAATGAGAAAGTTCTTCGAGTTATCGTTGAGACATCACGTCCAGGTATGATTATTGGTCGCGCTGGAGATGGAGCGGTAAAACTCAAAGATGAGCTTATTCGTATTATGAAGAAGCGAGGTGTGTACAGTGGTAAAGAAGAAGTACGACTTGATATTCGTGAAATCAAATCACCTGAATCAAATGCACAGATTGTTGCTCAAATGATTGCTGAAGGACTTGAAAAGCGTCTTCCGTACCGTCGAGTACTTAAGCAAATGGTTGAGAAGGTTATGGCTAATCGTGATGTGAAGGGAGTGAAGGTTACTATTGGCGGAAGACTTGCAGGATCAAGTATTGCTCGTAGTGAAAGTAAGAAGCTTGGAAGAATTCCACTTCAAACATTTCGTGCAGATGTTGATTATGCGCATCATGAGGCTCGTCTTCCATATGGAAAGATTGGTATCAAGACGTGGATTTATAAGGGAGAGATTTTTGCTAAGAAAGCTGAATAATAACCACCATGTTAGTCCCAAAGAAAGTAAAATTCAGAAAGTGGCAAACGATGCGTAAAAATCCGCTTAAGGTTGGTGCTGCAACTCGTGGTGTTGCGGTTTCATTTGGTTCATTTGGAATTAAAGCAATGGCACCTGCACGTATCCGTTCAAATCAAATTGAGGCTGCTCGAAAAGTTATTTCTCGAACACTTGGTAAAACTGGAAAGATTTGGATTCGCATTTTTCCAGATATGCCGTATACTGCAAAGCCAGCAGAGGTGAAGCTTGGAAAGGGGAAGGGTGATCCACAAGGCTATTGTGCACCGGTAAAGCCAGGAACGATCCTTTTTGAAGTAGATGGTGCAACAGAGGCTGTGGCACGTGAAGCACTTCGAAAAGCTGGAACTAAGCTTCCACTTAAAACAGCTATCGTAGCTCGAATGTAATTATGAAAGACCTTAAAGAAAAAAACGTACAAGATATTGCAAAACTTCTTCTTGAACATGAAGAGTCTTTGAAGAATTTTCGTTTTGGAATTTCTGGTAGTTCTGTTCGTAATGTAAGAGAGGGACGAGGTCTTCGAAAGAGTATTGCACGTCTTAAGACTGAACTTAGTGCTCGCGTAAAGTAATACAATGACAGCAGCTAAAACAAAAGAAATAAAAGTAGAGGGAAAGACTTTCAAGGGAGTTGTAGTTTCAACGAAGATGAAAGACACGGTAGTTGTTTCAGTTGAGCGATTTGAAAAGCATCCTCGATATCAGAAGTATATCAAGCACAGAAAGCGATTTCAGGCTCATGATGAGGGGAATACTTGCGCAATGGGTGATACCGTCACAATTATTGAGACAAAGCCTATTTCAAAAATGAAGAAATTTAGAGTTTTAAAATAATATGATACAGCCTCGTTCAATTGTTAAAATCGCAGATAACTCCGGAGCAAAGATCGGACGTATCTTCAAAGTGCTTGGTGGGTCAAAAAAGCGATATGCACAGATTGGAGACATTGTTGTATTGTCAGTTCAGACTGCTCAACCACGAAAAGCTATTAAGAAAAAAGATGTTTTGTATGCGGTTGTTGCACGACAAAAGTTTCCATTTCGAAGAGTTGATGGTTCATATGTTCGATTTGACGAAAACGCAGTGATTATTGTAGACAAGGTGAAGCATGAACCAGTTGCAGGACGAGTATTCGGACCAATTCCACGAGAACTTGCAGAAAAAGGTTTTCAGTCTATTATTTCCCTTGCACCAGAAGTAGTATAAATTTCCATGCGTATTAAAAAAGATGACAATATTATAGTGATTGCAGGAAAGGATCGAGGTAAAACCGGTAAGGTTGTTCGTGCATTTCCTCGTGAGAATAAAATTATTGTTGCTGGTATTAATATGCGCAAACTTCATAAGCGTCCTTCAAAGAGCAACCAAAAGGGTCAGATTATCGACCAAGCAGCTCCATTCCATGTTTCCAATGTCATGATTGTAGATCCAAAGACGAGTAAGGGGACCCGTATTGGTGCACAAAAAGATAAGTCAGGAAAGAAAGTTCGAGTAGCTAAGAAAAGTGGTACTACCCTTGCATAAATATGAAAACGCTTAAAGAAAAATCAAAAGATACATACAAGACCCTTAAGGAATCTATGGGGTATAAGAATGTTATGCAGTCTCCTCGTATTATGAAGGTTGTTATTAGTGCTGGAGTCGGCTCATTCAAAGATAAGAAAAAAATTGAACTTGCTGTAAATCGTCTTACAAAAATTACAGGACAGAAGCCAGCAGAAAAAGGAGCAAAACAATCAATCGCTGCTTTCAAAGTGCGAGAAGGGGATCCAGTTGGTATTCAAGTAACTCTTCGCGGTCAGAGAATGTATGATTTTCTTGATCGTTTGGTAAACATTGCTCTTCCACGAACAAAAGATTTTCGTGGTATTCCAGCAAACTCAATTGACGAAATGGGTAATTACACCCTCGGTATCAAGGAACATATTATATTCCCTGAGACAGTTGATGAAGAATTAAAAGATGTGTTTGGTCTTGCTGTTACCGTAGTTACAACTGCGAAAAGTAAGAAGGAAGCAAAGGCATTTTTTGATCATCTTGGGTTCCCGTTTCGAAAGGAAGAGACTGGAAAGAAAAGATAAGTATTTGAGGTAGGTATTTTCGAAATACCTTTAATTGACAATGTAGAATCCTCTTGATAGGATTGGAATCCAAGGCTTTTTAAGGGCTTTTTTCATTTGTTTTAAATAATGGCAAAAACATCAGTAATCGCTAGATCAAAGAAGACTCCGAAATTTGCAACTCGGGCTGTTAACCGTTGTTTTCGATGTGGTCGAAAACATGGTTATATGAGAGATTTTGACCTCTGTCGTATCTGTTTCCGTGAGTTTGCAAATGAAGGGAAAATTCCTGGTATAAAGAAATCATCTTGGTAAACATATGACAGATCCAATTTCAGACATGATCATCCGAATAAAGAATGGTGGTGAAGCTCATAAAGAGTCAGTGCTTATTCCATATTCAAAATTAAAAGCAGAAATTGCTAGTGTACTTGAGCAAGAGGGATTTATTAAATCTGCAATAAAGAAGGGAAAGAAGGTGGCTAAGTTTCTTGAAGTAGGAATTCTTTACGACGAAGATACTCCACGTATTCAAGATGTAAAGCGTATTTCAAAGTCATCACGACGTATTTACAAGAAGGCTTCTGAACTCCATAAAGTAAAGAATGGTTTTGGAATCAGTGTTGTTTCTACACCAAAAGGTATTTTAACAGGAGCTTCAGCGCGAAAACAGAGTGTTGGCGGCGAAGTATTGTTCGAAATTTGGTAGTTCAAAAAGATTCTCTATACATAATCAAATGTCACGAATTGGAAAAAAAGGAATAGCAGTACCAGAGAAAACAGACGTTACATTGTCTGGAAACGTACTTACTGTAAAGGGACCACTTGGACAGCTTTCTCGATCAATCCGAGAGGATATCGCTGTTTCTGTTGATACTGGACTCATTTCTCTTTCTCCAAAATCAAAAGCTCTTGAGTCACAGGCACTTTGGGGAACATATGCTTCTCATATCACAAATATGGTTGCGGGCGTGAATAAAGCTTTTGAGAAAAGACTTCTTCTTGAAGGTATTGGATATAAAGTTGAGGTGAAGGGAAAAGTTCTCGGACTTGCACTTGGTTTTTCACATCCAGTAAATGTTCCTATTCCAGATGGAATTACTGTTACCGTAGAAAAAAATATCATTATTATCTCTGGAATTGATAAAGAGGCTGTTGGAGGGTTTGCAGCACAACTTCGATCATTAAAGAAACCTGAGCCATATAAAGGAAAGGGGATTCGATATGAAAAGGAAATCATCAAGATTAAACAAGGTAAAAAATCTGTATAACCATAATGAAATCAAGTAGCGCAAAAAAAGAAAAGAGAGTTCGAAGACATGCACGTATTCGTGCAAAGATTTCTGGTACCGCGGAAATGCCACGACTATCTGTCTTTAAATCAAATACAGCGCTCTACGCGCAGATTATTGATGATGTTCTTGGAAAAACAATTGCTTCTTCTTCGACAAAGGTTACTGCAGGAAAAACTGGTCTTGAAAAAGCACATGCTGTCGGTGCTGAACTTGCAAAAAAAGCTCTCGCCCTCAATATTAAGAAAGTAGTATTTGATAGAGGTGGATTTATTTATACTGGAAAAGTGGAAGCAGTAGCTACGGGAGCACGAGAGGGAGGTTTGAAATTTTAAATCAATTGTATGGATACTCAAGAACAAACAACAGAAGAAATTATCGTTCCAGAAGTTGCGACTGACGCAGCTCCTATTGATACCACAAAGGGTAAGCGTTTTCCTGCACGAGAGAATCGCGACCACAGAAAAAACCCTCGTCGACCAGCTAAGAAAGATACTCGTGTACGATCAGAGTTTGATCAAAAGACAGTTTCTATTCGAAGAGTTACTCGTGTTACTTCAGGCGGACGACGATTTAGTTTTTCAGTAACACTTGTTGCTGGAAACCGTAAAGGTATGGTTGGGGTTGGGCAGGGAAAGGCTGGTGATACACCACTTGCTATCGATAAGGCACTTCGCGATGCAAAAAAGAACATGATTCAGATTCGTACAACGAAAGACATGTCTATTCCACATGAAGTATCTGCAAAATATGGTGGCTCTCGAGTAGTTATCATGCCTGCTCCAGGACGTGGAATTCTCGCTGGAAGTTCTGTTCGAACAGTTATTGAGCTTGCTGGTCTTAACTCAATCAACGCAAAAATCCTTTCAAAAACAAAAAACCGAGCAAATAATGCTAAAGTAGCAGTTGAAGCATTACGAAAATTGTCTCGCACCGTTTCTCGTAAATAATTTTGATCAACATGCAGTTACACACACTTTCAAGAAAAAATAAGAACAAGAAGTCTCGTCAAGTAGGACGAGGGGGAACTCGTGGAAAGACCTCTGGAAAAGGAACTAAGGGTCAGAATGCTCGAGCAGGAAGAAAGAAACGTCCAGAAATGAGAGATGTTATTAAGAGATTACCAAAACTTCGTGGACGAGGAGTGAATAGCAATAAAAGTATCTCTTTGAAGCCAATTGCAGTGAATCTATCTCTACTTTCAGCATTCCAAGCGGGTGATACTGTATCACTTAAGACATTAATTGAAAAAGGAGTTGTGGGAAAAAACACAAAAGCAGTAAAAATTCTTGGAACTGGAGATATTTCTACAAAACTTACTTTTGTTTCATGTCTTGTTTCTGAGTCTGCTCGAACTAAAATTGAGGCCGCTGGGGGATCAATTGGGTAACCTTTAGGATTAATACAATTTATGAACACCTTCTTAGAAAAAACTCGATTAGTATGGGGGGATAGAATTCTCAGAGGGAGAATCCTTTTTGCTTTGGGAGCTATTTTTGTGTTTCGACTTCTTGCAGTAATTCCAGTTCCTGGTATCGACTCTGCAAAACTACAGAGCTTCTTTTCGGGTAATCAGTTTCTTGGACTCCTCAATCTTTTTTCTGGAGGAGGTTTTTCAAGTATGTCTATTCTTATGCTCGGAGTTGGTCCATATATTACTGCCTCAATCATCATGCAATTGTTGACCATTATATTTCCGCATTTGAAAGCACTCTATCAAGATGAGGGTGATGCAGGACGAAGAAAATTTTCTCAATACAGTAGAATGCTCACCGTACCTCTCGCTCTTATTCAGGGGTTTGCGTTTCTAACTTTGTTAACTCGACAAGGCATCATTGCTCAGCTTTCTCCTGTTGCTCTTGTTGCAAACCTCATTATTATCACTGCAGGTTCAATGCTTCTTATGTGGATTGGAGAGCTTATTACTGAATTTGGAGTTGGAAACGGAACTTCAATTATTATTTTTGCAGGTATCGTATCGAGTCTTCCAAAGCAACTTATTCAGTTGTCATACAGTTTTGACCCAGCTCAAATTCCACTGTACGTAGCTTTCTTTGTTGCGGCTCTTGCCATTATTTTCGGAGTAGTAGTAATTACAGAAGCAGAGCGACCAATTCCTATTACCTATGCAAAACGAGTACGAGGATCGAAAGTCTTTGGAGGTATTTCTACATACCTTCCTCTTCGCGTGAATCAAGCTGGTGTGGTACCGATTATCTTTGCGCTTTCTATCCTTTTGTTTCCACAAATGATTTTTAGTTTTCTCGCAAACGTTAACAACGACATACTAAAAACTGTTTCAACCTTCGTTCTTAAGATTATTGCAAATCAGTGGTTTTATGCCGTTGCTTACTTTTCATTGGTATTTCTCTTTACCTATTTCTACACCGCTGTGACGTTTGACCCACATCAAATTTCTACAAATCTTCAAAAAAGTGGAGCTTTCATTCCAGGTGTCCGTCCTGGTGATTCTACAGCAGAGTACATTGCAAAAATTCTTACTCGACTTACTCTTGTAGGAGCACTCTTTCTTGGTTTGATTGCTGTATTGCCGCTTATTATGAAGAGTATTACTGGTATTCAGTCTCTAGCAATTGGAGGCACAGCACTTCTCATTATCGTTTCTGTAGTTATTGATCTTATTAAGAAGATTGATGCTCAGATTTCTGCAAGGGAATACTAACGTAGTTGTTTGTCTGTGGTGCCTAGTTAATACAGCACTACAACACAGAGCCCGCATATGAAAAGCGGGTTTTGTTTTGCAAAATTACCCTAGCTTTTTTGATCTAAAACCTATAAGCTAACACGTATACACTTACTACAGGCAATGCAAAAACCTCACGCTTTTATCTTTATTGGTCGTTCCGGTTGCGGAAAAGGTACCCAAGTAAAACTCTTGAAGTCTATTCTTGAAGAGAAAACACCTCTTTCGGTTGAATATATTGAAACAGGTGATATGTTCCGATCATTTATTAAAGGTGATAATTATAGTTCAAAACTCTCCTACGCTGTGTATGAAAAGGATGAACGACAACCAGATTTTCTTGCTTGTTATATGTGGTCAAAAGCACTTCTTGAGGATATGAAGGGAGATTCACATGTTATTTTTGATGGTGTTTCACGATCAGTTCCTGAAGCACAGCTATTGAATACAGCTCTTGCGTTTTATGGATTTGAAAAAGTTCATGTTATTCATTTGGATGTCTCACGGGAATGGTCTGAAAAACACTTGTTAGCACGAGGACGATCTGATGACGCAAGTATGGATAGGATTACAAAGCGATTGAATTGGTTTGAAACAGATGTTGTTCCTGCTATTGAGTACTACAAACATTCTGATCAGCATTTTATCTCAGTACAAGGTGAGCAATCGATAGAGAGTGTTCATCAAGATATTATGAAAGCTCTTCCTGAATTGATCTGATGATTACTATTAAAACTCCTAAGGAAATAGAAGTTATGAAAGAAGGTGGGAAAAGGCATGCCCATATTCTTGCTGAAATTGCGAAGATCATGAAGCCAGGTGTAAGTACTGTTGAGTTGAATGATTTGGCAATGAAGCTTCTCAAGGAAGGAGGGGATACCGCAGCGTTTCTTAACTACACTCCTGATGGTGCTCGAAGGCCATATCCTGCTGCGCTCTGCGTCTCTGTGAATGATGAAATTGTTCATGGTATTCCCAATGAGAATCCAAAAATTTTACAGAGTGGTGATGTTGTAACAATTGATCTTGGGGTTGTTCATGGAGGATTGATTACGGATACGGCCATTACGGTCGGTGTGGGGACTATTTCTTCAGAAGATAAGCGTCTTATTGAAGGCACAAAAGAATCTCTCTATGCTGGAATCAAAGCAGCTCGCGGCGGTAACCGAGTTGGTGATATTGGTGCGGCTGTACAGGAGGTTGGTGAACGACTCAAGCTTTCAATTGTCGAAGGGCTTGCAGGTCACGGAGTTGGTTATAAAGTTCATGAGGATCCATTCGTCCCAAATACTGGTGTTAAAGGAAAAGGGGTAAAGCTTATTCCTGGTATGGTAATTGCTATTGAACCAATGCTTGCACAGGGAACAAGTAAAATTGTACTTGATAAAGATGGGTATACATTTAAAACAAAAGACGGTAAAAAAAGTGCTCATTTTGAACATACGGTAGTTATTACAGAAGGCGATCCAATTATTCTTACGAAGTAATATAGGTGGTATACTTTTTCCATGACTAGTCCATATGAAACGTTATCATCATCAGATGATTTTGATGAACCAGGTGCAGAAGGTTTTGTTGCAGATGAACAAAGGCAGACGTACAGGGAGTCTCCTGAGGTTCGCATTGAAGGGTTAAGAGAAAAAATTCGTATCGCAGAAAAAGAAGGGAACGAGACAGAGGTTGTTCGTCTTGAGCATGAATTACGGACAGTAGAACAAGAAGAAGCTAGTCTTGCTAATAATAGAATTCAAGAAGTAACAAAAGAAAAACCAGTCACAAATTCTATTGAGCGGCAACGTGTAGAACTTCAGAATGAAATAGATCAACTTCGCGCAAAAATCATTGCTAGTGCAGAAGAAAAAAAGAGAATTGCAGATGCAAAGATTATTCAAGAAACTGAAGCGTATGATGAAGATAAGTTTCGTGATGAAACATTAAAACAACAGGAAGATCTTGTCATGGAAAAGCGTGTGAATTACGAACAAGATCGTGCTTCTGTGTTTAACCGAATTTCACCACTAGAAAAGGCAGTTCATAGTCTAACCCATACAATATCACTTGGTACAGAAGAGGTTGAGTATTTACAGGGAAGACTCACAGGTTTACCGAGTGATGCGAGTGAATACGAACGAAACAATATTCTTGAGCAAATTCGTGAACAAGAAGAAAAAAATCAAGAAAACAAGACACTTCTTGAGAGAAGGCAAGAGGCACTTCATGCAATAACGACATTTGAAAATAAATTGTGGGGGGATACTCCTGAAGATATGCATCGGATGGGTGCTTTATTGTGGGCAGATATAGAAAATTCAGAAAGTAGAAAAGATTTATTGCATGTATTCGATATTTGGGGAGCTTTACCAGGGGTTGATGCTGTTAGTAAGCCAATTACTGACAGGCGTGCTCTCGAAGAATTTTTTGAAACAATGGAGTTAGATGACGTGTCCCAAGTCGAAGAAAAAGCTTTACACATGTTTGAGAATCCTTTTTTGCGAAAGGTTGTACTTGATCTATTAAATCGAGAAAAAGAACAAGAGAAAAATTCCACAGCAGTCGTTGAAAAAAAACATGATGGAAAAAATGTATCTCGTTTTTCTCGAGAGGTAACAAATCATGATGAAGAACAAGAATTGATTGATCTAGTCCAAGAAGAATCAGATCTTGTTCATGCAAAAAAAGTTATGAATTCAAAAATGTTTCGTTTTGCACCTATGCTTATGAAATTAACAAAAGAGGGAAGAGACAACCTTGATCTTTTGAAACGTACTGGACTCGATTCTCATGCGGTTGGCTCAGGAAATAAAAGCACTGAGATTGCACAAGCATTTCGACTAAAAACTGTTCGAGAAAAGCGTGCCGCAATGCAGGGATATGTCGATAGACGATTCGCTGATAATTTACAAAAGAGACAGTGGTCCCAGGATAATGTTATGTATGAAGCTTCACATCCTCTTACTGAAAAAAGTGGGCGCGTATTTCAAGAGTTACAGAAGGATAAAGAAAGAATGGCATCTGGCGATACAAGACAAATAAATGTTCAAAGAATTAAAGATTCACTAAATAGACAAAGGGAAAATGATTCCTTTTTTCAAAAGATACTTGGGTCATTTTTCCGCACTCGTAAAAAAGAAGTACCACGAAATGTTGCAACATTTGATGACATCATTACTCCTGACAGAATCACTCACGAAAGTACCAATGACAAAGAAGTTGTACTATCCGCTCCCGTGTTCTCTGCTTTAAGAAATCCAATGAACGACGTTTTAGCAGAGGCTATTTCCTCAAAACCTGAAGCTGTGTATACTGAGGTGCCTAAAAAGGAAAGGGTAAAAAAAGGAAATACACTGAAGACAAGTGGAAAGCCAAAAAAGAGGAGTCCTAAAAAGCGATTGTTATAATCTAATTTATCTATGAAACCCCAAAAAGAAAGAACTTTTGTCATTATTAAGCATGATGGAGTGCAGAGATCACTGATCGGAGAAATTATAGGCCGTATTGAAAGGACTGGTCTAAAGATGGTGGGACTTAAAATGTTTGTTCCTGATCGAAAGCGTGCAACTGAGCACTACGGAAAAGATGATGCGTGGTGTGAGAAAGTTGGAGGTCGTACGATTGAAAATATGGAGAAGATGGGAGAAAAACCTGTAAAATCTGCTCTCGAATACGGGAGAGATATTATTGAGGCTCTACTTGCGTATATTACAGTAGGTCCGGTGATCGCTATGGTTATTGAGGGAAATCATGCCGTAGGAATTGTAAAGAAATTAGTAGGAGGTACAGAGCCACTTACATCAGATGTTGGTACTATTCGAGGGGATCTTACTATGGATTCATATTCCACAGCAAATGTTGGAGGACGTGCTGTTCGAAATCTTATTCACTGCTCAGATCAACCTGAAGAAGCACTTCGTGAGATTTCAATTTGGTTTTCTCCTGAAGAACTTATCGATTATCGTCTCGTACAGGAGCAGATTCTTTACGATGTAAACTTGGATGGGATACTAGAGTAATTTTTAAGTGAAGGATTTTAGTTTTATGTGTAGGTTTGGAAATAAAAAAAACGCATTAAGCGTTTTTTTTATTTTTTAACCTTAATTAAGGTATATTTTTATTCATTTTTTGTTTTCACCACTTTTAATGTTATGTAAAATGTTTCTTAATCATGTATTCTCTTGTAAGATTCATTTTTCTGGAACATCATATATACAGGGTTATTAGTAAATTTTCTAGGTCAAAATACTATTCAGGGAGTTCTATAGTATCCTACCCTTTGGGGTAGAGATTGCGGACACCCACCTAGACTTATGTACTAGGGAATTATACTTGTAACCCTAATCGCTACCACCACCCAAAGTAAACCTTCGGGTGGTGGTTTCGTCTCTGATATACTGTATATAATACATTCATGAAATCATCCTTCTTGCTTCTTTTGGGTCTTATATTTTCAAGTTTCCTTTTGTTTCTTCATCTTTCTGCACTTAAGCATTTTATGTATTGGTCTACTCCTTGGTTTGATGTGTTTGTTCACTCTATTGCTGGGGTTTCGATTGCATTCCTTTTTCTTTCACTATTCTCTTTGTTGAGTAATAGAAAACACTATTCAGGCCTTAGAGTATTTTCTATTACATGTTTTGCGACACTACTTGTCTCAATTGGTTGGGAAGTTTTTGAATTTAGTAATGGTCTAGCGCTTAACCAATGGCTTGGGTATTGGCCAGATACCATATCAGACATTTCTTCTGGGGTACTCGGAGCAAGTGTATGTTCAGTGGGTGTTATCTTCTTTTTAAGAAAAACATATGAATAGTAATATCCCAACAGTAACATTTTGGAGTGGAATTGGTACGGTAACTGCAGCTAATTTTCTTTTAGAAGCTGAAGGATTTCGGGCACTTATTGATTGCGGTATGTTACAGGGAGAAGCCGATGCAGACGAAAGGAATAGGGATCCTTTTCCGTATGATCCAAAGACAATTGATTTCTTGTTTATTACTCACGCACATATGGATCATATTGGGCGTATTCCAAAATTATTGAAGGATGGATTCCAAGGAGTAATTTACTCAACACCTGCAACTCGGGAGTTAGCGACTCTCATGCTTGCAGATGCATCGAGAATTATGGATATGGATTCTCGTGCGAAAGGTATTCTTCCTATCTATGAGCAAGAGCATGTAACGCAAGCGTTTTCACTATGGAAGACTATTTCATATCACCAAGAAACAAAGATTACAGAACACGTATCAGTAGTTTTAAAAGATGCGGGGCACATTTTGGGTTCTTCTATGTACCTATTTACACTTAAGGGTGGGAACGAGACATCAAGGACTATTTTGTTTACAGGTGATACAGGGAATTCTCCATCGTTATTGCTTCCAAATACTGAATTCGTGCAAGATGCAGATTATGTTGTGATGGATAGTGTATACGGCGATCGGAATCATGAGGAAAAAGAGCTGCGGCAATCTCGGTTTAAACATGTAGTTGAAAAAACTATTGCACAAGGAGGAACACTTGTGATCCCTGCGTTCTCACTTGAGAGAACACAAACGATTTTATATGAGCTCAACGAGCTTATTGAGGCAAAGAAGATACC
>CAZYGU010000006.1:31852-33516 GCA_964646785.1 uncultured Candidatus Saccharibacteria bacterium | reverse complement strand
GAATTCACTGATCCGAATCCATTTAAAGAATTTCATATTGGTCATCTGATGTCTAATGCCATTGGCGAATCACTATCACGGCTCATTGAGGCAAATGGGGCAGAGGTTAAACGTGCTTGTTATTCTGGTGATAAAGGGGTTCATGTGGCAAAAGCCGTAGCGTATGCTCTCAGAACGAAAGCAATGTGGAATACCGTAAAAGATGTCGCGCGTTCATATGCTGAGGGTGCTGCTCTCTTTGAATCAGATGAAGAATTTAAACAATATGTTGTTGATATAAACAAAAAAATTTATCTTGAAACGGACGATCAGGTAAATGATTTGTATGCATATGGAAGAAAAATAACACTCGATTATTTCGAAGTTCTGTACGCAACACTTGGCACGAAGTTTGATTACTATTTCTTCGAATCAACTACTGGGGAATTCGGAAAGGAACTTGTGAAGGAACATGTTGGTAGTATTTTTGAAGAAAGCGAAGGGGCAATTATTTTCCGAGGAGAAAATCGTGATGCAAAACTTCATACAAGAGTATTTATTAATAAAGAAGGATTGCCGACATATGAAGCAAAAGAGCTCGGTCTTGCAAAGGTAAAATATGATACTTATCAATATGAGTCATCGATTGTTATTACAGGAAATGAAGTAAATGATTATTTCCGTGTATTAATGTGTGCGCTGAAGGAGATATTTCCTGAGTTAGCAGAAAAAACACATCATATTGGTCATGGTATGATGCGGCTTCCAAGCGGAAAGATGAGTTCACGAAAAGGCGATGCTCCAACTGCAGAGTCACTTATTGAGGCAATCTCACTAAAAGTGAAAGAAAAAATGAGTACGTCAAATAAAGATCTTTCTTCTGACGAGTCTCTTATTTCTGCAATTGCAGTCGGTGCAATTAAGTATTCTATTCTTCGGCAAGCGCCTGGTAAAGATATTATTTTTGATTTCGATTCAGCTCTTTCGTTTGAGGGAGATTCTGGTCCGTACTTACAGTATACTAACGCGAGAATTCATTCATTGTTACAAAAGGGGAGTGATATTCAAATTAGTCCAAATTTTTCTTCAGGAATCCCCACAACGACATTAGAAAAAACTTTATATCATTTTCCTGAAATAGTATCTCGTGCTTATAGTGAGTACGCACCACAACATATCGCAACATTTCTTATCGAAATCGCTGGACAGTTTAATGCATTCTACGGACAACACATAATTGTTGATGAAAAAGAAAAAGAGCAGTCAGCACACAGACTCGCACTTGCGAAGGCTGTTTCCATTGTTCTTCAAAACGGACTTTCACTTCTTGGTATGAAAGCTCCAGAGGCGATGTAAGTAGGGAAAGTAGATTTGTATAGGTTGTTGACAAAGGAGTGGAATCTGCTATAATAATTTTAGTAGTACCTCAGGGATGCACAGATGTGCTTTTCTGGGTTTGTAACCCTTCACAGGAGGAGTTGATTGAGGACTTTGAACCGAATCGGAGTTTCCATGCTGGCCTTGCTTGCGCTCGCTGCGCCTGTGGCTGTGCAGGGACAAGTGGAACCGCAACCCACCATCAGGGATGCTGTTCTTGCTGACGTTGTGTCGACGCAAAGCGCGACGCAAGACATGAACTTCCTGATCGCGGACAATGTGTCTACGATCGAACTCGAAATCCTCAA
>CAZYGU010000006.1:8524-31752 GCA_964646785.1 uncultured Candidatus Saccharibacteria bacterium | reverse complement strand
GCGACGAAGTACCATGATGTATCCGCTCAACTCGAACCTCGTGACGATCACGAGTCGAGAGTTTCGAAGGCGACCGCATCTCGCCTTCGCCGCGGCGACTCACGTCGCCCTCACTTGAGCTGATCAACCTGTCTCGGCGCCCAACGCATGCTCAGGGGGCATGTATGTAGGTGCCGACAACTGAAGGAAGAAAGGGGCCACACACTGAAAGCGTGATGGCCCCTTTT
The DNA here is from genome assembly GCA_964646785.1 of uncultured Candidatus Saccharibacteria bacterium. Lineage (GTDB taxonomy): Bacteria > Patescibacteriota > Minisyncoccia > Phycocordibacterales > Zambryskibacteraceae > JBGTNQ01. Next base: position 31,525 of record CAZYGU010000006.1, on the reverse strand, counting down.
CTATTGTGCTAATTTTTTCCGCGATATATTACTGACACCCTTCCACCTTTTTATTTTCCTTGCTACTATTGCCACATCGGCAATGAAGAGGTTATCGCCTCAGAGCTTCGAGAAGAAACACCAAGGAGTCTTCCTTGGTAGTGTAGAACTCGACGGGTAAGCCCGTTACGGCTGTAATGAGAGCCTCGCCAAAGGCAGGTAAAAACAAGGTGGTACCACGAGAAATTCGTCCTTGTATTGCAATCGTAGGATTGTTATACGCGGACGAATTTTTATATTTATGAATACAGAAGAAACAAAAAAATCAGATCTTGCGCAGAAAGAAGAAGAAATTCTTTCGTTTTGGAAAGAAAACAATATTTTTCAAAAAAGTATCGACAAGGATGCTCCTCAAGGTGAATTTGTATTTTATGAAGGTCCACCGACTGCCAATGGTCGGCCAGGAATTCATCATCTGGAAGCAAGAGCTTTTAAAGATATTATTCCTCGCTATAAAACGATGCGAGGATTTCGGGTGCAAAGAAAAGCTGGGTGGGATACACATGGGCTTCCTGTTGAACTTGAAGTAGAAAAAAAACTTGGATTAAAATCAAAAAAAGAAATTGAAGTGTATGGTATTGAGAAGTTTAATGATGAATGTAAAAAGAGTGTGTGGACATACGTGGACGAGTGGAGAGATTTTACGAACCGTATCGGATATTGGATTGATATGGACCGTCCTTATGTGACGTACAAATCTGATTACATTGAATCAGTGTGGAATATTCTTGCAGAAGTGCAAAAAAAGGATCTTTTGTATAAAGATTACAAAGTACTTCCATGGTGTCCTCGTTGTGGAACGGCACTTTCTTCACACGAACTTGCACAAGGATATCAAGATGATACTGATCTTTCGGTAACAGCTAAGTTTAAAGTTGTTGGACAAGACAACATGTATATTCTTGCGTGGACGACTACACCGTGGACTCTTCCGGGGAATGTCGCACTTGCAGTCGGAAAAGATATTGATTATGTGGAATTAAAAATAAAAAATAAAGACGCACAGGAAGAACGAGTAATTCTTGCGAAAGCAAGATTGAGTCTCATAGAAGGGGAATATCAAATTATTCGTGAAATGAAGGGAAGCGAAATTGCAGGTTTCGAATATGAACCACTGTATCCTTATCTCAAGGAATCAGTTCCAGAAAAACAAAAAGACCAACTTAGGAATGCCTATAAGGTGTATGCTGCAGATTTTGTTACAACTGAAGATGGTACTGGTATCGTGCATACCGCTGTGATGTATGGTCAAGAGGATTTTGAACTTGGTACCAAAGAAAATCTTCCAAAGTTTCATCTCGTTGATGATTCAGGTCACTTCACAAAAGATACTGGAGAATTTGCTGGAAGATTTGTAAAAGATGAAGAAGTTGCTGTTGATATTATCAAGGATCTTGCACATCGTGGACTGCTTTTTAAGAAAGAAAAGTTTAAACACTCATATCCACATTGTTGGCGTTGCAAAACAGCACTTATCTATTATGCGCGAGATTCGTGGTATATCCGTATGTCGAGTCTTCGTTCAGAACTTCTCGCTGAAAATGAAAAGATTAATTGGGAGCCAGCATATATTCGTGATGGACGATTTGGTGAGTGGTTGAGAGAAATTAAAGATTGGGCTATCAGTCGTGAACGATATTGGGGTACTCCGCTTCCTATTTGGATGACAGAAGACAAAACAGAAATGATTGTGGTGGATTCTGTTGAAACGTTAAAACAATATAGCAAGAAATCAGGCAATCGATATATTGGATTCCGACATGGATGGGCAGAGGGTAATGAAGAAAGAAAAGTAAATGGTGATCCAAAAAGAATTATCCAAGTTCTTCCTAAGGGTGAAGAGGAAGTTATTGCATCTGCACAGCAACTAAAAAATGCTGGGATAACAAAAATATTTTGTTCAGAGTTCGCAAGAACTCAGAGAACAGCGGAAATAATAAAAGAAACAACAGGACTTGATCTCGAGGTTGTTGTTGATTCCCGCATCAATGAAATTCGCTTTGGAGATTTTGAAGAAAGTGATGTTGATGAATACCGAAAAACGTTCCCTGAAAGAATGCGGCTCACAAAAGCACCAGTAGGAGGGGAAACACTCAATGATGTTCGAAAGCGTGTTGGGGAGTTTTTGTATGAACTTGAATCAACCTATAAGAATGAGGTAATACTTATTGTTTCTCACGGCGATCCATTATGGCTCATGGATACTGTCGCACATGGATATGGTGACGACGATATGTTCGCTATTGCTGGTCAGCGGTATGTGCAGACTGGTCATTTCCAAGAACTTCCTTTTGTTGCGCTTCCTCATAACCAACAATACGAACTCGACCTACACCGGCCATATATTGATGAAATTGTTCTTGAAAAAGATGGAAAAGAGTTTCGTCGAGTAAAAGAGGTTCTTGATGTTTGGTTTGATTCTGGTGCAATGCCATTTGCACAACAGCATTATTTGTCCAGCGACACACAAAAGGTGCGCTTTCCAGCTGACTATATTTCTGAAGCAATTGATCAGACACGAGGATGGTTTTATACACTACATGCAATTGGAATACTTACTGGGCGTGGTCATGCATACAATAATGTGATTTGTCTTGGGCATTTACTTGATAAAGATGGCAAGAAAATGTCGAAGTCCGTGGGAAACGTGATTAATCCATGGGAAATGATTAATCAGTTTGGAGTTGATCCTCTTCGATTTTGGATGTACACCATAAACCAACCAGGGGAGTCTAAGAACTTTGATCCAAAAACTGTTGATGAGGTTGTAAAAAAAGTGTTTAACTTGGTGCTTAATGTAATGAAGTTTTATGAACCATATGTACATGAAAGAGTTGTTTTATCTAATGTAAGTAATCATGTTCTTGATCAGTGGATTCTTACTCTTCTCGATGATGTGGTATTTCGTATGACTGCATATCTTGATGATTTTAAAATCCTTGAGGCAGCAAGACTCATCCGTGATTTTATTGGTGATCTTTCTCAGTGGTATCTTCGTCGTTCACGAGATCGTTTTAAAAGTGACAATGAGGGTGATAGGCAGATGGCAATTAACACTCTTGGTTTCGTGCTTGAAAGACTTTCTATAGTAATAGCACCATTCATGCCATTTCTCGCTGAAGATTTGTATCAAAAACTGAGAACAAGTACATCACAGGAGAGTGTTCATTTAGAGTTGTGGCCTGAAACGCCAATAAAATCTGCTGGGCAAATACTTACACTTTCATCAATGGATTCTGTTCGAAAGCTTGTAACTCTTGGACTTGAGGCGCGTGCAAAACTTGGCATAAAAGTAAGGCAACCCCTTGCTTTGCTTACAATAAAAGATTCTACTTTGCAGGGATTTGACCCGTATCTTCAAGTTCTTATGGATGAAGTAAATGTAAAATCAATTGCATTCAACGAATCTTTGGATTCCGAGGTGGTACTTGATGGTGATATTTCTGAAGAATTGAAACGAGAAGGGGAAGCACGAGAACTCGTGCGTGCAATACAAGATATGAGAAAAGAAAAATCTCTGTCTCCGTTAGACAGAATCACCATCCATCTTTCCGTGACATCGTGGGGGAAGCTTGTTATTGCCGAATGGGAAGGGGATATTAAAAAAACATGCTCGATTGATGAAATAATCCTTCTTGATCTTCCCGACAATACCTCTGAATGGTTCCAGGTTTCTTTTTAGTATGGCATACCATCTCTACACAACCCCGGGAATTGTATTAGTTGGAAAACCAAGTGGAGAATTTGATAAATACTATTATCTTTTCACTCGGGACCTTGGTGTTGTTGTTGCTACTGCAAAAAGTGTAAGAAAACCAGAATCAAAACTCAGTGCATCACTCGACGACTTTTCTTTCGGAGAGTTTTCCCTTATTAAGGGAAAGCGTGAATGGAAAATAACGAACGCACGGGATAGTCATAATTTGTATAGACTTTTTTCTCATTCCATAGAAAAACGCGCCACTATGGTTCGCATTCTTCGTGTAATTCAAAAATTAGTTGTTGGTGAAGAAATGCATGAAGCACTTTTTTCTTCAGTATCAGATGGATTCGTGTTTCTAGAGAAAACCCGATTAACAAAAGAAGAATTAGTTGCATTTCAGTGTGTTGCCATTCTTCGTATTCTCCATTTACTTGGGTATGGAAAGGATCGTGATGCATACGAGTCATTTGTTTCAACGTCTGTATGGAGTACAGCTCTTCTTTCTGATGCAATTCCTCAGATTGAATCAATGAAATCTGATATTGATGTTTCTCTTGAAATTAGTCAGCTCGCATAAACACCTTGGATACGGCTGTTAGTGCGCTATACTATATGTATTCATTATGGCGTACGAACCGAACGATTCTCTTGAAAAATTGAAAGAAAACCTTGATTCTCGAATGCATGAGCAGAAGTTTTCTGATGTCAGAACAGAACTCGAAAGACCAGAAATTGCTGTTGAAAACGCATGGTCAGGTGATTCTGTTGAGGACTTGGTTCGTAGAACACGAGAACAGCGGGAACATGTGCAAAGTACGCTATTTAAGAAGATCCTTTTTAGTTCGATTGGTTTTTTTGTTCTTGCTGTTGCGGTTGCACTCTATATTTTTTTTGTGGGAGCAAATACAGTTTCTTCAAATAATATTGATATTGTAATTTCTGGTCCAACATCGGTATCCGGTGGACAAGAGCTACCTCTTGAAGTGATTGTTCAAAATAAGAATAGTACTGACCTTGAAGGAGCGACTCTTTCTCTTGAATATCCACAAGGAACTCGAGTTGCAGGTGATATTACAAAAGAGCTTATTCATCAGCGTGAAATTGTGGGTATTGTTCCAGCGAGAGGGGAAGCTCGAAAGACAATGAAATCAGTCTTGTTTGGTGAAAAAGAAACCGTAAAGACAATAAAAGTTACCCTTGAGTATCGAGTACAAGGATCGAGTGCAACCTTTTCAAAAGAGAAGAATTATGACATTGGGATTTCTTCTGCGCCAATTATTGTTACTCCAAAATATCCAACTCGTATTAAAGCAAATGAGCCTTTCTCGTTCACTCTCGATATTGCCTCAAACACAACTGAACTACTACAAAATGTATTAGTGCAAGCTGAGTATCCATTCGGCTTTACATTTACAAGCTCTGAACCAAAACCTTTAAACGATACAAATATTTGGAGACTTGGTGATTTGGGAAGTAGTGAACATCGAACAATTCAAATTAAAGGGGTACTACAAGGACAAGATCAAGACGAGCGAACATTTCGTTTTTCAGCTGGTATTGCAGGAGAGGATAATGATTCAGTTATTGGCGCAAATCTCACGGCGCTTGCAGAGACTGTAAAAATTGAAAAGCCAGTAGTAACGTTTCAGGTAAATATTGCCGGAGAAAAATCGAGTGATTACACAGCTGGAGTGGGTGAGAAATTCCCCGTTATTATCACTTGGAGAAATAATCTTTCAACACGCATAATCAATGCACAAATTAAAGTGAAAATTTCCGGTGCAGCGTTTGATCGGAATGCGATTATCACATCTAACGGAGGTTTTTATCGATCAATCGATAACACTATTACTTGGGACAAGAATACTAATGTAGATCTTTCTGAGATAGCCCCTGGTGATACCGGGTCGGTAAGTTTTTCAATGAGTACATTAAAAAATCTTACTGCAGCTTCTCGAAATGAAAACGTCACAGTCGCTGCAGTATTTGATGGAAGCCAGCTTTCTCCAGATAACATTCCTATTGCAGTAAACACGTCAGCTACCCAACAAGTGAAACTTGGCTCAGTTCTTGCGTTTACTAGTAAAGGAGGACGTTCGATTGGTCCATTTGAAAATACTGGTCCAATGCCACCAAAGGCAGAACAGGAAACCACATATACTGTTATTTGGACACTCACGAATACACTTAATAATGCAAACAACGTAAAAGTAACAACAACACTTCCTCCGTATGTAAATTGGAATAGCCTTACAAGTCCATCAAGTGAAAAAATTACCTACGATTCATTAAACCGTATGGTGACGTGGGATGTTGGAACAGTGCGTGGTGGAGCTGGATTCGGATCGGCTGCACGAGAAGTTTCATTTCAAATTGCCTTTACACCAAGTTTAAATCAAGTACGGAGAGCCCCAATATTGGTAAATGAAGCAAACCTTACGGGGATAGATTCATTCACTGGTAAAAGTATTCAAATAACAAGACCTGAAATCACTACAAAAATAAATAATGACCCTGATTTTAAACCAAATGATGATGAAGTTGTGAAATAATCAAAAAATCTGTAGCATAAGGCCCAATGAAGGAAGAATCTCAAAATAAGCTTGAAAAAGTTGTAGCGCTCGCAAAACGTCGAGGTTTTGTGTTCCCAAGCTCAGAAATCTATGGGGGACTCTCTGGTACATGGGATTATGGTCACTATGGCTCTTTATTGGCTCATAACATAAAAGAGTTGTGGTGGAAGCATTTTATTGAGGAAAGGGAAGATATTCTTGGTATTACTACCCCTACACTTATGCCAGAAGCAGTATGGAAGGCGTCTGGCCATCTTGAAGGATTTTCAGATCCGATGTCTTCATGTAAAAAATGTGGTCATGTATTTCGCACAGATCAACTTGCTGATCCAAAGGTTTGTCCTGATTGTGGTGGAGAACTTGGTGCACAAGAAAATTTTAATTTAATGTTTCCGGTTGCAATGGGAGCAAATAAGGAAAATAGCAATATCGCATATCTTCGAGGAGAGATTGCTCAAGGAATGTTTGTAAATTTCAAAAATATACTTGATACCATGCATCCGAAGTTACCATTTGGACTCGCTCAAGTTGGGAAAGCATATCGTAACGAAATTGCCCCTCGCGATTTTCTCTTTCGTGTTCGAGAATTCGATCTTATGGAATTTGAATACTTTATTCGTGAGAACACTTGGGAAGAGAACTTTGAGTTATTTAGAAAAGAAATGTGGAGGTGGATTGATCGGGTAGGAATTAATCGTAGTATGGTACATGAATTAGAAGTAGCTCCTGAAGATAGGGCACACTACTCAAAGCGAACAATTGATTTTGAATTTGATTATCCGTTTGGACGCAAGGAACTATACGGTCTTGCATATCGCACTGACCATGATTTGAAAAATCACTCCTCTGGAAGTGGTGTTGATCTTTCTTATTACGATGAAGAAACAAAAGAAAGATTTATTCCTCATGTAATTGAGCCAAGTTTTGGTCACGGACGCACTATGCTTGCGGTACTTCTTTCCGCATACACTGAGGATGAAATGAATGGAGACACTAGAGTATTTCTAAAGCTTCCAAACGATATTGCTCCCGTATTGTGTTCAGTGTCTCCGCTTCTTAAAAACAAACCTGAACTTATGGAAAAAGCTCGTGAGGTATTTATGATGCTTAAAAAAGAATTTGGAAGGGTGGTATTTGATGATAATGGAAATGTTGGAAAACGATATCGAAGACAAGATGAAATTGGAACTCCATATTGTGTCGTTATCGATTTTGATACTCTTGAAGGAAAAGGTGTAACAGTGCGTATGCGTGATACCGGTGAACAGGAGAGGATTGCTGTCGACGATCTTAAAAGTTTTTTACAGAAATAAATGAAAGCATACAAAAAGATATTACCGAACGGGTTGAGGATTATTACTGTGCCTATGAAGGACACTTCAACTGTTACTGCATATGTTCTTGTTGATGCTGGGAGTAAATATGAGGCAAAAGCAGAAAACGGTATTTCACACTTTCTTGAACATGTCTGTTTTAAAGGAACCATAAGAAGACCAAGCTCAAAAGATATCAATATTGAACTTGACTCAATCGGTGCACAATCAAACGCGTTTACGAGTCAAGAATTCACTGGTTATTATGCGAAGGCGCAAGCAAAACAGCTTCCTAAGATTCTTGATGTTCTTTCGGACATTTATCTCAACTCAACGTTTCCAAAAGAGGAAATAGAAAAGGAAAGGGGAGTAATCGTAGAGGAAATAAATATGTATGAGGATCTTCCACAACGAAGAGTGCATGAATACTATGACGAGCTTCTCTACGGTGATCAACCAGCAGGGTGGTCAATTGCAGGTACAAAAGAAGTAGTACTGGGTATGACTTCAGACACTATTCGTGCATACAAGAAGAAACATTATGTTGCCAGTGCCACAACAGTTGTTGTTGCTGGAAAAGTGGAAGAAAAAGAAGTAGTAGCACATGTAAAAAAAATGTTTGCTAATATTCCAAGTACCAAAAAACATTCAAAGAAAAAGGTTATTGAAAAACAATCAAAGCCTGCGCTTCGTATTGTAAGAAAAGAAATTGAACAGAGTCACGTGGTTATTGGTGTTAGAACATTTAAGGTGGGTGATCCTCGAGGAACAACACTAGCTGTACTTAATACTGTGCTTGGTGAAGGTATGAGCGCACGATTATTTCAGAGACTCCGTGAAGATCTTGGTATGGCGTACTATGTGCGATCAAGTGTTGATGAATATACAGATCATGGAACTTTGAAGGTTTCTGCTGGGGTTGATACGAAACGTGTTTCAGAGGCAGTAGAGGCAATCATCGGAGAGTTTCGAAAGCTACGTGATACTTTAGTAACAGAAGAAGAACTTACAAAAGCAAAAGAATTTAGTATTGGAAACATGTATCTTGGTCTCGAAACGTCAGATTCACTTGCTGGCTACTATGGTATTCAAGAGATCCTTCGCAAGAAGCAAGAAACTCCACAGGATCTTGAGAGAAAAATTCGAGCAGTTACAGCGAAAGATATTCAAAAAATTGCTCGTGCAATATTTACAAACGAGAAACTTAATCTTGCGATTGTCGGGAAAGCTCCAGAAGAGGGGGTCCTTAAGTCTGTTTTAAAAATATAACTGAAAGGTGTATCATACTGCTATAGAATCATGTTAAACCAAGGACCACATACGAGTATCAGTATTACATCCGGAACGATTATTCGTTTCGTTTCTATTCTAATTTTGTTTTATGTTTTTTTTCTGATCCGTGATGTACTCATGGTTATTTTGACTGCAATTGTGCTTGCCTCTGCTGTTGAACCAGGTACACGATGGTTTGTTCAAAGAAGAATTCCACGAGTGCCAGCAGTATTACTTATTTATCTTGGTACTGCTGCTGTGTTTGTTGGATCGTTCTATTTTTTCCTCATTCCTCTGATAGGTGATTTCAGTGATGTATTAAAAACGATGCCAACATCATCAGTTCTTATTCCTGCTGAGAACACCAATTCATTCCTTGGAGGACTTTCGAATAGTTTTTCACTTCCTGCTGTGATGGATAGTTTGAATGTTGTAGGACAAAAGTTGGCTAGTGGATTTTTTGGCACTGTTGATCTCGCTTTTGGAGGAATCTTGAGTTTCCTTCTTATTATTGTGTTGTCATTTTATCTTGCTGTGCAAGAAGATGGAGTAGGGAAGTTTCTTCGTATTATTGCTCCTGCTCAATATGAACCCTATATTATTGATCTCTGGAAACGCTCAAAAGAAAAAATTGGTCTCTGGATGCAAGGACAGGTGCTTCTTGCAATTATTGTTGCTGTGCTGGTATTCCTAGGACTCACCCTGATTGGGGTAAAACAGGCTCTTCTTCTTGCATTTCTTGCGGGTATTTTTGAGATCATTCCTATCTTCGGCGCTTTTCTTGCTGCTGCACCCGCGATTCTTATTGCATTCATGGATAAAGGATTCACGTTTGCACTTATTGTTGCGGGACTGTTTACTATTATTCAGCAATTTGAAAGCCAACTTATTTATCCGATGGTAGTGAAGAAAGTAGTTGGAGTACCTCCGATTATCTCTATTCTTGCCTTGGTCATTGGGGCAAAACTTGCAGGTTTTCTTGGGATCATTCTTTCTGTTCCTCTAGCTGCTGTTTTGATTGAACTATTAAATGATTTTGAAAAACAAAAATCGAAACGATCGTCTTCTTAATAATATTGTATGAAGAGTGAAGAGAGCGAAAAAAAACAGTTTTATATCACAACGACACTTCCGTATGTAAATAGTGATCCACATGTTGGTTTTGCTATGGAAATAATTCGTGCTGACATTATTGCGCGCTGGAAGAAGTTACGAGGATATGATGTATTTTTTAATACTGGTACGGATGAACACGGGCAAAAGCTTTATGATGAAGCTAAGAAAGCAGGGAAGGATGTGAAGGATTATGTTGATGAATATGCAGAGTCATTCAAAAAGTTACCTAAGGCTTTAGGTGTTTCAGAGGATATTCATTTTGTGAGAACAACAGATATACACCATGAAAAAGCTGCACAAGAATTCTGGCGTAGGTGCGATGCGGAAGGATATATATATAAAAAAAATTATGAAGTTAAGTATTGTATTGGATGTGAGTTAGAAAAAACTGATTCAGAGCTTGTTGATGGAAAATGTCCTCTTCATCCTAATCGGGATATTGAACTCATTTCGGAGGAAAATTACTTCTTCAAATTTTCTGCATTTGGAGAAAAACTTCTTACATTCTATGCGAGAAATCCTTCTTTTGTGATTCCTGATTTTCGATTTAACGAGATAAAAGCATTTGTAGAGAGAGGTCTCGAAGATTTCTCAATCTCGCGACTCAAAGAAAAAATGTCTTGGGGTGTTCCGGTTCCTGGAGATGAAAACCATGTGATGTATGTATGGTTTGATGCGTTAGTAAACTATATTTCAACACTTGGTTGGCCAGAGAACATAGATCAATTTGAAAAGTTTTGGACACAAGGTACTCCAGTTCAATATGCAGGAAAAGATAATCTCCGTCAGCAATCAGCGATGTGGCAAGCTATGCTTATGGCCGCAGGACTTCCAAATTCAAAACAAATTGTTATTAATGGTTTTGTGACTGGAGAGGGGGGTATCAAGATGTCTAAATCTCTTGGAAATGTTATCAATCCTTATGACATAGTGAATGAATACGGTGCAGATGCACTTCGCTACTTTGTAGCACGAGAAATTTCAACATTTGAAGACAGTCCATTTACTATGGAGCGATTTAAAGATGCTTATAATGCGGGACTTGCAAATGGTCTTGGGAATCTCACTTCGCGAATTATGAAAATGGCGGAAACATATGGTGTAAAACTCGAGAATTATGTTTCTAAAAGGAGTGTAGTAATTGAAAATAATATTGACGGCTTTAATCTCAAATTAGCAGTTGATGAGATTTGGACAAGGATTATTGAGATGGATGGTTATATCCAGATGAAGCAGCCATTTAAGAAAATAAAAGAAAACCCACTAGAAGCAAAAGAAGATGTTTTGTATTTATTAGGCGAGTTAAGAGGGGTTGCTGAAGAATTAAAACCATTTCTTCCAGAAACATCAGAAAAAATTATTACCTTGATTCATGAGAATAAATCCCCAGTGTCACCACTGTTTCTTCGTAAAGATTAGTTGGTTTTTATATTCGCAATTACAAACTTATGAATCCTGAGTATCTCGACATACACTCACACTTAACTGATTCTCAGTACAATGTAGATCGCGAAGAGATTCTTTCACGGTTGGATAAAACGAATACCTATACGATAACTATTGGAACTGATATTGAAACTTCAAAACAAGCAGTTGCTCTCGCTGATTTAAACAAAAATATCTATGCATGTATTGGGGTACATCCTGTTGATGATACTAACCAAACATTTGAAACAGAAAAGTTTGAAAGTTTAGCGAATCATCCAAAGGTGGTTTCGGTAGGTGAATGTGGGCTTGATTATTTTCGATTGGAAGGAGATTTGAATTCAGAAAAGAAGAGACAAAAAGAATTATTTGAAAAACAAATTCAATTTTCACTAACATACAGTAAACCACTGATGCTTCATTGTCGAGGAGTAGGTGCATATGAAGATACATTAGATGTATTAGAATCCTACAAAAAAGAATTCGGTGAAAAAATTTGGGGAAATGCTCATTTTTTTGCGGGAGGAATGGAAGTAGGAAAAAGATTTTTACATATCGATTTTTCACTTTCGTTTACGGGGGTTGTCACATTTACTCATGATTATGATGAGGTAATTAGAATGGCACCACTCTCTTTGCTTATGTCTGAAACTGATGCCCCATATGTTGCTCCGGTGCCATATCGAGGGAAGAGAAACGAACCTTCCTATGTATCTGAAGTGGTAAAAAAGATAGCTGAAATACGAGGAGAAAACTTTGAATTGGTGAAGCAAAAGCTAGTAGAAAATGCCCTCAAAAGGTTCAAAATCAGCCTATAGCCAGTGTCTTGTCTGCAAATAATCTTTATGGTACTATCGTGGTCTCCTTTACGGAGATTTAATAGTTTAAGGAATGTCCGAATATGACCACAGATACAGATTTCGCCGATGTTAGGGTCTATGAAGTGGGCTATCTATTGCTCCCTTCCATTTCCGAGGAACAGCTTCCTGAATATGTATCAGAAATCAAGAAATTGATTGATGATGCAGGTGGACAGCTTATCTCTGAAGAAAACCCTAAATTTCGACATCTTGCGTATGAGATGACTAAACTCATCGGCACACGTAATGAAAGATTTACTAGCGCATACTTTGGTTGGATTAAGTTTGAAATGACAGGAGAAAATCTTCTTGTTGTAAAAAGCAAACTTGATGCAATACAAGCAATTCTTCGTTACCTTGCAATAAAAACTGTTCGAGAAAATACTTTTATTTCTCAACCAGCTGATGTCAGTGAAGCGAAGGAAGAGGTAACCCCAGAATCAGTTCTCACTGATTTGGTTGATCCACAAGTTGTAGAAGTTGTTCCAGCAGAAGAACTCGATAAGAGCATTGATGCAATGATTGCGTAGTATATAATGCAAGTATGTATTTTAACCGAGCTATCGTTATAGGGAATATTACAAGAGACCCTGAAGTGAAGGCATTACCTTCAGGTATCCAGGTTGCTACTTTTTCAGTGGCAACGAATCGGGTATGGAAAGACAAAGCAGGTAGCAGACAGGAATCAACTGATTATCATAATGTAGTTGTGTTTGGTCGCCAGGCTGAAACAACAGGGCAGTATCTTAAAAAGGGAAGCTCTGTGTTAGTTGAAGGAAGGATGCAGACAAGAAGTTGGGACGGCGCTGACGGTAAGAAAAATTATCGTACTGAAATTGTTGCCGACCGAGTTCAGTTTGGACCTCGTCCTGCAGCTGGTGGAGCACCAACAGATACTCCGGCATACAAGAATGCACCAGCTCAAGAAAAAGTACCTGATGCTATTGAGTACCCAGAAGAAGAAATTAATCCCGACGATATCCCATTCTAAGTAATAGAGAATATATGAAACCAACAATTAACATGCAGAATGTGAACCATATCGATTATAAGGACACTGAACTTTTGAAAAAGTTCATGAATCCTCATGCTCGTATTATTTCACGAAAGAAGACAGGTATCTCATCAAAACAACAAAGAGAGCTTGCTGTAGCAATCAAGCGATCTCGATTTCTTGGTTTACTACCTTTTCTTTCTCGATAAAGCTACAAAAAACTCCCCCAACTGGGGGAGTTTTTTGTAGTACAATAGTATTACTATGCATCTTCATTTTGCGTTTCGAGGGGCTGGGTTTACCGCAGCGCTCGCAATACTTATATTTTTTTTAAAAATCATATGCCCACTTCAAACAGGGTGTCTTGCTGATCCGTTTATTTTAGTTCTATTTTCACCCCTGGTGTTATTTGAGACACTTCACCTTTCTCTTAGTTCATCATCAGAGCCGTATGCTATTCTCGCATTTTGGACATTAGTTGGATTTATTGTTGGCTTCCTTGTTTTTGTGTTTTTTCCAAAGAAACATAATTCACCACTTGAACAAGATTGAACAAGAAGAGGGTAGAGTAGGTTAAAAACTACTTCCTAATCGATCTGTATATTCACCAGTTTCTGTATTGATTCGAAGAATATCTCCTTCCTTTACAAACATAGGAACACTAATTGTGGCGCCGGTTTCAAGGGTAACAATCTTTGAGCCTCCTTTTGCTGTATCTCCTTTTACTGCAGGGTGTGCTTCAGTAACTTTTAAATCAACTTTAATTGGTACTTTCACTCCAAATATTTTCTCATCAAACACCATCGCCTCGATAATGTCATTTGGCTTTAAGTATTTTCCTTTGTCACCAATCATTGTCTCTTCAAGTTTGTAACGATCAGCAGGGTTTTTTGGATCTGCAAACCACCACTCACCTTTATTTGTGTACAAGTACTTTACTTCTTTTGTGGTGATGTCTGCCTCTTCTGCCTTTTCAGAAACATGAAATGATCGTTCGGTTACTTTTCCTGTAATAACATTTCGTAGTTTTGTTGCATTAACTGGTTTTCGCTGTTGCTTTCGAAATACATGAGAGTCGAGCACTTCGTAAGGTGCCCCATCGAGAATAATAAATTTATGTTCAGTGATTTCACTATAATCAAGCATTGCCATAGGTGTATGTATAAACGACTAAATAGTAAACCCGTATTCAGGTAGAGGCATATTCTAGCCTTTTACTCCGAAATGTCAATTGGTGGCGTTGTTGAGCCATTTTTAATGGATCTAAAGAAGTGTTGATGGTATGTTGTTGACAAATCAAATGATTATGGTATTATATTTATTATCGAACAGTGTGGTATGAGGTATACAGCCAAGACCACGTGACGATCTCCGACTGACTGTGAGCAATCCAGGATATAGGAGCGATGGGGAGACGTTTCCCGGTACGAGCCATCGAAAAAAATTAAACTAAAGACAGGGATAGGTCTCTAGGTGAAAGCATCTAGCCTCCTCAGACCGAAAACGAGATGCCCTTATGGTGGGATTCGCACCATCATAAGATGACTGGGCCAAGGGCCACCCATAGCGACGACCTGATGGAGATTGGACCCGGAATCCAATCTTCATCAGGGACCGAAATAATTTCTCGAAAGGGAATGCAGTACATAAAGAGCTTCGGCTCACTCAGGTCCGCCCTCCAGTTTGGAGTAGGCGGATCTTTTTTGTGTATTTTTTGTAAAAGACAAACCACGGGTGGAGTGCCCGTGGTGGATAAATACAGAGAATATACGAATCCCAATCGTTCGGTCGTCTAGGCGAGCGCGCCAGATTTCCGATACTAGCTTCGACGTGTTCGGAACCTTTCTTGGATCCTCGCTGTCTTCTAAGACAGGAACTCCTCTCTTTAGCTTCGGTCCGGCCTTGTGTTCGGACGTTGGTTTAGAGTACTCCATGAAAGGATTTCTCTCCGTACTAGATCCATTTTGTATGCTACTGATAGTGCAAAAAAATTGCAAGCTATATTTCTTTGAGTTTTACTTTTATTTCTTTAAGAATTGCATCTGCAGTTTTTTTGTTTTCTTTGAGGAATTGTCGTGTTGCATCATATCCACGTCCAAGTTTTTCTTCACCATATGAGTAGGATGTCCCGCTTTTTTGAATAACATCAAACCGTTCACCAAGAGCGATGATTTCTCCTTCTCGTGAAATACCTTCATTGTACATAAGATCAAATTCTGTTTGTTTGAATGGTGCCGCAACTTTATTTTTCACAACTTTCACGCGTACACGCCCTCCCATAATTTCTTCACCCTTTTTAATTTGGGCAATACGGCGGATATCAAGTCGTACTGATGTGTAAAACTTGAGTGCTTTTCCTCCTGGGGTAGTTTCAGGATTTCCAAACATAACGCCAATTTTCATGCGAATTTGATTGATAAAGATAACAATAGTCTTACTTTTTGCAACAATTGCAGTAAGCTTACGAAGCGCTTGTGACATGAGACGCGCTTGCTTTCCAACATGGTATGCTCCCATGTCACCTTCAATTTCATCTTTTGGGGTAAGTGCCGCTACTGAGTCGATAACAATAACATCCATCTTTCCTGAGCGCACAAGACTTTCTACAATTTCAAGTGCTTGTTCACCGGTGTCAGGTTGAGAAATAAGAAGTTCATCGATTTTTACACCAAGACGCTTCGCGTATTCAGGATCCATTGCATGTTCAGCGTCAATGAATGCGCAAATACCACCAAGTTTTTGTGCTTCAGCAATAACATGGAGGGAGAGAGTGGTCTTTCCTGATGATTCTGGTCCAAATATTTCTATGATTCTTCCACGTGGAAGCCCGCCAACTCCGAGTGCTGAGTCGAGTCCGATTGATCCTGTTGAGACAGCATTGATATCAACATGAGGCTTTTCTCCAAGTTTCATGATTGAGTCCTCACCAAATTTTGTTTTAATTTGTCTGATGGTGTCTTCGATGTTGCTCGTAGTCTCTTTTGGTGCCTTTTCAGTTTTTTTCTTCATTGTATGTATGGTTAATTAAATTCCAGTTTTGTTTTCTTATTGCTGAAGCGTCGACGAGCTTGTGCTACTCGTTTCAGTTCGTTCGCCACTTGTAGTGGTCGCACGCTTTATATCTTCAATAGGAGGAACAATATGTGAGGGAAGATATAGATGAATAAAATGCTCATCAATTTTCCCAAACTTATCCTGGCCAGTCAGCTTTATTATAGAGTAGCCGGGGGAGACCAGCAATTTTTCTTCGAATTCTCCAGCATTATTAATGAATATTTGCCTGTCATTTAGTCTAATGTAAGCGATATTCTTCGCTGTTCCACGAATCCGAACTAAATCGTAGGTTAAGGTTGAGCCGTTTAGGGGTTCAATAATTGTTATCCGGGGTCCTTCAATAAGGTTTTTGGATTGAAAGAGAGCGTAAACAATAAGAGTGACAATACCAAGGAAAAAAAGGCCTGCTTTGATCTTTCTTCGTGTGTTATTCATGACCAAATTCGTCCGTACCTAATCCTGAAGGGCTATTGGTATCACTCGAGCGCTCGAGAACTTCTCGTGGTTTTGAGCCAGATCCAGGTCCCACTACTCCTCGTTCTTCTAGCATATCCATAAGACGTGCTGCACGAGCATACCCCACACCTAGTTTTCTTTGAAGATATGATGTTGATGCTTTTCCTGCTGCAATAACTACTTCTCGTGCGTCCTCATATAAATCATCTTCGTCACTGTCGTCTTCAAGATTTGCTTCAAAGAGAGAATTTTTGTTGCCACTTCCTTGAGTAAAATCTATTTCATTTGGAATTTCATTTTCATAATTTTCCACAAGGAATTTTACCAGCTTCTTCAATTCATTTTCTGAGACATAAGCAGATTGTACACGTTGAGGTTTGGACATTTCACCAGTCATGAACAGCATGTCTCCAGCCCCAAGAAGTTTTTCTGCCCCTGCCTGATCAAGAATCGTGCGTGAGTCAATTTGAGATGCAACTTGCAGAGCAATACGAGAGGGGACATTAGCCTTAATGAGGCCAGTAATAACATTTACCGATGGCCTCTGGGTAGAAAGTACCAAGTGTATACCGACTGCGCGACTCATCTGTGCTAGACGTACAATCGCTGACTCAAGTTCTCGAGGATATGCCTGCATGATATCGGCGAGCTCGTCGATCATTACTACCATGTACGGCATTGTTTCTGGAAGTTCCTCATCAGGACTTGTTTTTCCGCTGCGAACTCTTTGAACTGCAGGTTCAAGTATTGTTTTATGGTACGACTCAATATCTCGTACGGATTTACCTTCAAGAACGTCATACCGGCGGTCCATTTCTTTTGCAGCCCACTTAAGTGCAAGGATTGCTTTCTTTGCTTCAGTAATGACTGGAGTTAAGAGATGAGGGATTCCATTATATAGAGTAAGTTCTACTCTTTTTGGATCAATCATAATGAACTTGAGATTGTCTGGGTGGTTTCGGTAGAGGAGTGAAGCGATAAGAGTATGGATTGTTACTGATTTTCCTGATCCTGTTGCACCTGCGATGAGCATGTGAGGCATCTTAGCAATGTTTGCAAAGAATGATTTTCCTGAAATTCCTTTACCTACTGAAACGAGGAGAGGTTTATCTGATTGCTGGAATTCAGCTTCCGCAAGAAGACTTCCGAGACCTACTGTAGTTTTGGTGGTGTTTGGAATCTCAATACCAACAAGGGACATTCCCGGGATTGGAGCCTCGATACGAACAGGATGTGCTGCAAGTGCAAGTTCGAGGTTATTCTGCAGTCCAAGAATCTTTGATAGTTTGACACCCTCTGCTGGCTTGAGTGCATATCGTGTTACTGATGGTCCAATAGAGACCTCATCCATTTCTACGATGATGCCAAAGTTTTGAAGAGTTCTCTTAATGATGTTTGCGTTTGCCTTTACATCACCAACTCCAGGTTTTCCGCTGTCGCGTTCAAGAAGAGAAAGTGGTGGAGGAGTGAATGGTGTAAGTGAAATATTACGGGGTTTTGGTGCAATAAAATCATCTTCAGCAGGTTTGTGCTCCATTTCCTTTTTGAGAGCTTTCCTTACTTTTTCCATAGTTGGAACTTCTTCCTCTTCGTCAGTATTGACCTCTTCGTTTCCGACTTTAATAACTGGAACATGTTCAAGTTCAACTTTTGGTTTTTTACCCAAAAGTTTTTTTATTCCAGCAATGAAATCAATATGAAGTGCTGTATCAAATGTTATGAGAAACGAGATGATAAGAAGTGCCACAAGAAGGATGCAGGTGGCGTAGACATCAAAAAGGGAAATGAGTGGATGTGCAATGAAGTTACCAATCATACCTCCTCCGTCAGTAATCATGATAGCTATGAGTCCTAGTGCAGAAACAAAAAAGAGAGTACTACCAACTGATTGAGTAAGGGCAAATTTTCTTTTAATTCCTTGAAAGAAAGATGCACATAAAACAAAAAATAAAATAGGAAGAAGATAGTATCCATATCCAAAAAGGACTGACTTAAAAAAATAGAACACACTACCTCCAACCCTACCTGCCTTTCCGAAAGCAGCAAGAATAAAAAAGATACCAAGGACAAAGAAAATAACACTAAAAACTCCCTGAAGTGTCTCTTCTTTTAATTGCTCAAAAAAGTTTATTTTGGGAGTTTTTTCCTCCTCTTTTTTTCTTCTGCCCATATAAGAAAATGTATTAATTTAGTGGCTAGTTTTCAGAATTATACCACATGAGGGCAATCCATTTTAGATGTAAACACAGTCTGAAGTAACATGATCATAAAACAAGTACTGTGGAAAACCCAAAAAAATGAAAGTAAATTAAGTGAGCAAATAAGCCATATTTCTGTATAAAGGACATACTTGATTTATTTTAAAGGACATGGTACACTAAAAAGGTCAAAATATAAGACATTAAGTATTTTCCTTTAACTTATAAAAGTCATACTTTATGGAATCATTAACTCCATCAGACAAAAATATAAGCCAAAATAGTGATGTAAGTAATAATACATCTGTATCAAAAGCTTTTGAGCCAATATCTTTCTTCACTAAAGACAAAAGTTTTGTTTTTGCGCATCAAAAAATTAAAAAACTTGTGGCTGCTGTCTACATGCTCACTAATTTTTTACCTAATGAAGAACCGGTAAAGTGGTCGTTGAGACGACTAGGGATGAGTTTACTGAGACTCAATATTGACCTTAAAGATGGTAATTCTGCAAATCAGGAATTCATTGAAACATCCTTGCGTGAGAATATTCTCGAGATAGTTTCGTTGCTTGAGGTTGCATCATTTGCTGGTATGGTGTCAGAAATGAACATTGCTATTTTAAAGAAGGAATTCCACTCTTTGCTTACTCATATTCACGCAATGATTATTGAGAAATCAAAATCGGATCCACTTCTGAAAAGTCCATTTTTTCATGATGAAATTGATGAAATATCTCTTCCTGATATTCAGCACATCAAAGGTATTGAGGAGGGTATAATGTCTTTGAACGAGAAAACAAGCGTGATTGGTAATCAGGTATCGCGTGAGACTTTTATAAAAGACAAAACTCAATCTCTAAAAGCTCCATTTTTACAAAGTGAACCTCTACAAGTACAGTCTGCACCTGTTCCTCAAGTAAATAGCCATAAACTTAAAGAATTTGGACCTGTCGCTGTTAAAAAGAACAAAAGACAGAGTATTATTATTAATCTATTGAAGCGTAAAAAGGACATTATGGTAAAGGATGTTGCTGAGGTTGTTCATGATTGTAGTGAAAAGACCTTGCAGCGTGAACTCCTAGCTCTCGTTTCTGAAGGAATTTTGAAAAAAGAAGGGGAGCGCAGATGGACTCGATACAGCTTGGTATAAAGTTGAGTATCGGGGATCTGGTGGCTCTACTGTTGACTTTATGCCTCTATGGTGTAGTATTCAGTGTACTGTTGCCTATAGTGTTTTTACTCTATAAGTCACGGTTATCCACACGGTTTTGTTTCCAGTACTTTTTAGCCGTACTATAATAGTCCTACATAAAGAACACATCGTTCTTTTATGTTCGTAAGAAACGGGATTACTGTACGTCTGTGAAGACTGATAAGCCGAGTGATTGCACGTTGAAAATTTCATAGAGAGAAAAAACATTTCTGAATTCTGAATATTTCGGATTACGGTTGATATAGATAGAATGTCCCTTCATTTCGTCAACTCTCTTCTCGTCTCGCGTCGATTTGATTTGGGATCTTTTTGCCTTTTAGGAAAGTCCTAGAAGATAAAAAGATCCCCAGTCAAAGTGAGACGGGGAGTTGTATAGAGTTATTATTAAATTGTTTATAAGGTTTTCGACTTCATGATATAGAGAAATCTTTTCATGAAGTCACAATCGATATCAGATTCCCTCACTTATTAATAATCGGGAGTTTGGTATCGTTCAAATTAGATTAATATGCAAAAATTTTACGTAGGTTTGCTCGCAATCGCATTGGCTGCGACCTTCACAGTTGCTCCTGTTTCAACACAGGCTGCTACTGTTGCTGATCTCCAGGCAATGATTGCTCAATTACAAGCACAGCTTGCTGCGCTTTCAGGCGGCACAACAACAACTAATGGCTTTTCGTTCTCAACAGATTTGACTGTTGGTTCAAAAGGTCAGGATGTAACTGAACTCCAAAAGATTTTAGTTATGAAAGGCTTCCTTACAATGCCAGCAGGTGTTGCTATGGGATACTTCGGAACTCTTACCAAGAATGCAGTTGCAGCTTGGCAAGCATCAGTAGGAATCACTCCTGCTGCTGGATACTTCGGTCCTAAGTCACGAGCTGCTGTTAACGCAATGGCTGGTGGAACAACAACTGGAGGAACTACTGGTGGAACAACCGGTGGATCAACAGGTATCACTACTCCTGGAGTAGAAGGAACTCTTACTATTACATCAGCTCCAGTTTCTGGAGGTACTGTATACGAGGGTGACTCAAAGGTTTCAGCTCTTGCTTTCAAAGCAAAGGCTCAGAACTCTGATATCGCTATCCAGAGAGTAAAGCTTGATCTCGGAACTGCTACAACTCTTTACAACAAGATTTACTCAAAGGTATATGTTGTTGATGAGAACGGTAACACCCTTGCATCAATGGACTTGAACTCAACTAACGTTGTAAAGGATGGATCAAATTACTACATCACTCTTGCTGGTTTCAACTATGTAGTTGCTAAAGACACTACAAAGACTTTGACAATCAAGATGGATGTTCGTTCAGCTGTTGATTCAACTGATATCGCAAACTCACCTTACACAGTACGACTTGCATCACAAGGAGTTCGTGGAGTTGACGGAGCTGGCATCGACCAATACGGCGGTGACACTTCAATCACAAAGAGTTTGTCAATCAGTGCAAACTTGGCTGACAGCGCATCACTTACTTTGTCTACAAACGTAAACAATCCGTTGACACAGGAAGTTATTGCAGCTGACGGTGCAAACAACAACGAGCTTGATCAGGTTACACTTTTGACCTTCGACATCAAGGCTGATAAAGACAAAGTATTGCTTACTGACCTTGTAGCTACAGTTAACCGATCAGCAGGTGCTGCAACAGCATCATCTACATACTTGTATGTAGGTAGTACTCAGATTGGTTCAGCTTCAGTTTCAGGTTCAACAGCAACCTTCTCTGACATTGATTACTCAATTCCAAAGGATACAACTAAGACCTTCACTTTGAAGGCTGATATCCGATCTGCTTCTTCAGTTCAGACAACTATTACTGCTTCTGTAGCAAACAGTGGTCTTACAGCTGAAAACACAGTTGGGGATAGTGTATCTAAGTCAGGATCAGCTACTTCAAACAGCTTCCTTGTTAGAAATGCAGGACCAGTCTTCACACTTGTTGGAACTCCAACAATCACGAAGTCAACTACTGCTTCTCAAAACAACACTTCAACATCAACAGCTCTCGCAAGCTTCCAGTTGCATGTTAAGGCTGTAGGAAGTGCTATTAGCTTCGGTAGTAACGCTTCAGCTACTCCAATGGTAACGAATGCTTCAGCTTCTGGCCGATCATTCATCGTTTACCTTGGTGGTGCTGCAAACAACCCTGCTGTTGCTTCTACAACTGACTTTACAGTTCCTTCATCAGGAGTTGTAAACAACAGTCCAGTTTCAGGTAGCTTTACGCTCCAAGAAGATCAGGAAGTTACTATTCCAGTATCATTCCAGATGGACGGACGTCTTGCTGCAGGATCTCTTGTAACTGGAGGATCTTACTCAATTGGTCTCGAAAGAATCAACTGGGCAGATGCTTCTGGAACAGCTAACTCTTCAACCTTCATGTCTGGTCAGACCAACTGGAGAACTTCAAGTGTAAGCCTTCCGTAGTCTAGTTACTCGCGCGTTCTTACATGACTTCGGTTAGGTAAGTACAAGCAAACAAAAAACCACCCGCGAAAGCGTGGTGGTTTTTTGTTGTCCAAGAATACTCTGGAAAAAACATGTAAGCGAGTGGTATGATTACTGTAATGCTTAAATATTTCGATAATACCTTCTTTAAGTTTTTCTTTGGATTTCTTGGGATTGTATTTGCAAGTTTAGTTTTGCTTGCTACTACTCAATACTTTTCAAATAAACATAATGCAAATCAAATTCAGGTTGACGACACTCTTGTTCAAGATGTTGATTTGAATCAATAACATTTTCTTGACTACCACATGCAAGAAGGGTAGTTTGATTG
>CAZYGU010000006.1:0-8424 GCA_964646785.1 uncultured Candidatus Saccharibacteria bacterium | reverse complement strand
GTCGCGGATGCTATTCGGGGTTCGAAACCAAGAACACCGGCTGAACTATTCTATATCGTGAGGCATTTCCAGATTCTTTCGAATGCTGGCGATGAGAGTAGTTATCATAATTTTATGAGTCGTTTACTCGAAGGTGTGCTTGGTAATTCTCCTGTTCAGTACAGAGTGATCCTTCCAGGTACACCAGAAGATCTTGAGTACAAAAAACAGGAGCATCGAAGGGGATATGATGACTTCGTTGAGCATCGTGAAATCAGTGGACATTTGATGGGTCCATATGGTCGTGGGTATACACTTGCAAGTAACGGGAAACCGTACGAAGAAGAAAAAAATCCTCGATGATAGTGTTAGGAAAGAGCGTCCGATATGGGCGCTCTTTTTTACATAAAAATCTCGCACGATTGTGTCGTGCGAGAGATGAACTAGTGTGTTTTTTGAAATGCGAATCGGATAACTCCAATCGCGATGTCATAGAGTGCGTGCACAACTACCGCTGTCCAGAGGCCGTATGTGATCGTGGCATAAAGCAGCACCATCCCACAAAACCACGAATTCACAAAACCAAATAACCCTTGGTATTTATGTCCGTCACGGAACGTTGCATTTGCAGCAACTGATCCGAAAAGAAACAAAGGTGTAAGGTTGCTCTGAAAGACTGGATCCATCAAGGTGAAGGTGGAGTAATGAATAACCCACACAAAACCTTGATAGATTAAGTACACCGGATTTACGTAGAACGCAAAGAGTCCCGCAAGTATTGCACCGCAAAGTGCTATGCCTGCAAAAACTCTCTCCTTATCATTCCAGAGTACGAGTGACCCAATCAGGCAGAATGCCGCTAGGACCCAAGCGAGGAAAGTACCGAATATCCAATTCATTACGACAATACTTAGCATTGCGTAACAAATGTATATCCAGCGGAAACCAAGCTCTTCCCAAAAACCCGCAAGAGTTGAGGTGGCGATTTCCCACCCTAGCAACCTTACGTTATCCCTTCGAGGAATTGTTCGTTTAGGGAAACCAGCAAACTCGATCAGTAGGCTGAGTCCAATGCAGTACGCAAACAGTGGCCAGAACTTCTGCACGGATTCCCAGCCACCCCATGTGAAAAAAGGGTAGTTGAAGAACGCAGGTGCTATCTGTTCAATAATCCAAAGGCCAAAGGCTGAAAACGAAAGTAAGGCAACTCTTTTGATTTGAAAACGAAAGAGTTTTTGTTCGGACTGGATCGCTTTTTGGGGCGATGTAACTACAGGCATCAGAGACTCCTTTGAAAAGGACGGTAAATTTCCAAAATATATTATACTTTAAATATGAATAAAGTCAACTTTTTGATACGTGAAGATTATTTAAAATATATATGAACTAGGCTGTGCTACTGTATACACATGTCGATTCAATATATAAAAAAACAATATTTTTTTGTTATTGGAATTCTTGTTATTACTTTAGTTTTTTACTTCTTTTTTCAAACAGAAACAATAAAAAACTATCCGTCAGAAGGTGCTGATATTATTGCGTTTGGAGATAGTCTTGTGTATGGCACGGGTGCGAGTAGTGAGAAAAAGAATTTTGTTTCGTTACTTTCTGTAAAACTTAGGAAGCCTATTATTAATCTTGGGATACCAGGGAACACAACGGCAGATGGAATTGCAAGGCTTCGTGAAATTGATCGATATAAACCAAAGGTGGTGATGTTGTTACTCGGAGGAAATGATCGATTGCAAAAAATATCAGAAGATACAACGTTTCGTAATTTGGGAATAATTATTCAGAACTTACAAAGTAGGGGAGCGGTGGTTATTGTACTTGGAATTCGAGGTGGCGTACTTGGTGATGCGTATGAAGATAATTTTAAAGTACTCAAAAATACCTACCGCACTGCCTATGTGCCGGATGTTCTTGACGGTTTGTTTGGTAATCCAAAACTTATGTCTGATGTTGTGCATCCAAATGATGAGGGGTATTCACGTATTGCGGATAAAGTCTACCCTATACTTTTGAAATTGACAGAAAAATAGCTTTAGGGAAATATTGGTAGTGGAATATGTTTTTTATCATAACTCTCGACGGAGACAGATATGGCAAACAGCACTGGCTCCGCACTGGATCATTACCTTGCGGATCTTAAGCGAATTCCTCGCGTTACTAGAGAGGAGGAAATTGAGCTTGCCAAGCGTGTACAGCAAGGTGACGAAGAGGCCTTTCAAAAACTTGTGGAAGCAAATCTTCGTTTTGTTGTATCTGTGGCAAAGAAGTATCAGCATTTTGGTGTCTTGCTTGAGGATCTCATTAATGAAGGAAATGAAGGCCTCATGATTGCCGCTCGGAAGTTTAACCCAGTAGAAAATCCTGGGATCAAATTTATTTCCTATGCGGTGTGGTGGGTTAAACAAAGAATTTTAGCCTTGCTCGCTAAGCAGGGAAAAGTAGTTCGAATCCCGCTCAATCGTTTGTCGACAATGCGAAAGATAGCATTGTTCCAAAGAAAGTACCTCATGGAACACGGTATTAAGCCGTCCTCGGAAGAGACTGCTCGTAAGTTGGGTATCTCTGAGGATACAGTTCTTGTACTTGATTTTGGTTCAAACCTTCGTCTTGATGCTCAAATCACTGAGCGTGATGGTTCGGGTAGTCAAACAGTAGCAGAACGATTTGTGGTCGATGCACCAGGTCCGCAGGATGTTCTTTTTGAAAAAGAACGAAAACGGATTCTGCTTGAGCTTGTATCGTCCGTGTGTCGACCTGAAAAGGATAATCGGGAATTCAAGATTCTTACCGTGTATTACGGTTTGAATGATGAAGAACCGATGACATTAGAAGGTCTTGGTGAGCTTCTCGGGATTACCCGGGAGAGAGTTCGTCAGATTAAAGAGAAAACTGAACGAAGGCTTAAGTCTGCGATTCTTGCCAAACCTCAAGCTATTCAGGATTTGATTCAAGGGAGGAGACCTCGTGGTTGGGGCTTTTCATGATGAGGTGAGTATACCTCGCACAAAGCACTGTGCGAGGTATTTTTATTTCCCAGTTATTACTGTTGTGTGATAATACTTATTTGACAGGTGGATAATAATCAGTAGAATCATCCACGTAAGGTCAAAGACAACCAGCAACCCAATAGGGTAGAAGTCTGGTCGAGACGAACAACAATTGGTAGCTAATCGTTTTTTAGCTTACTGCTTGGAATTCAATCTCTATTCACGACCCTTACTGGTCGTTTTATTTTTATTAGAAACTAATACCTAAAAGCTATTAGCTAACAGCTACTTATTGTGCCTATCACAAAAGATAAAAAGAAGGAGATTATGGCACGTCTTTCTGATGTATTCGGAAACGTGAAGTCACTTGTGTTTGTGAACTTCCATGGACTCAATGTTGCAACAACAAGTGAAATGCGTCGCGCTCTTCGTGGTGCTGATGTGCAATACTTTGTTACAAAAAAATCTCTCGTAAAACGTGCACTCGGAGAAAACATCTTTGATGGAACTGCTCCTGATATGCCGGGAGAGCTCGCGCTCGCATGGTCAGAGGATCTCATTGCACCGGCTCGTGAAATTTATTCTTTCCAAAAAAAGAATCCTGACAATGTAAAAATTGTTGGAGGAATTTTTGAAGGAAAGTTTATGAATCAAGTTGAGATGATGGAGATTGCTACTATTCCTGCACTTCCTGTGCTTCATGGAAAGTTCGTCAATATCATCAATTCTCCAATTCAAAGATTTGTTATTGGACTTGGTGCTATCGCGGCAAAGAAAAGTGAGTAAAGAAGAATGAATTAAGAATATTAATTAATATAACAATTATTATGAGTGAAGAAACAAAAGTTGAAGTTCCTGCAAAATTCAAATCAATCGTAGAGGAGATTGAAAAAATGTCTGTGCTCGATTTGAATGAGCTTGTAAAAGTATTCGAAGCTAAGTTTGGTGTATCTGCTACTGCTGTAGCTGCTGCTGGTCCTGCATCTGCTGGTCCTGCAGAAGAAGTAAAAGACACTATGAATGTTGAACTTACTGATGGTGGTGCTACTAAGATCGCTGTGATCAAGGTTGTGAAAGAAGTTCTTGCTCTTGGACTCAAGGAAGCAAAGGATCTCGTAGATGCAGCTCCTTCAATGCTCAAGACAGATATGAAGAAAGAAGATGCTGAAGCTTTGAAGAAAGCTATCGAGGCAGCTGGAGGAAAAGTGACTTTCAAATAAGCAAAGCTTACTTGAGATACATTTTAGTCCGAGTGTAATATTAAAAAATAAAGCACCACTTATTCGAGTGGTGCTTTATTTTTTATATAAAAACCACCGAACCATTTCTGGTTCGGTGTTGGTGTAGATTGCTCAGAGGAAAACCTCTGCGGGATCATATGCACTCGGGTCGTGTAGTACACTCGTTCTACTTACAACTACAGGAGTATCTTGCCCACTCCTTTTTTCTCTGGATTGCTGTGCAAGCCATGTGCGACGACTATCACCAAGTACCTTGCAGAGTGCG
The DNA here is from genome assembly GCA_964646785.1 of uncultured Candidatus Saccharibacteria bacterium. Taxonomy (GTDB): domain Bacteria; phylum Patescibacteriota; class Minisyncoccia; order Phycocordibacterales; family Zambryskibacteraceae; genus JBGTNQ01. The sequence continues at coordinate 3,940 of CAZYGU010000006.1, read as the reverse complement.
TCGATTACTTCGTGTTCGTGAGTCGTGTATGTTGCATGGAAAAAAGCTCCGTTCATGCCTCCCTGATAAAAGGAAAGTACAGGATCATTCATGTGAATCAGCTGTGGACCAAACGCTGCGTATTGTCCCCAGATAATGACATGATGTCCAGAGATCATGAGGTGATCTTCTCGACTCACTTGGGTATTTCGTGTGACCCTGAGAGTCACACCAAATTTCATTGGATGATTTGTGAGTTTTGCTATCGCACCAGTGATTGTTCGAGGAGTTACAGGAACAATTGATCCATCCTTGAGTTCAACACTATGCGGAGCGTGACAAAACATCCTTCGAATTTCTTTGAATGCGAGCAAGACACTTGGTTCAAACCAAAAATCTTGTTGCACAGGTCCGTTGTTTTTCTCAATGGCTTCCGAGAGTGAGGTACCTGACTTCATGCTGCATGCTCCTTGGTGATGGAAAGAACTAAGTCGGTCAACATAATGATATACATTATCAAAAAAGTCAATCATTACATTGTTTCTTATTAAAAAAAAATAGCCACGGCTCACTAAAGGGTGAGTGTGGCTATCGAGTATCAAGATATGACAAGTATTGTACTTTCCTTGCTGTCTGGTTTTCGCAGAACAAGCTCATATCCGTTTTTTTGTTCTTCGAGTACTATTGCAAAAAAACGAACAGATCTTGCTATAGCATTTGTATCGGTACTATATCCACCGTTCGTTTTGATCTTTGATAAATCATCCAGAACTTCTGGGCTTGCTATGAAATGCATCCGTTTTCCTCCAACACCCTTTTTCCTAGGCATTCTGTATTCTCTGTGTCTTGTGGAAAAAAATAGAGCTTTTTCTCGCTGGAAAATAGCATTCAAAATGAAAACTGTCAATCATTTCCCCAGAATAGGGCATGGATGGTAGAATACATGCATTAATACAGAACACCATGGATACCCTTACAAAACTTTTCGGAAACGCGGCAAAAGTAAAAGTTATTAAATTATTCGTTTTTAATACTGGTATTGCATACGATGTAGCGCAAGTTGCAGATCATACAAAAGAATCACCAGCAAAAGTTCGAGGAGAAATTTCCTTGCTTGAAAAAATGGATTTGATTAAAAGAAGAGTGTTTTTTAAAACAGTAGAAAAGAAGGTTCGTGGAGTTAAACAAAAAAGGAAAGTGAAAGCAAATGGTTGGGTTCTTAATGATAATTTTGAACATCTCGATCATCTTCAAAACTTTCTTGTGAGTTTGAATGATATTAATTACAAGGAGATGACTCGCAAATTATCAAAAGCGGGGACATTAAAACTTGTTATTATTTCTGGAATATTTACCCAGAATCCAGAGAGTAGGGTTGACTTGCTTGTAGTGGGAGATAATCTTAAAAGAGGAGTACTTGAACAATCAATCAAAACAATTGAAGCCGAGATAGGAAAAGAGATTCGCTATACCTATTTCGAAACGTCTGATTTTAAATATCGACTAGGTCTCTATGATAAGCTTATTCGAGACATTCTCGATTTTCCCCATGAGAAGATTCTGAATAAATTAGGGGCATTCTAACGTATATCAATGGATAAAACACGAGAAGATTATTTAGAAGAATTTCACAAGGCATTTAATCAAGATGTTCATTCAGAGCCAACAGTGAAACTTCTTACTCTTCGAAAAACTTTAATTGAAGAAGAAGTTAAAGAATTGTTTTCAGATATGGATACAGCACTCGCACATTTGGAAAAAGGGGAGGTGGTGCCAAGGGAGATTTATATTAATATGTTAAAGGAGTTAACTGATGTTCAGGTTGTACTGTCGGGGACATCGGTAGCACTCAACCCACTTAAGAATTTGAATGAAGCCTTTCTTCGGGTGTTTGAGTCAAATATGAGTAAACTTGATGATAATGGTAGGCCTGTATTTCGAGAAGATGGGAAGGTACTGAAAGGGCCGAATTATTTTCCTCCCGATTTATCAGATTTAGTTGAGTAGTATTGTAATTAATCATACCTATATATGCATAACGAATCAGTACCACAAGGAGATCAGCAGATAAATGATGATGAAGAAAAAATGAAAGTTTCCCGCGCTTACAATGATATAGAAGCTGGTGAAATTGCTGGAATAATTAATGAAAGAAAAAAGGTTGGTGATGAAAAAGTAATAGAGATGGATGTTATCGAGAATCAAGCTCGATATGAAAACCTTAAGCGAAAAAATAATGGTGTTATAAAAGTACGACGATCAACGGGGGAAATGGAGGATGGGTGGGAAATAGGCGCTTATCAAGATACGACAGGGCGCGTGTGGGTTGGAAAAGAAGACCCAAATGCAAAAGATGAGTCGCTCACAAAACTTGTGAAGCTTGATGATCTTATTTCTTGGAACGAGTAGCGTGTTTTTCATTTTTAATGTACCTAAAGTAAGAAACCGCCTCAATGTTGAGGCGGTTTTTCCTTATCCACAGCCCTAGAACCTACTATTTTAAGCATTTTCTGTGGGTGGTATAATATACCCAGTGCATTATTAGTAAGTTTTATTAAGTTAATCGTTGCTTTTGCAACACGTATCTGAGTATCAGGTACAAAAAGATTTATGATTATAACTACGTGGAGCCAAGCTCTGACATCTTCTTTTCAGGACTTGTGGGTGGGAATCGTACGATACGTTCCGAATCTAATCGTTGCGATTATTATTTTCGTTTTAGGTTGGGTAGTGGGAACTATTATTGGTCGAGCTATCGAACAATTGTTCCGATCAATTCGAATCGACGAAGCCCTCAAGAAAACAGGCGCTGATGAAGTTATGCATCGAGGAGGACTCAGTCTCAACTCAGGTGCATTTGTCGGAGGACTTGTGAAGTGGTTTGTTATCTTGGTATTCCTTATTGCATCGTTTGATGTTCTTGGTTTGATTGAAGTGAACGCATTCTTACAAGGAGTAGTTCTTTCATACCTTCCTAAGGTCATCGTTGCTGTTCTTGTACTTTTGGTTGCAGGAGTGCTTGGTGATACGATGCAGAGAGTTGTTACTGCATCTGCGCGTGCAGCCGGTATTCGATCAGCTGGAATGCTCGGTGCAGTTACCCGTTGGGTAATCTGGGTCTTTGCTTTTCTTGTTGCGCTCTCGCACCTTGGAATTGCAGCTCCATTCTTCCAAACTCTCTTTACAGGATTTGTGATTGCACTTTCTCTCGCTATCGGACTTTCATTTGGTCTTGGTGGTCAGGAGGCTGCGTCAGATTTCATTGCAAAGATGCGTTCTGAAATGTCTGAACATAAGAAGAACTAGTTTTTAGAATTAGGGTTTTCTTACAACAAAAAATCACTCATAATTGAGTGATTTTTTGTTGTAAGAAAGCTCGTTTTTGTGGGTGGGGTGATGTCTGCTCATTTTCTTGATTTTGAGGCTATTTTTCATGAGAACTTACCCACAGATTCTCCCCATAATGAAAGGGTTTGACATTCAATCCCTTTTGTTTATACTGTACCTCTATCTATGATTTTCTTCACGAATTACCGAAATAAGCGGCTAGTTTAGCTCGAGTTTCGAGTTGACCTAAAGACCGCTACACAGCGGTCTTTTTGTTAGGAATCCTCATAGGTACGTTCGTTGACAACTAAATTCCCGTCACAAATCGTTTCTCTTTTTCGACGCCCGTCGAAAGAGGGGGTCTTCGAATTTGGAGGCGGGGGAAACAACAAAAAATAAATCTGTTGTATGATTCATTTCATATAACAGGATGAAGTAGAAGAAGGTTTTTTGTATCACTATAGCGAATAGTGATATGGAAGACGGTTCGTATCATTCGCACTGATTGATACGAATAGGCGGTTTTTAAATTTCCTAATAGGAAATTAAGTGCATATGGTGGATGCCTTGGCTCTAAAAGGCGATGAAGGACGTAGCATGGCTGCGATAAGCTTCGGGGAGGTGCCTAGCAACC
>CAZYGU010000005.1:16495-40140 GCA_964646785.1 uncultured Candidatus Saccharibacteria bacterium | reverse complement strand
TGGATAGCTCAGTTGGTAGAGCATTCCCCTGAAGAGGGAAGGGTCCCCAGTTCGAGCCTGGGTCCAAGCACACTAACAAAAAAACCGCATAAAGCGGTTTTTTTGTTATGTTCCTTTGACCTTTAGTCGTGCTTCCCTGTGCTTATCAAGTTTTGGTAGTTTTAGTATGAGTAGTCCATACTTCTCAATTGCTTCTGCTTCCTCGATATCAACTTCTTTTGGGAGAACAATTGTTCGTGAGAAAGATCCCCAATACAATTCTCGGTGAAAGTAATCTTCTCCAGATACTGTTCTGTCCTCCTCTCTCTTTCCGCGAATAGTAACCATTTCGCGAGTTATTGAAATATCAAGATCTTCTGGCTTCACTCCGGCAACCATAGTCTTAATGATGACATCATTTGCTGTTTCATATACATCAACAGTAAGTTGTCCGTCTTCTGGTTCTTCTTCAAGCCAATCACTCTTCTTCCCAGCGGGAGTTGCAGGGTATGTTGGCTCAAGAAGAACTTCAGGCTCGTCATCAACGGGTCGTGCTCCTGTAAGTTTCTCAAAAAAAGATCTTTTTTCTCTAAACATTGTTTTTAAATATTATTTACTGGGTACACTTTTTTGATTCTTTCGAAAAAAAGCATCAAAATTACAATTGCTATCCAAACAAATCCGAGCGTGGTAAGAGTTATTGATGTAGCAGACTTAATTATAAAGAAGTTAAATGCAGTGTGCAATAGAATTGCGAGGACAATTCCCACAGCAAGATATAATTGCTTTGAATATTTTCCTTTATAAAATGATAGACCCATTGAAAGACCTATTGTTGCAGAGGAAATTGTATGCAGTAAGCTCGATCCCACAAATCGAATATTTCCTGTAATAAGACTGTCAGCGATATTTCCACCAATAAGTGGTTGTAAAATGTAGAGCGAATTTTCAAGAGCAACAAATCCTAATGCAGCAGTCATCATGTATATAAGTGGGTCGAGGGGCTCATTGTCATCTTTTGTACGTATTGCAGATAGATATGCAGCTCCAAATTTAAATAACTCTTCGATACTTGCCCAGATGAGAAATGTCATTAATGGGTTTTGGGGTATATTAGTCCATTGTTGAAAAGGAATAACAAGAGGAACAGCAAGCATGCCACAAATAAAAGTCACCATGATACGGCCTCGTGGTTCTGGGCGACGAGTATCCTCTCGTAGCCAGAAAAAAAGCCAGATAATCGCCGGGATTATTCCTCCAATAAGTGAAAAAAATAATGCTGGTGCAGAAATCATAATAATTAGTGCGGCCACTGTTCAACCATAAGTAGTCTTTTTTCTTTGTACTGTGGTATGAACGACCATACTTCTTCTGTAAGGAATGGCATGAAAGGGTGAAGCATAATTAATGATCGGGTGAGTATTTCAAGTAATACATATTGAGTTGCAAGTTTTTCTTCACCCCCACTTGCGATCTTACTTTTACTCTCTTCGATTATTTTATCGGCAAATGTGTGCCAGAGGTAGTGGTAGAGCTTCTCAGCCGCCATATAGAAGCGGAAGTTTTCCATATCCTGTGTAATATCTCGAGAAGTGGTATCAAACTCTTGAAGTATAAGGGTGTCGTTTTCAGAAAGTTTTGGTGTATCTGTATGGATGTAATCAGTTGTATTACTAATGACGTATCGAGCTACATTCCATATTTTATTTGCAAAATTTTTATACGCTTTAATTTTATCTTCGGATAACGAAAGTGAAGTCCCTGGTGTGTTACCAACTACCAGCGCCATTCGGAGTGCATCAGTACCAAACTTCGCTGTAAGTTCAAGTGGGTTAATAACATTTCCCTTACTCTTACTCATTTTTTGACCTTTCGCATCAAGTACAAGACCATGAAGGTACACTGTTTTGAATGGAATCGTTCCTGTCACATATAGACCAAGCATAATCATTCTACTAACCCAGAAAAAAATAATCTCACCTGCGGTTTCAAGAATATCTGTCGGATAAAATGTTTTAAAATCTTCGTGATCTGGGTACCCAAGGCTTGCAAATGGCCACTGTCCCGACGAGAACCAAGTATCAAATGTGTCTGGGTCCTTTCTAACAGGTTTTCCGCATACAGGACATTCACTGATTTCGTTTGAAAGATCAACAAAGCCTTTATCGCATGAGTCACAGAGTTTTGCTGGTATTGGGATACCCCAAACAATCTGTCGGGAAATATTCCAGTCCATAATATTTTCAAGCCAATGAATCGATATCTTCTTGTAATGATCTGGTGTGTAGGAAATTTCTCCACTTTGTATTTTCTCAAGCGCTTTTTCAGCAAGTGGTTTCATTGATACAAACCACTGACTTTTGATCTGAGGTTCGATAGTTGTTCCACATTTGTAACATGTTTTAATAACATGTTTGTAATTTTCATCTATTTTATCAACAAGACCTTTTTCTTTTAGTTTTTCGATAATTTTTAATCGAGCATCTTTAATCTTCATTCCAGAAAATTCCCCAGAAATTGGGAGTAGCTTTCCCATTTCGTCGATTATCTGTTCCTTGTCTAGGTTATGTCGTTCAGCAATTTCGAAATCAGTTGCATCATGCCAGGGTGTAATAGTCATAACACCTGTCCCAAATTCCATATCGATGCTTTCATCTTTTATTACCGTAGCGGTAATGGGACCGTTAATCCACTCAAGATCAATCTGCTGACCGTGGGTATATGAAAGGTATCGTTCATCATTTGGATGCATAACAACATATTTATCCCCAAATTTTGTTTCAGGACGAGCTGTTGCGATAACAAAAGGCCCGTACTTCAGGTAGTAAAGCGGGTCAACTCTCTCCTCATCTTTAATTTCTAAATCAGAGAAAGATGTCTGGTGTTTTGGGCACCAGCTTACAATTCTTTTCCCACGGTAAAGCAACTTATCGTTTTCTAGCTTTTTAAATGTTCCGTATACAGTTTGGACAACGTTTTCATCGAGAGTAAATTTCTCTCGAGACCAATCACACGATGCTCCCATACTTCGAATTTGAGACCGAATAGTATCTGAATTAGACAAGGTGAATTCAAGAATTTCCTTATACAAATCCTTTGGGTCCATCTGAAAACGTGAACGACCCTCTTTTTCAAGTTTCTTTTCGTATACTACTTGTGTCTCAAAACCAGCGTGATCAAGTCCAGGAAGCCAGAGTGTTTTGAATCCTTTCATCCTTTTGTATCGAACAAGAATATCTTCAATGGTCATCACCAATGCGTGTCCTGCATGGAGAGATCCATTTGCATTGGTTGGAGGCATAATAATCGTGAAAGAAGGGGAGTTCTCTTTAATGTATCCATTTTCAATCGATTTTTCAGGCTGGAAAAAACCACTTTCCTCCCATTTCTGATATATCCGTGTCTCAGTTTCAGCTGGATTGTAAGGTTTTAATAACTTTTCATTCATAGTAGGCATTTTACCATATATCGATTTCTCTAGCTTTATACTTGGAAGTTCTTTTAATGTATGAAAATAAAGGACAAAATATAATGTAAAAAAAAGAAATTTTCATTGATTGATTTTCGATTCATAAACACGCCTCTTTCATTGAGTTTTTTAATTGGTCAGGTTTTTAATGTAAAAGACATTATATCTTAAAGGACAAATACTTAAAATATGGCTATAAATATAGCAATCTGTACTTCTATGTTTTTTGTACAAACCTTGACATTCAGGAAAATAAATGTAGTGTTTCAATACTGAAATGAAAAGACAAATTAGCCAGGCACTGAGATCTTCTACAGGCAAGAAATTACTTGTCGGTTTTGTTTTTGTGTTTATTGCGATTATGCACCTTAGTGCAAATGGAGTCTCACTTCAAAATGCACGAGCGCTAAGCGCTTTTAATACTGATCCGCTCGATGCTCCAACTGTGCAGTCTTTCAATGAATCTCGTTTTCCGGGCACATTTGATCAATTTGCAGTTGCAACTGATGCAAATGCTGATGAAGTTGTTACTGTTGTCGTCTCATATCACAATAGCGCAAGTGAAGATGCTCAAAACGTAAAGGTCGCACTTGTTGCATCCACAGCATCCGCAAATTCAGTTACTGTCGACGGTAGACTTTGGGCAGATAATTTTAATGAATCAAGTGGCCAATCTGTAATCAATCTTTCGAGTACGCAATCAATTAGCTATATTCCTGGTAGTGCACAGTGGTATCCTGATCAATCACATACTTCAGTTCCATTTCCATTTGGACAAACTGGTGATGAAATTCTTGGAACGGAAGGCGTAAATCTTGGAGATATTGTTTCCGGTTCTCAAACTCAGGGAATTGTTACTGCGCAGTTCAAGGTTTCAAATGATATTGTTGTGCCTCCAGTGCAGTTTGCACCTGCTGCTTCAACTCTCTCTGTTACATCAAATGGTGCACAAGGTACACGAACCCTCGCTCCCGCTGAAGCTTTTGGAGTTGAATGGATCTCATCAAATGTAACAAGTTGTGATTTATCAATGGATGGACAACTTATTTCAGGTGTTACTGAAAATGGGTCTCTCGGTCCAATAAGTAGTTCACATCCGTTTTACCCAGCAGCAGGTAGTAGTAAAACTTTTAGTGTTACGTGTATTGGTTTAAGTGGTTCTATCTCAGGAAGTGTAATTGTTACTCGACCACTTGATCCACAGGCTCCAGTTGCTCCAGTTCTTTCTGGAACAATGAGTTCTGTCTGCGGTGGAATCATTGAACTTTCATGGAATAGTGTCACAGGTGCTACTGCGTATAAACTATCGAGAGATGGAAATGTAATTGCAACAATCACTGGTACTTCATATACCGATTCAGGTCTTACTCCAAGTACTGCGTATACCTACACTGTTGTTGCTTCAAACACCGTTGCTGATTCTGCAAGTTCAAACAGTATCTCAGTTACCTCATCAAATGCATGTGGTAATGGCGGAGGAGGCGGAGGAACCTCAACACTTCAAGTCACTTCAAATGGCATTTCAGTACAACACGATCTCACAGCAGGTGAGTTGTTTGGAGTTGAATGGATCTCATCAAATGTAACAAGTTGTGATCTTTTTGTAGACAATGTTCTCTCAAGTGGTGTTACCGAAAATGGAAATCTTGGTCCTATCAGCTCAACTCATCCTTTCTATCCTGCAGCTGGAGGATACCGAGATTTCAAAGTAACTTGCCAAGGTCTATCAGGACTCATCTCAGATACTGTCCGAGTTACTCTTCCTGCGGCACCTCTTGTTCCTGAAGTACCAACTCTTACTGCTTCAACAAGTTCACAGTGTGGCGGTCTTGTTGATCTCTCATGGACAGCAACAGTGAACGCAACTTCATACAAGATATATCGAGGTAGTATCCTTATTGCTACAACTCAAAATACCTCATTTACAGAAACAGGATTAATCCCAGGTACTCAATATTCATACACAGTAAAAGCTTCAAATACAGTAGGTGATTCTGCAAACTCAAACACAGCGTCAGCTACTGCATCTGCTGCTTGTTCACAAGGAACCTCAACACTTCAAGTCACTTCAAATGGCATTTCAGTACAACACGATCTCACAGCAGGTGAGTTGTTTGGAGTTGAATGGATCTCATCAAATGTAACAAGTTGTGATCTTTTTGTAGACAATGTTCTCTCAAGTGGTGTTACCGAAAATGGAAATCTTGGTCCTATCAGCTCAACTCATCCTTTCTATCCTGCAGCTGGAGGATACCGAGATTTCAAAGTAACTTGCCAAGGTCTATCAGGACTCATCTCAGATACTGTCCGAGTTACTCTTCCTGCGGCACCAATTGCTCCAGAAGCTCCAATAATTTCAGCTGTTACTGGAACTCAATGTGGTGGAACAATCTTTGTTTCATGGACCTTAGTTCAAAATGCAACTGCGTACAAAGTGTTTAGAGGAGGTATACAAGTTGCAACAACAACAAATTTGTCCTTTACAGACACTGGACTCACGCCAAACCAAGCATATTCGTATACTGTAAAGGCAACAAATGGTGTTCTAGATTCAGTATTCTCAAATACTCATGCTGCAACAGCATCATCTGCATGCGTAAATCCACCTGCAGCTCCTGTTTTAGTGGCTCAAACTGGTCTTCAGTGCGGTGGAAATATATCTCTTTCATGGAATAGTGTTGCTGGTGCTACTTCATATAAAATCATACGAGATGGAAACGTTATTGCTTCAAATATAACTGAAATAACGTACACAGACAGTCCACTAGTACCTGGAAGTAGTCATACATACAGTGTTATTGCGAAAAATTCTGCTGGTAGCTCTGCAAATTCAAATCAGCAAACAGTAGTTGCTTCAGCAAAATGTCCTTTACCTGAACCTACTGTGTCTTTGACAGCAAATCCAGATACAATCAATAAAGGACAAAATTCTACACTTACATGGAGTTCCACTAACACAACAAGTTGCTCTGCTCCTTGGACACAAGCAACTTCGACTTCAGGATCTTTTGTAGTTAGCCCTGCACAGACAACAAATTACTCAATCGTTTGTACAAATGGTGTTGATTCTGTGTCTGCAACTACAACTGTCACAGTAAAGACTGGTGGTGGTGGAGATCATAAGGTTACAGTTACGTTGACCGCAAATCCTTCAACAATATTTGCTGGTGCAACTTCGACACTAGTATGGAATGCAAATAGTAAGGCTACAAACTGCTCAGCACCATGGACAACAGCAACATCCACTACTGGTAGTCAGCAAGTAAGACCTGCTACAACAACTACATATTCAATTACTTGTAGTAATTCTTCAAGTTCAGCTACAGCAACTGCTACTGTAACAGTCGTTCCTGTACAGGAGTGTCTTGTTCCAACATTTACAAGTGGATTGTCTGCTCAAGGAAAAATAGGTGAAGCGTTTTCATATACTCTTGCAGCAAATTCTCATGGAACTTCAACTGTTTCATACAGTGTTGCGACTGGAAGTCTTCCAGCAGGACTCTCGTTTGAAGGAAATACTATATCTGGCACACCAACTCAGTCAGGTACTTTCTCAGTAGCAATATCTGCAACAAACACATGTGGATCAACTGAGCAAACATTGGTCATTACTATTGGTACAAATGGAGGTGGAGGCGGAAACCCTATTACTGTTTCACTTGTCGCAAATCCTTCGACAATATTTGCTGGTGCAACATCAACACTTACATGGACTTCATCAAACACAACATTTTGTGGTGCTTCATGGACAAGTGCAACTTCAACATCAGGAAGTCAGGTTGTAGGTCCCGCAACAACAACCTCATATGCAATTACTTGTAGTAATGCCAATGCATCATCAACAGCAACAGCAACGATTGTTGTGGTAACTGGCCCTCAGTGTATTATCCCAATTATCGACAGTGCTCTTTCAGTTTCTGGAACAGTAAATAGCGCATTTAGTTACACGCTTACATCAAATTCAAGTACATCAACCGTTTCGTATGTTATTGCTACTTCAACACTTCCAGCAGGACTCTCTGTAAGTGGTAATACTATTACTGGTACTCCAACACAGACAGGAACATTCGCAGTTTCAATAAGTGCATCAAATGTGTGTGGTAGTGATACAGATACTCTCGTTATAACAATCAATCCGCAAAGCACAGGAGGTGGAAGTAGTTCAGGTGGTGGTGGAAGTTCAGCTTCAGGAAGCCGTCATCATTCTGTTCCAGCAGTTCTCGGTGTCGTTGCTGATTGTGAGTATCTCAGAGACTATCTTCGAATTGGATGGAACAACGATCCTATTGAAGTAATTAAACTTCAAGTGTTTCTCAAAGAACTTGAGGATTTTAAGAACCTTCAAATTACTGGAGTATTCGACCAAGCAACATTTGATGCGGTAAGTGAATTCCAAGTTCGATATCAGCCAGATATTTTGACACCATGGGGTTATGCACAGGGAGAATATACTGGATACGTGTACATACTTACCAAGAAAAAGGTTAATGAAATATTCTGCCAAAAGGCATATCCAGTGAATGCTGCACAACAAGATGAAATCAACCAGTTCAATGCGTTCCTCAAAGGATTGAAAGATCGAGGTGTTTCTCTTCCTGGTAGTGTTTCAGGTTCTACAAACGAGACACCATCACTTGGTAATGCAACAAGTACACTTGGTTCAGTTGGATTTGTTCCATCTCTTCCTTCAACAAATACCACCGTTGGTTCAAATGGTCTCATTAATAACGAGAGAGTACGAAATGCTGCCGCAGCTATCTTTGCGGGGCCACAAGGACTTGTTGATGCAATGAAATCAGTTGCATTCTTTATCCTTGCTCTTCTTGTGCTCTATGGTATTGCTGATGCTGTAACTCGTCTTCAAAATAGAAAAGGTGAACTTACTGCACAATCAGTACGAACTCGAAAGATATTTACATTTATTTTCGGACTCATCCTTGTTATCGTCCTCTGTTTTGTCTTTCAGTACTATGCAATTATCCTTCCATTTATCCTTCTTCTTATTATTCTTTCAGTTGTCCTTCTTTGGATTTCATTCCGTACACCAGTAGCTTCTGCTCAACCAATAACGCCTGCACAGATAGAGAGTCCAGTAGCACCAATTATTCTTGGAGCAGCACACCAATCACACACCCCAAACGTTGAACCAATCACTTCTGAAACTGATACAAACTCAAAGGTTTAGTCTGAGATTACTCTATAGCGCCACGTTTCCTTTTGCGACTATGTTCTTCTTCGAGCGAAGTAATGCTGGAGATTTCTGTATACGCAAATAACCTGCCATGCCAATCATGACGCTATTGTCTGTGGCGAGATCTTTTTCAGGAATACATAATTCAAGTGAATCGTACTCGCTACACAATTTCTCAAATGCAGAACGGATAAACGTGTTTGCAATAACACCGCCGCCGATTACAAGACTTTTTGGTTTGTATTGTTCTATCGCGCGACGAGTTTTTGTGATGATGACTTCAGTAACAGCATCTTCGAACTCTCGTGAAAGGGTAATTTTATCTTGTTTTGATAATGTGCCATGTTCTCTTGTTTTGTAGAGTACTGAAGTTTTGAGGCCTGAAAATGAAAAATCAAAGTCTTTCGTATGCAGCATGGGTCGCGGAAGATTCCAAACAGGGGAGTCTTTTTTCTTGCGACCTATAGCTGCGAGCTTCGAGACTTCAGGACCTCCGGGATACGAGAGATCCATCATTCTTGCTACTTTATCAAATGCTTCACCGAGAGCATCGTCGCGAGTTTTTCCTATAACTTTGTAATGGAGTGGATTTTTACTAACCACCAATTCTGTATGACCACCGGAAATAAGAAGAGAAAGCGAAGGGAAGCGAATGGATTTTTGTTTCGATTTCTCTTGTTTGTTTGAAAATAATACAGAAACGATATGGCCTTCCATGTGGTTGACTGGTATCACAGGAATATCCCAGAGTACTCCCAGTGCTTTTGCAACAGTAATCCCAACCCAAAGAGCAGGTTCGAGTCCGGGTCCAAATGTTACTGCAATTGCATCAATGTTTGGTTTTTTGTATGCAGCGCCAAACGTTCTTAGTGCGTCTAGTAATTCAGGTTCTCGAAGAAGGATTGTGCCAATCTTTTTCTCATTAAATTGTGGTTTTGATTTTTTGCTAGCTATCTTTAATAGGACTGCTTCTCGAAGTGCTTGTTCTAAGAGCGGAAGGATATTTTTTGCATGCTCTCTTTTTGCAAGCATCGGGAATACTCCGCCATATTGAGCATGAATAGCCACTTGGGAATAGAGCGCATTTCCCAGTACTGTAAATGAGGGTTTCTCTATCGTGCCACGAGCATGAACAATACTCACAGCTGTTTCGTCGCAGGATGTCTCAATGGATAGAATCTTCATTTCGACACTCTAACAGAAAATATTTTTTTATAAAACTTTTATAACAAAAGACCCACCTGACTTCAGATGGGTCTCTGCTTGTTAGGTGGGTAAGGAAAGAGGCTCGCTTTCATGGATTCCTCTTTGTATTCTTTGCTTGATTCTCAGATCACGCTGACCTTTGTAGTAGCCAAGTTTTGCTACAGGGTCGTTTTGTAGTGGGCCATGTCGTCCGTTCATGTCCGCGATTCCGATATCGTACCACTCTTTCCAAGTTAGTCGTTCTTCGGAGTGCGGGTGTTTGTTATGAACACAATGAAGTTCATGGCTTGTCGGTGTTCTGATGCAAAAAGGGCAGTCACGCATGATCAACATCCTCTTGCGTTTATGTGAAGTAAGAAAACTGCTTCGCTTATTGCGTAATTCTATTTATTAACCTAACGCTGATTTACTTTCATAGCAAGGGGAAAGCCAAGATTTTTCGCAAACAAAAAGGCCAATCTTTCGATTGGCCTACCTGCCTGAGGCAGGATTTGAAATCAACTACACAAATGACATCATCAAGTCATAGTTTGTGATGATATCCTTCTGTCGCATGAGTCGCTTGGTAACATCTACCTCGACTTTGTAGAAATGGATGTTGCAGACATGATCCCCTGTGATTGCGTCTACACTTGGTTCACCAAGCATATATGCGTTCGCACCACTGGGTGCGATAGCCTTCACTTCCTCGATGCTGTACTTGAAGAATGGAGAACCGTACCCCTTCGTACGGAATATTCCTGGTTCCCCAAATACTTCGATCTTGGTGGCTCTGAATTCGGGTTCGAATGAATCCATTCTTGCCCCAATCTTCGGGTACATCGTGAAGAGCTCACCGTCAAATCTCATCAGTCTGTGAAAACCTCCACTACTCACGGTCATCGTTGTAGGGACCATGAGTTCTCTCCAGTGTTTACTGAGAATTTTTCTCAGGTTTGCACCGGGATGGATAGACTTGAGTGGGTTCTTGTCATGAATAGATACCAATCGAGTTCCATCGTGCCATCCATGACAATGTACATCGCAGAAGAAATCGGGGAAATGATTCTCTGTGTTTCCGTGCGAGTACACTATCTGCCCGATGGAAAGCAGATGTGCTAATGGAAGACCATTATACTTATCGAGTTCGTAGGGAGTGATGATGTCAGCGTTATCACGTGAGCTCGCGAAGTACATATTATCGTCAGCCATCGACAGAAGATATGGGTCCATAACCTTCCCGTGTCGTTCTGTAAAGTGCCACTTTCTGGCATTTTGTGCGTGACGCTCAAGGTATTCTTCAGCTCGCGCTCCAAATCTTGCTCTCACTAGTGGGTCACATTTTGCCTCACTGAGTTTGAGCTTGTTCATGAAAGGGTAGCGATACTTCCGGTAATACGCATCGAAGTCGACGATGCTGACATCGCCGTATTCACCGGATTCAAGTTTCAGAAATTGCTCCTTTGTGATGCGACCACCCTTCCTGTTGCGACTCTTATCCTTGAACTGGAAGCTGTATGCATCCAGGACACCACCTTGTGTCGACATCGGTCCGATGCCGTGAGCGACAATAAGAATACGATTTCCACCCCTGCTGTAGCCGAAATATTCAGCTGAAAGGGTAGTGAAGTACATTGTCCACGGCACTTCATCGTCACGAGAGTTGAGACGAGCTTCGATGATGTCGGGCAGAGTAGCAATACGTCCTTGCGATCCAGAGAATCGTTGCGCCTGCTTCCATGCAGGTACAAAGCCATCCTCATGGTAGAAAGCCATTGCTTTCGGTCGTTTCTGTGAATGATCTGAGCCGTTTTCCACTGTACACCGTTCCATTTTTTTGGTTTTGGTGTGAGGAACTCTGCTTGTGTGCAGAAATATTCCTTGCGCAAAGTACCATAATTATTGATATATAGCAAGTAGGGTATAGAACCCAATATATTTTGTTGCCAAACAAAAAGGGCGAGCTGTGTGCTCGCCCTTTGACGGTACTGTGTTGTCTACTCGGGAAGCTGGGAAGCCTCGACCTGAGCCAGCAACTCCTTGCCCTGATCCTCGGTGATCATGCCGACGCTGAGCCCCTCTTCGATGGCCTGGCGAACGTACTCACGCTTGGGCAGGGTGTGCGTCACCTTCTCGCCATTCTTGTCGACGATGTACGCAACCGTTGCGCCTTCCTCCTTGACGAACGAGAGGGTGAACGGACCTTCAGGGGTCACGGGGACAGAGACGACGCTCACTCCGGTTCCTCCCAAAAGGGCGCCGAAAAGATCGGCAAGTGACTCGATGGAACCCAGAGGACTCCCTTCGCTTTCAGTCTCCTTTTCCGGGAGATCGGAGGCGTTGAACATCGCCACGAACTCCGCACGCTTCTCAGCGGGGATGTTCCGGATGGCGATGTTGTGATCGACGTCCTCGATCGCCTCGCTGGTGAACCGGTACGGTCCTCCAGCAGTTTCGCCGTTGAGATGGAGATAGTAGTGCGTATGCTTCGCGGCGCAGTTGCACCGCTCGAAGCTCCACACCAACTTGCTTCCATCCTTCCTGCTCGTCGTTTCGACCGTTGTTGCGGTCGCTTCTTCAGCAGCTGCGTGCATGTGCGTTCTCCTTTGTCGCACGTTGGCCTACAGAGACTACGGGGACAAGACATTGAAACGAACTGTGTTACGTTAGTATTATAGTCTACTTAGTAAAAAATGTCAATAGGTATATTTTTTTCTAATGTGTGCGCGGTGCAGGACTCGAACCTGCAACATCCACAACGTCAATGTGGCGCTCTACCAATTGAGCTAACCGCGCATGTACAAAAATTTTAATTTTGTGAAACTTCGTGCGGAGGAGGAGAGATTCGAACTCTCGAGAGACTTTCGCCCCTGCTGGTTTTCGAAACCAGTGCTTTCGACCACTCAGCCACTCCTCCTCGCCGATGAAATATCCTAACAGTTTTTTGATTTTTAAACAAAAAGTGTTATGATTTCCCGGTTCTTAATGGCCCTATCGTCTAACGGTTAGGACATCGCCTTTTCAAGGCGGTAATCAGAGTTCGATTCTCTGTAGGGTCACATCTAAAAGAAAAAGACTGGACTGCTCCAGTCTTTTTCTTTTTTGTGAAAACAGAAACATAATCTCAAAACTATAACTCCTTTACAAATACTAAAAAATATGATAATAAGAGGCCAGAATCAAACTGGCTAGATCGTTGATTTCATTTCTACAATCCTCAACAAGGAGTAACTCGTGCGACGTCATTTCCTTTCTCTCATCACTGCTTCGGCATTGATGAGTTCAGTCCTGGTTGCTCAGGCGCCCACCGGTCATCCGATTTCGAAAACGCCGTTCAAGTCGGCAATCGAATATCAGTCGATGATTCGAGGTGCCTGCAACGCACCACAGTTCAACGTGACTTGCGATGAACTGCTCGTAGCATGGCAAGGTGCACTTCCTGGTAAGTTCACAAGGATCCTCGATGTCGAGCAGTATTTGCTCACCAGTGTCACCGAAGTTCGGTGTCCTGCAGGCAAGCTTGATGTCGCAGGTCTCGCTGCAACGCCACGCGAAATCAAATTTCGTGTGCGTGATCTTGATCCCACGAAGTGGTGTCTCAAGGACAAGAATACTGGGCAGATCGTAGCACTACTCGACTGTGGTAACCCAAGTCGAGCTGTCAAAAGCGACTCAGTTGTACCGCCACCACCCCAACAGGTGTCCTTGAAAGAATCTGAGCTTCTCAGAGACACACTCAAGATGGTTCGCGACAGCTTGCGAAACCTCAAGGACAACCCAGCACGTGATCTGCTTACAGCTTACGTGTATGGTGATTCACTCAATCTCTTGAGTCAGGAATCAAAGGACAAGAATGGGCGAGTGGTCGGTCGAAATTCTGAGCAAAAGATTTTGACTTACCCACGAACTCAAGTGTCGCTTTCGTTCGCACCGCGAGTGAAGCCAGACACTGTCAAAGTACTTGTTCAACCGAAACATGGATGGCTCACTACGAAAAAGGTGGCAGTTGGTGGTCTGACGCTGGTTGGTGTCGGAGCGATCATCTGCGCAGTTCGTAGTGACCACTGTGGTATCGGTGATGGGACGCAGACTCAGATCACAAACGTCAATATCAATCGATCGGTATCGATGTTTGGGATTTCGTTTCGGTAGTCCGTTTCGTGGAAAATGAAAAATAGGGAACACAAAGAGGTCGGAAATTTCCGGCCTCTTTTTTATATATGGAATCTTGTTCACATTGACACTCCCAAGTAATCCTTGATTTATAGGTATATCCTCGTATACTAATTTCTAGATCATGCCCTTGAGAAGAGCTCTATTTTCTGGTGTATTGACTAAGTCAATTTTCTAGTATATAATAGTGTTCGTAATGAAAGCCGATGTTTATCGGCTACAAGAAAAGATTCACGATCATTAGTTGTTGTCTTATTAATAGTTTATTTATCTAACTTAAACATATGAGTTATCTTATTTCTCGAAGTACCCAGAAAAAAATGAAATCACTATTTTCATTTGCTTTGGCACTTCTTATGGTATTCCAGACAATTGGTCCTGGAGTTTTTGCGTTGAAAACCGCGAATGCAACTGCACCTCAACCTGAAGACAAAATTAATATTTGTCATAAAGGTGAGTCAGGCACTTGGAATGCACTCAACGTAAACGCAAGTGGTTGGAATGGTCATTCTGGTCATTCAAATGATTATATTTACGCTGGTCCTATTAATCTAAATGGAACACCAAAGAGTAACGATAATCAAGACGATGCATGGTGTGCTTCACACTATAATCATGATAACGGCGGAGATGAAGAAGATGATAACGATGACGAAGAAGATAATGCATCAGCACACATCTCAGTTACAAAGATTGTGTGTGACAATGAATCGTATCTTCCAAACTGGGGAGCTGGAAATGGTCCAGATATCAATGGAACCACAGCAAATACATTTCTCGCTGATGGAGATAATGCACAGCATTGTGAAAAAGTAACAAACTGGCAATTCCAAACTATCGTTGATTCAATTACTGACTACTCAAACGATCCTGGACGAGCATTTACAGGTCCTGCAGCAAACGGATGGTCAGCTCCATTCAGTGGATCTACTAATGTAGAGCTTCCAGAAAATCTCAACAACAAAACTATCTGGGTTCGTGAGGTTCTTCCTACCGGATATATTCCTTTTACGTATGATTTTGATCACCAGATCAACAACAACGATGTGTCTGCAGAAATCTACTGTAGTACTGACCACTTACACTATGACAACTATGAAAATGTAGGTGCACTTCATGATGACACTACATATCATTGTGTAGCATGGAACGTAGCAGTTCCAACTCCTCCAACTGAGGAACAGCCTTGTCTCGTTCCAGCATTGGTACAACTTGGAGATAAGATCACTTCATTTGGTGTTTCTCCAGAAACTACACTACAAACTATTCTCGATGCAGCATACTTGCCAGCAGGTAGTGTGAATGCTGTTACTTCTGAAACTGGTATTCAGTCATGGAATATTCCTGTGAACACTTCTTCTGTCACTGTTGATGTAAAACTCATCAACGCGATTGCAGGAAATACAAATGAACTCGGATATTACTTCGACGGTGATACTTCTACATTTGTAAATCTCTTTACTGTTCCTGGAAATACAAATTCAATTCCAGCTGTTCCTTCTGTAGTCATCCCTACAACAGGACATACTTCAATCGGTTTTGCACTTAAGAGTGGATCAACTGTGTTCGCAACTCAGTACACACTTAATAGTGGAAACGAGGATCATGCAGTTGTGTATTCACCAGTGGCAGGCACATATGCTGTTGCGTTTGAAGACATAACTCCACTTGGTTCAGCTGACAAAGACTACAATGATCTTGTTGCTGAAATTAAAATTGTAAGTTGTACACATGGAAATCAGTGTCAGCCAACATCAGGTTCAGTAGTGAGTGATACGACAGTAACGAATACTACTGATACTGCACCTGCAGTTCTTCTTACTCCTACACATCCAGCATGGACAGCAAGTATTCCTGGTGCATCATGGATCTGGGCAACCAATCCTGTTGTAGCACCTACAAATGACGCTGACCTTACAAAGGTCTTTACTAAGACATTCACTATTCCTGGAACCCCAACAGCTGGTAATCTTATGATTGCTGCTGACAACAACTACAGTGTGAAAGTAAATGGCAATGTAGTCCCTGTTGTATTCGATCAAAATAACTTCCAAGCTGAAACACAAGATACCTACAATGTTCTTCCATTCTTAATCAATGGTGTAAACACTATTGAAGTGACTGCAACAAACTGGGAAATTGGTCAGGATGCAGATCCTTCTGCAAACCCAGCTGGTGTTATGTTCAAGCTTGATTGGAGTTCAAATTGTGGAGGTGGAAACAACGGAAACACTCCAACATCAATCGTTACTCTCCATAAGTTTATTGATGGTGAACATGCTACTGCACAGTCAGCTGGCACTACTACCTTCAGTGTAACAACTCAAGCATCTTGGGTAGATGGCGATCCGACTCCAAATGATACATCTGGAAACCTAACCGCAACTCCAATCTTGAGTAGCGAAAACGGATATACTGCAGCAAGTCATGAGCTTACGAATAATGGAAACACATTCAATGCAAGTGAAGTTGTTGGTGGTGAATCAAATATTCTTCCAATCGACTCTGTATGTCAGCCAGGTAAATTCCAGCTTGTTGGGTACTCATACGGAACAACCCTTAACGAAGCAATGAATGCACCAAAGACATCAGGTCTTAGTCTAAACAACATTAGTTCAAATCAGCATGTGATTGTATGGAACAAGACATGTCCTACAACTGCAAATGTTGTTGTAACAAAAATTGTATGTAACAACGAAGCAGATCTTCCAAACCGAGGTGATGGAGTTGGTATGCCAAACCCACCAATTGATGCAACTACTGCAGCAAACTGGATAAATGGAAATGCCGAATTACAGATCCCAGCACACCCAAGTTGTCATCTTGAATCAGGATGGAATTTCCAGTGGGCACCAGAAGGTACCGCAAATCCTGGAGATAACAACATGTCAGCAGGATCACCATGGACAACTTCAGGAGCAACTGCTGTTGATGGAACAATCTCAATCAACGTTCCTGTCGCAGTAAACGGACACTATGTCTGGGTGCGTGAAGTTCCAAAGGCAGGATACATTCCTTTCTCTGGCGACACGAGCTCTGAAGGTGGATGGAATGATGTGAGTGCTGAAATCTACTGTAATGTTGATGTACTCAATTACGACAACTACGACCGAGTAGACAACATGGTTGCTGGTCAAACATATCACTGTGTAGCATGGAATGTTCCAACTACTCCAGATGTATGTCCAAACCTTGAAGGAATTCAGGCAACTGTTCCAGAAGGTATGCACCTCAATAACGATGGACAATGTGTTCCGAATGATAATGGTGGCGGAGAAACAATGACATATGCAACGACAACTATCTTTGCATCAAATCTTGATAACTCATCTTCAAATCCGCTTATTGTCATGATGAACGGTATGAACAAGTGGTTCATGTACAACGATACAAATGACACGATTGATAATAATCTTGGTACTTTTGTAACTGGTCCTGCTCCTGCAGTTCTTGGAGTTGGAAGTGTTGAGTTCTCACTAGGTGCAAATCCTAATGATCGTAAGAATATTGCGACATTCCAATTCTCTGGTACAGCACTCTCAGCTATTAAAGCACTTAAATACTCAGCATATTCACATGGTGGTGTTGCTGGTCCAACAGAATCACCATACATGCAATTCAACGTAGACTTTACAGGTTCCTCAGGTTCATATCAGAGACGTCTTGTGCATGTTCCAAGTCAAAATGGAGCTGTTCCACAAGATACATGGAATACCTATGATGCATACAATAATGGAAATGCTATGTGGACTTGGTCAGGTTATGCGAAAGGGGTAGATAATACTTCATCAACACCGGACGATAACAAGTGGCCAGATGGTAATGTAAATGAATTTCGAACATGGAGTTCTATTGTAAGTGCTTTCCCAAGTGCACGAGTTCTACCTGTTGGTGGTTGGATGGGTGTTCGTGTTGGTGAACCTGGTCCTACTGGATATGTTGCTGATATCGATAATTTCGTTGTTGCTATCAAGACAGGTTCAAATACTCACACACAGACCTTCGACTTCGAACCTACAACGATTGTGACTCTCACAGATTGTACTGAAAACTGTGGAGGAGGTGATAACAACACACCTAACACTCCATCGTCACGAAGTGGTGGAAGTCGCCGTGGTTCTGTAGCAGGAGCAAGTACTGGAGCTCCAACAGTTCTTGGTGCCTCAACAGATCTTCCTGATCTTCCAGATACTGGAAACGGTGAAAGATCACAGGCATTCATGGTGACACTTTCTCTCTTTGTTGCACTCCTTGCCCTTAATACAGTGGCAGTGCGCAGAATGCGAAATAGTTAATTCATACTTAGGTTTCCTAAGCTGCAAAACCCCGCACAAAGTGCGGGGTTTTGCTATAATAATCCCAATGAGAATATTCACCCTCATCCTTTGTTTGAGCTTTCTTGTGAGTCCATTCAACGTATCAGCCGCTACATATCCGGAAACAATTCTTGTTCCTTTGTCTGTGCAAAATATTGTTGCTGAAGTAAACAAAGAAAGAGTTGCACACTCACTTCCTGTATTCAAACAGCATGTGTCACTTACAAAAGCAGCAGAGCTCAAGGTAAAAGATATTGCTTCAAGGGGAGTACTGAGTCATACGAAATCTGTAAACGGTGCACTTTGGTGGCCTGTTGAATCTGCACACTACAGTTATGAAGCAGTAGGAGAAAACTTGGCAGAAGGTATCGATGATGCAAAAGAACTCGTTGCTGAGTGGATGGCATCACCTGAACACAGAGCGAATATCCTTAATCCTTTGTACTCTGATATTGGAGTAGCAATCGAACAAGGAGTGTACCAAGGCGAAATAGTTTCGTTTGTTGTGGAATATACAGCAAAACCAAAAGTTGTAGCACCAAAGGCTGTTCTCGGAGCTTCAACTACGCAAGTAAATCAAGCTGAATTGATCCGACAACTTATCGGACTTTTGATGCAATATCTTGCGGTACTACAAACACAATCATAATTCTTTTTTATGCCACGATCAAAAAAAATATCTACTGAACCAATGGAAGAATCAAGTATCGAGTCTACTCCTGATGTTTTAGAAAAAACAATAAAACCAAACAAGAAAAAAACTTCCTACGAACCACATGTGTATACAAAACTCGTGGTTCTTAATGTTGTATTTTTGTGCGTCATCGGACTTGTGTTATGGAAAGTGCAGAGCAAAGAAGCGCGGCTTGTGGAGTTGCCACCAGTGCCTGAGGTCGCTTCACCGATCACCTCTTCATCAACACCGGTAAGATTCATGGTTCCGATAATAGGACTTGATGCAAAGATTCAACAGGTAGGGAAGACAGCGAAGGGTAAGATGGCGGTGCCAAATAATTTTACTGATGTTGGGTGGTATAAGCTTGGTTACTATCCTGGGACAGAGGGGAATGCTGTTATTGCTGGGCATTTGGATGATGGGAAAGGGGATCCTGCGGTTTTAGGTGATCTCAACAAGTTAAAGATAGGGGACATGGTGTATGTTCTCAATAATGAGGGCAAAAAGCTCGAATTTAAGGTTACCGGCATGTCACTCTATGATTATAATAATGCACCGCTAGAGCTCATTTTTGGGGCTTCTACGGGTGCACATTTGAACATTATTACCTGTGACGGTATATGGATTCCTGAGAAAAAGATATATGATAAAAGGCTAGTAGTGTTCACGGATTTTATGGGAATTGTTGAGCAGTAAAGGGTGTGCACAAACTATTGCATAATGCGTAATTATGTGATATAATATATACATGAACATTGTGAGGAAATATCTTATTCCAAACCAAAACAACGACTACAAGCCGCATCTTTTGCGAAAGACTGGTGTTGCGTGTATCTCTCTTCTTGCACTTGCATTATTTGCAGTTGGAATTTTCCAAAACTTACTCTTTTTAAAAACAGGTATTTTAAGTGCTGTCTTACCACCGGTGCTCGTTGATCTTGCAAACCAGGATCGAACAAGTAATCAACTTGCTGTTCTTACTGTAAATCCGATTCTAGAAAAAGCGGCACAAGCGAAAGCAAATGACATGGCTGCAAAAAGTTATTTTGCGCATACAAGTCCAGAAGGTAAAACTCCATGGTATTGGTTTTCAGATGCTGGGTACAAATATAGTTCTGCAGGAGAAAATCTTGCAATTAACTTTACTGATTCAGGTGAAGTGAATACTGCATGGATGAACTCACCAGGTCACCGTGCAAACATTTTGAATGGAAAATTTACCGAGATTGGTATTGCAACAGCACAAGGAACTTATAATGGTCAGGCGACTGTGTTTGTAGTGCAAATGTTTGGAAAACCAGCTCAAACAAAGAAACCTTCTGTTGTCATAACACCAAAACCGAAAGCGCCAGCAACTACAACCATTGCAACGAATGTACTGGGTGCAACAACAACAGCTTCGACTTCCCCATCAAATTCCAAAAAAAATACTATAGGAGTCCTTGGAGAAACGGCACCTGAGACAGTTCTCGCAGAATC
This sequence comes from uncultured Candidatus Saccharibacteria bacterium, assembly GCA_964646785.1. GTDB lineage: Bacteria > Patescibacteriota > Minisyncoccia > Phycocordibacterales > Zambryskibacteraceae > JBGTNQ01. The sequence continues at coordinate 19,672 of CAZYGU010000005.1, read as the reverse complement.
AGTTGTTTCTGGAACAGAAATGTTTGTAGCTATTGAAAGCACTGATCCACCTGAAGTTGTCAGTGATAGCACACCGAAGCCTGTACAAAACGCAGGAATGAAAGAGAAGTTTCTTACTTCACAAAAAAGAATACTCGTTATTGGTTTTGAGATTCTTGCTGGTCTTGTTATTCTCGCTATAGCTCTTTTGATCGGTATTGAGATAAAACGACAGCATCCAAGAAACGTTATTGCGGGAATTATTCTTCTTTTGTTTATTATTGTATTACTCTATCTTTCACAAACAATGTTTGGATCTGTCGTTGTGATATAAAGACTTCAAATAAAATGCATATTAGGTTTCTATAACAACAAAAGAACCGCCATTGGCGGTTCTTTTGTTGTTATTTTGTATGGAGATGCATGTAGATATCTTCTAGGGCACGTACACCGTCACCAGCGGCGATATTGTTTTGGTGATAGAGAGTATCAGTACAATCTCCCGCTGCCCAAATTCCCGGTGTTTGGGTCTCTTGGTTTCTTGGGTCAATAATAATTTGACCGTATGCATTGAGCGGAACTACGTTTCTTACATAGTCAGTAGATGGGATGAGTCCAATTTCAACAAATATTCCTTCAGCTTTGATTTCAGTGCTTGTCTTTGTAGTAGTGTCTTCGTATACAATGCCGGTTACAAATTTGTCTCCTTTGATTTGAAGAGGAGTCGCATTCATGACTACTTTCATGTTTGGATGCGATAAAACTTTCTGTACTGTTACAGGATCCGCTTTGAAATCAGCACTTCGATTGAGCATTGTTACACTATTACAGTAAGCAAGAAGCTGAGCTGCTGTTTCAAACCCTGCATTTCCACCTCCAATAACCACAACATCTTTTCCAGCAAAGAGTGGTCCGTCACATGACGCACAGTAGGTTACACCTTTGTTATCAAATTCTTCTGCTCCTGGAATTGTGAGTTTCCTTCGGGTACTTCCTGTTGCAATAAGGATCGTTCGTGTTTGGTATTCACCAATATTTGTTTTCACTGAAAATCCTCCATCAATTTTTGATACGAGCTCTACACGCTCCTTTTCACGAATGTTAACGATGGTACCTGCGTACTCTTTGAGGTGCATTTTGAGGCTCTGAGCGAGCTGTGTTCCTGGAATAGTGATAGTTCCAATCCAGTTTTGGATACCGTCAGAAACAGTACTCTGACCTCCCCATTCATCAGTAATAAACACAGTATTGAGTTGTTTTCGTGAAGCGTAGACACCCGCAGCGACACCTGCTGGTCCTCCTCCGATAATTGCTAAGTCGTATTGCATAAAAAGTCGTTCGTTTTAAGTTGTTAGTAGTCAGTATAGTAGCATAGGGAACTCGTTTGAACCAAAAAAATCTGCCGAGGCGAGGCCTCGGCAGATATATAACTTTTGTACCAGGGAGTCTAAAGGGTTCTCTTCGGTTTCATTTTGCTGTGTAGTCCTGACAAAAAAAGTGCGGATCCGAGACCGAACACAAACCCTGCAATTGGTCCATACAGCATACTTGCTGCACCACATCCGATCACCAACGCAACTCCGGTCAGTGTTCCTAGTAGACCAATCCAGTTTTTGTTTGTTAGGAATGCAACTACAGCCCCTGTTGTCATGGCGACAATAAAAAGAATTTCACCAAAGATTGCCACACCGACAATGGTAGTAGCAATTCCGATGAAAATTCCCTTGAAGTATTTGTCGCGTGTCTTTGTGTTTGCTTTCCCAACCAAATCTTGAGACAGCATAGATACCTCGTACTGAGTGTTAAAAGGATCGATGTGAAGCGATGAAAATCCTTTTTTACAATACAGTCTCTTGGTGAAATTACAATACTAAGACTTCTTCCTGTAAGGCAATAGAAAGGGGAGGCTTCGAAACACAAAAAAACGACCAATGTCGTTTTTTTGTGTTTGTATCTACAATCTATAAAACTAAAGATACACTACTATTTTAGTTTTGATCTTCGGAGAAATGCTGGTACTGCACCCCAATCATCGTCATCATTATCAGCTGAAACTGGGGTTGTATTTTGTGGGGCAGGAGCTACTGAAGGAGTTGTAACTACAACTGGTTCAGGTTTCTTTTCCTCCTTCATCTCTTTATTACCACCAAACACTGGCATACTGTTGTAGATTTTTCCTCCTCCCTTTTTTTCATCTTGCAAACCATCTTGCTGGAAAAGGCTCTTCTTTACCATGCTTTCTGGAAAGCCGGAAGCAATAACAGTGATTTTAACTTCTCCTTTTTTAAGTTTTTCATCGCGTACTGTTCCGAAGATAATTTTGGCATTTGGATCAACAGACTCAGTGATAACTTTCGCTGCATCTTGGATTTCGAACATCGTAAGGTCGTCACCTCCAGCGATAGAGAAGAGAACTCCTTTTGCTCCAGAGATAGAAACCTCGAGAAGTGGGGAATTGATAGCTGTTCTTGCAGCCTCTTCTGCTCGCTTTTCTCCAGATGCGTATCCAATACCCATAAGAGCTGGTCCTGCGTTCTCCATGATTGCCCTGATATCTGCAAAGTCGATATTGATGATACCTGGTGTTGTTACGAGGTCTGAGATGCCTTCTACTGCACGGCGGAGAATGTCATCACACATAGCGAATGCATTCTTTGCGGTAGTGTCTTTATCGATCGTTGAAAGGAGTCGATCGTTTGGGATAATAATGATCGCATCAACTGATTGTTTGAGTTCTTCAATACCTTGTTCAGCAATGCGCATTCTCTGGAGGCCTTCAAAGAAAAATGGTTTTGTTACGACTGCAACAGTAAGGCAACCAGATTCTTTGGCAGTACGAGCAACTACAGAAGCGGCACCTGTTCCTGTTCCACCACCCATTCCACATGCGATGAACACCATATCAGCTCCTTTCACTGCTTCTTGAATTTCTTCCTTTGTTTCTTCAGCTGCACGCTTTCCAAGATCTGGATTCATGCCAGTTCCGAGGCCACGAGTAAGATTCTTTCCAATGTGGATTTTCTTTTTTGCGAGAGAGTGATGAAGGTCCTGTGCGTCAGTGTTTACCGACAAGAAGTCAACTCCGCGAACTTTGGAGTTAATCATGTGGTTAACAGCGTTTTTTCCTGATCCACCAATACCGATGACTTTGATTCGAGCGAATGCTTCAACTTCTGGTTTTACTTGGGGCATGGTTTT
>CAZYGU010000005.1:5787-16395 GCA_964646785.1 uncultured Candidatus Saccharibacteria bacterium | reverse complement strand
TTTTAGGGGAGAAACGGATGAAGGAAAGAGCGAACTTTGTTCAATATATTTCGTGGGGTTTTGATTACAATAGAGCCGCTAGAGTTTCCGTCTTCTTCGCTCATACCGAGAATACAAAGCCCAAGGGCAACAGCAAAAAAAGCGTCTTTCACTTTTCCTTTCTCCTTCTCTGGAATATTGATGTGGGCAACTCGAGATGGAAGCTTGAGTGATGCTTTTGCAAAATCCTCGATAGTTCCAATAGAAGATCCTCCGCCAGTAATAATGATTCCAGCAGGAAGAAGACTATTCTTTCCAATTTTTTTCAAATGAGCTTCGATGAGTTCAAACATATCCGAAAGTCGAGCATTGATGATTTCATCAAGTTTCTTTTTTGGGAATGTTGTTTGGGTGATGCCTCCAAGTTTTATACTTTCTGCTTCTTCAAGGGGGATTCGAAGTCCAAGCGCAATATCATTAGTGATATCAGTTGAACCTATTGGAAACACTTCAAGAGAGATAGGGATGTTGTTTTCAAATACAACGAGAGAAACTGTTTCAGATCCAATGTTTGCAAGAATGCATCCTGCAATTTTTTGTGCCTTGTTAAGTGTTACAAAACTTGCTGCGATAGGGGAAGCAACAACGTCTATCACTTCAACACCGGATTCTTCAACTGCCTCAATAAGATCCTTGAGGTGATGTTCGAGACAGGTAATAAAAAGTGCTTTTACCTCAAGTTTGATCCCCTTCATTGAGAGAGGATGTATACCAAGTACTTCCTTACCATCAACACGATATTTCACCGGAATTTCATAAATAATTCTGCGGTTTTGTGAAAGGGCAGGAGGGATTGCTTCACGAGCAATATCCATAGCTTTTGCTGTATCGAGCTCTGTGATCTCTGCGTCACCTCTTGAGATTACTACTGAACCAGTCGACACAACGCTCGCAAGTCCAATACCTCCAACAGAAACATATGCTCGTTTTACTTGAATGCCGGAAGCTTTTTCCGCTTGTGAAATTGCTGAACGGAGTGCTCTCCCAACTTCAGCACTATTTACGATATATCCATGTCGAAGTCCTTTCGATTCAGCAAAACCCGTTCCCAAAATTCTTGGGAATCCTTTGTCGTCTCCGCTTGCTTCTTCTGCAACGACAACTTTAATTTGATATGTGCCGATGTCGATACCGACAGTAGTGTGTCTGGACATAAATTCTCTACAAAATAGTTAGATACTAACTATCATAGCAGAAAATGCTTTGAAACAATGGTTTTTCTGTTTAAAACTCGAATTTTTTAAGAAATTTTTTCTCTAATGCTTCCATGTGCGGACCATGATCGTGTCCTTTGAGATGCAGAAGTCCGTGAATAAATAAATATGCAATGAATGTTGTGTAATTCATTTCAAATTTTGGTGCTTCTGATTTTGATTTTTTGAGATCAAGAAATATTTCCCCTTCATTCTTTGATAATGGGAATGATAAAACGTTTGTTGAGTAGTCCTTGTTTCTGTACTGTCTATTGAGTGCTCGCGATCGTGTGTTTCCAATGCATACCAATGAGAGTTCGTAACTCTCACCAAGAATTGCATTTTTTATCTGAACAAAAGGCAAGCGAGGAAGCTTGCCTTTTGTTGTGTTGTGAATGGAAAATAGAGATTCCTTATTTTTTGCTTGGTCGGCCATTGCTGTTCTCAGTAATTTTACCGAGTTTAATGAGATTCATGATGTATGCTTTTTGACTAAGCTTTTTCATGGTCTTTTTGTGTTTTACTGCCTCAGAGATATTTCTACTTGAGTATCGAATACCTCGGATACGTGGAAGAACTCCTGAACCTTGAACACGCTTCGTAAAGCGACGAAGAAGGGAAAGGCTGTTTTCGTTCTGGTTTCTTTCTACTTGTACGTTAATCATAGGACTAGGATATTAGCATGAGAACACAAGCTACGCAAGGGTGTTTGTAAGGCTATTTGAGCTTTTTTAAGTATTCGACCAGTTTAGGTATAGAAACCGTTTCTTGGGCTCGTGTAGACATATTTCTCACGGTGACTGACTTTTCTATAGCTTCCTTTTGGCCAATAATAAGCACATAAGGAACTTTCATATTTTCTGCTGCACCAAGCTGACTACCAAGCTTATCTTTTGCAATCGAGTGGGCAACTGAGATGCGTGCTTTTCGGAGTATATCTACAACGGGAAGTGTATGGAGTTTTGCTTCCGGTCCAAGTTGAATCAAATAAAATTTTGGCTTACTAATACCTTTTGAAAGGGTTATCTTTTCTTTTTTCTTAAATGAAATTGTTATTCCAATTGATGGAAGTTCACGTTTTGCACCAATTTTTTTCGATAGTCTCCCATATCGATATCCTTGTGCGAGAAGGTCGTTTTTGTCTCCATCACCAGTACGGATTTCAAAAATTGTATGTGAACAAAAACATGGTGAACCAATAAGTCGTGGAGAAATTTCGTATGGAATATCAAATACTTCTAAATACTCAAGTACTTCTTTTAAATCATTACGAGACCGTTCAGAGAGAAATGAAATAGATTTTGGTGCTTGTTGTTGGATTGCGTGGTGTTTCTCATCGGTACTTCGGAGGATGTCAAAAATATCATGCTTTGCCATTTTACGAATATCTGCAGGGAATCCATTCATGTGTTTTCGTACAAACACAGAAACTGCCTTCTCAAAATCTCCAACTGAATCTTTGTCGCCAAGACTATTGATGTGAATGGTCAGATTTTTGAATCCTTCATCCTCGAGAATCGAGAGGGCCGTTCGGATAATGATACCTTCGGCAGCACTACTTGGAAGTCCTAATATATCGAGCCCGATAACAATATCACTCGATTTTTTATTGAATGTGCCAGAGATAGGTTTTTTGTAAGCCAAAAGTGCTGGAGGCGCAGCAGTCTCTAGACCTGTCTCTTGGTAGGTTCTTAGGAGTGCAATTTTCTCAAGTGCATCAAATGTAAATGGTGATTCAGCTTGAATTCGCTTCGGATCGTGATACGGATCTTTTACTGATTTAAGCTTTAATGAATCGTCTTTTGTTATTTCAGGGGTTTTGATCGGGGTAAATCCAAAATGAAGTGCCGTTTCAAAAGGCTTTTCGAATTCCCGTAACAAATGCGCATCTTCGCGTACATTTCGATTGATGTTCTTGTTCGGCATACTACTTCTTTACTATGGTAGATGTCTCGTCTCCAGGATTGAGACTAATTTTGCTGATAGGAAACAACTGAATAATTGGACTTCCAACAATATTTGCTTTTGGTACTGGTCCCCACATGCGTGAATCAGCGCTCCCTATCCGGTTATCACCCATGACGAAGTACTCATCTTTTTTCAGTGTTGTGGTAAAGCTCTCATGCTTCTCAAGTTTTACATAGGGTTCATTGAGTGCGAAACCTTCTGGGTTTGAAGTGTTCTTGATGCTTACTTTTCCGTCAGTAATAATGACGGTTTCTCCAGGAAGGCCAATAACACGCTTAATAAAATAGACTGATGGATCCTTAGGGTATTTGAAGATAAGCACTGATCCACGTGCAGGGTCTTCGAAACGTTTTGATAATTGATTGACGATGAGGTAGTCAGAGGTTTTAAATGTTGGATCCATTGAAGCGCCATTTACAATATATGGCTGGGCAATATAGATACGAAATGGGACAACGATAATAAGTGCAATGATGACAAATTCAATAAGTTCTCTGAAGAAACCTTTTGGCTTTTTTACTACCTGAAGTGGTTGAGTCGGTATTTCTGGTTCAGATGGTGAATTAAAATCAGCAGGTTTTGAAAATGAAGAAGGATAGATTTGTTTCTGTGGATCGTACATAGAAAAAGTATTGCATGCATTGTAGCGCAGAGTAAGAGTTGACGTAAAGTGAAAGAGCATGTTTCAATGCGTTTTTATGAAAAAAACTTTCGTTTGCATGTGTGCAATCAAATAGTTAGACTGAACATATGTACACAATCGTTGGATTAGGAAATCCAGGACAAGAATATGCAAAGACTCGCCACAATACTGGACGTCTCGCTCTTTCATATTTTGTAAAAAATCATCTTGATGAAGAGTTGGAAGTTTCTAAGAAATATAAGGCTTTGGTTGGCGAGGGAAAGGTAGGAAAAGAGAAGATTATGGTTGTGTTTCCTGAGACATTTATGAATAAATCAGGGAGCAGTGTCACTCCGCTCATTACAAGTGCAAAAAAAGCAGAGCAATTGATTGTTGTATATGATGATCTTGATTTAGCATTAGGAAACATTCGTATTTCATTTGACCGTGGATCTGGTGGTCATCGAGGACTTGAATCAATTATTCGTTCAATTAAGACAAAAGCGTTTGTCAGGATTCGGGTTGGTATCAGTCCTTCAACTCCATCAGGGAAATTAAAGAAACCTCATGGTGAAAAGGATGTTGAGAAATTTATTTTGGGTGGATTTTCAAAAAAAGAAGAGGAAGAGCTCAAAAAAATTGCAAAACATGTTTCGGAAGCGATTGAAATAATAATTTCAGATGGGCGAGACGTTGCAATGACGCAATGTAACTAATTTCCAAGGAATCACTTTAGAATTCAAAATTACACCCGTGAAGTACAAGCTTCACGGGTGTTTTTTATCTCACTTTTCGCTTTGCGATATGGTAGAGACGAAGAATTTCTGGAGCAACCTCCATTACTTTTCGAACTTCTTCTGTTTCGCCCTGTTCCTTCATAACACGTCCTGCTCTTGGAGAGATGGAAAGGTGAAGCTCAAGTTCTCCATTAAGGAAATAGTAACCAAATCCTGCACCAGCGAGCCAGAAGAAAAGGTTGTCGAGTTCCCTGTATCGACCCATAGTGATGTCACGATAGAAACCAGGAACTTCTAAATCTTTTTTCCCAAGTTTCCTGAGAACAACAGTCCATATTCTCTGAAGTGCATGCCAAGAAACAATGTTCACATCTTGCTCACTGAAATAAATCATAAGGAGAAGTAAGATGTCTTGCCTTCGGTGTTCGTCACTTCTTTCTGAATGGTTGATTCTTAGATCAGTGTGGGTTCGAAAACGAGAACCTGGGGCAGTCATGTGTGAATCCTCATGATGAAATGGAAGAATGAATTCTTTTTCGATTTTACGCTTTTGAATTCATAAATCAAACCCTGATTCACGTCGTGAATCAGGGTTTGATTATTCTCTATAATACTGACCAAAAACTATTCGTTATCTATTATTTGTTTGCTTCCGTGAATGAAAGTGCCATCTTCTGTTCCTTTGGATCAAAGAGGGTAATTTTGAAGTTATATGTCTTACCAAGTTCAAGTTTTTCACGAAGTTTTTCTTCACTACCGAATTCAGAGATGTGGACGAGTCCAGCAACACCTTCTTCAATAGATGCAAGTGCACCATGCTTGTTGAATTTGATGATAACACCCTTTACCATGTCGTCTTTTTTGTATTTCTTTTCAGCTTCACGCCAAGGGTTTTCTTTCAAAGCCTTGATTGAAAGTGAAACTTTTCCATCCTTGATATCGATGATCTTTACTTTCACCTTGTCACCAACTTTATAGAGAGAGCGTGGATTTTCAACAAGTGCCCAATCAATTTCTGAAATATGGACAAGTCCCTCAAGCCCTTCTTCAAGTTTTACGAAGATACCAAAGTCGACAATACCAGTGATTTCTCCCATAAGTTCATCACCGAGTGTGTATCGATCAATAATACTTTCTTTATCCTTATTCTCAGGGCTTTTCTCAGAGAAAATGAGTTTACCTTCCTTTGGAATAGCTGCAATAATAGAAACTGAGATTTTTTCTCCAACAAGTTTCTTTAATTCTTCAAGAATCTTATCCTTATCTCCATCAGAAACACGTGGATAGTGTTCTGTTTTTAGTTGAGAAGCAGGAAGGAACCCTTGGATACCTTGCCATGAAATAATAAGACCTCCTTTGTTTGCATCCTGGATTGGAAGTTCGTATGCAGTCTTATTTCTGATTGCATCTTCAGCTTCACTCCAAATGAGTGCCTGTCGAGCTTCCTTGAGTGAGATTTCGATATAACCGTCCTTGTTTGTTGATGGAATAACTTTTCCAGCAACCGTATCACCGATGTTTATTTTTCGGATGATATCACGTGCGTTCAAGTACTCACGTCCATAGATAATACCGGTACCAAAAGGGAAGAGGTCGATGTAGACAGCTCCTTTGTCGATACCAATAACTGTTCCCTCAATAACATCATCAACTGATGGTGGATTTTGGGTGTCAGCGAGCATTCGAGACATAACTGTCTCTTTTTTCACTGTGTTTCCTTCTTCTAACAACATCTCTGCAGCCAGCGCTTTTTCGTCTTTTGTCATACATATTGTCGCCTCCGGTTTCCGATTTGCCGTGACAGAAATGCTCTATCGGAAGGTTACGGTAGGCTATTAATGAAAATAAAAACTGCTTCTGAGTATCAAAAGCAGGAAGAGGATAGCAATAAATGTTATGTTTGTCCACATTTATATGGCGAGGCGAGGCCTTGCCATATAAATGGAAACCCCCGGAACGAAACGTTCCGGGGGTGCCACACTGCTTTTTTGTGTGTATCAGTATGGTGTTGCGTTCAGTCACTGACATGAACTTTTCTCGTGCGGTGGCTTGGCAAGTCGCCCGCCTGCGCTCCGAGTCAAAATTATGATGTCAGTGCTGTCCTGTCAGGGTCCGGATTTCCGGAACCCTAGGTACACGCTTTTCTCAGCATAGGGAGCGTCTCCCAGAATGTGAGCTTGGCCGTGCGATGTGGCCAATCCTTGTTACCGGTTGTGACCGGTGGCAAAGTGTGCGAGTTGTTCCCGGGGCCCGATGGCCGTTCCCGTGGAGGTCGCACTACGCCGTGTTGATCGGCGCGCGAGTCGAGGGTCCTGCCGCGAATGGTCGAGGGTTGACGTTTGTCGGGGGTCCTCGGATGTTTTCGCTCAGATGAGCCTCACAGGTAGCGGTGGGAAAGAACTCAGGTTGTCCTCAACTCATGACAGAGTGGACAAGCTGTTGGATATACATCATAGCATATCCATAGATATTGTCAAGTTATTTTTCATATTGTTTAATATGGAATCAAAAATATGGCTAAAAATATGGGTTTTTGTCAATATAGATGAAAATTGAAGGTAATGTGATATAATCTCGTGCATGATTATTACGTATCAGGGTGTTGAATCATTCAAAATTCAATTCGGAGATATCACTGTCTCGTATAACCCCGTTTCAAAAGATTCAAAGTTTAAGCCTACACGCTTTGGAGCAGATATTGCTCTTATTTCTCTCAATGATCCAGACATGAATGGTGCAGATTCTGCATCTCGTGGAGATCGAGAAGCTTTTGTTATATCTGGTCCTGGTGAGTATGAAATTGGCGGCATTTTTATTCGAGGTTTTTTGTCTCGTTCAACATATAAGGGTGAAGATCGTATTAATACTATCTACCTTATGAACCTTGAAGGAATGAATTTATGTTTTCTTGGTGCGCTAGGATCCGCTGATTCACTCGATACACAAGCAAAAGAGGCGCTTGATGATATCGATATTTTGTTCGTACCAATTGGTGGTGATGGTGTATTAAGTCCTGGTGAAGCATCAAGTCTTGCAACAAAACTTGAACCGTCAGTGATTGTGCCGATGCATTATGGTGAAGGATTTTCTGCAACAGCACTGAAAACTTTTTTGAAAGAAGCTGGAGAGGAAGATGTGAAACCGACTGATAAACTAACGTTAAAGAAAAAGGATTTGGAGGGAAAAGAAGGTGAAGTAGTTGTATTATCTGCTGAGTAATAGATACAATATACATATGATTAATCGCTATCTTTTAGAGTTAAGGACAAAGTCTCATCATCACAAGCGACGATTCGCACTTGTGACTTCTGCTGCTGTAACGGGTGCTATTTTTGTCGCATGGCTTTCGGTATTACTGCCAAGTGATACTCATCGTATTGTTGCTGAAAACAAGCCAGCTCCAAGTGCTGAAGTTTCTCCAGAAAATACTCCTTTTAATACATTGAAACGACAAACTGCAGATGCATACACTGCAATGAAAGGATTGTTTGAGTCTCAAATATCAAGTGTTGATTTGCAGAATGAATATGATTCGATGAAAACTCAAGTTGAATCTGGACAAATCAAGCTTGCACCAGCAAGTCCTGTAAATTAATTCCTTATACCGATATATGGCAAAGAAATCAGACAAGAATGAATCACCAGTTGCTCCTATTGAACGAGTAAGTGTTCTTTCACGCAACATTGTTACTGAAATGAAAGAGTCGTTTATCGACTACGCGATGTCAGTGATTACTGATCGTGCACTTCCAGATGTTCGTGATGGTTTAAAACCTGTACATCGAAGAATTTTGTATGCGATGAATCAAGCAGGACTTACATCTTCAGCAAAATTCCGAAAGTCTGCAACAGTGGTGGGAGATGTGCTTGGTATGTACCATCCACACGGTGATGCTTCTGTGTATGAGGCAATGGTAAAACTCGCACAGGATTTCACAACACGATATCCACTTGTTATGGGTCAAGGAAACTTTGGTTCGATTGACGGTGATAATGCAGCTGCGTATCGATATACTGAGGCAAAAATGTCTCGTATTGCGAGTGAGCTATTGCGAGATATTGAGAAGGATACAGTTGATTTGCGACCAAACTATGACGGTTCTCGAAAAGAGCCCGTTGTACTTCCTTCTGCAGCTCCAAACCTTCTACTTAATGGAACTCTTGGTATTGCGGTGGGAATGGCAACAAATATCCCTCCTCATAACCTCAATGAATTGGTAGATGCAGTTTCGTATCTTATTGATAACAGTGATGCAACAACCGAAGATCTTTTACAATTTGTAAAAGGACCAGATTTTCCAACAGGTGGAATCATCTTCAACCAAAAGGATATTCATCATGCTTATGCTACAGGACGTGGTGGTGTTGTTACTCGAGGAGTTGCAGAAATTACTGAAACAAAACTTGGTGCGTTTCAGATTGTCATCACAGAAATACCTTTCCGTGTGAACAAAGCAACACTTATTGAAAAGATTGCTGAGCTTGTTCGTGATAAAAAAGTTGATGGTATCAAGGCACTTCGTGATGAATCTGCGAAGGATATCCGTATTGTTATTGAGCTTAAGAACGGAAGTCAGCCACAAAAGATTTTAAATACACTCTATAAACACACTCAACTCGAAGAAACATTCCACTTTAACCTCGTTGCTCTTGTAAATGGTGTTCCACAAACATTGTCCCTTAAGGATATTCTTACTGAATTTGTTGCGCACAGAAATGTTGTTGTTCGAAGAAGAACAGCATTTGATCTTAAAAAAGCAGAAGATCGAGAACATATTTTGCTTGGTTTGAAGAAAGCACTTGATCACATTGATGCAATTATCAAACTTATTCGTGCATCAAAGTCTGTTGAGGAAGCACATGCTAACCTTAAAAAAGAATTTAAGTTTTCTGATCTCCAGGCAACAGCAATTCTAGAAATGAGACTCCAGAAGCTTGCGGGTCTTGAAAGAAAGAAGATCGAAGATGAGCTTAAGGAAGTGCAATCACTCATTGAAGAGCTTAAGAGTATTCTCGCAAGTGCAAAGAAAATTCTTGCAATTATCAAAAAAGAGATGGCTGATCTTCAAGAAAAATACGGTGATCCAAGACGTACTAAGGTAGTAAAACATGGAGCACAAGTATTTTCAGTAGAAGACCTTATAGCAGATGAAGAAAATGCGCTTGTTCTTACTGCGGGAGGTTATATTAAGAGAACAAATCCTGCTGAATATAAAGCGCAAAAGCGCGGGGGAGTTGGAGTTGTTGATCTCAACACTAAAGAAGAGGATTTTGTGACTCATTTCCTCACAGCATCTACTCATAGTGACCTCTTATTCTTTACAGATAAAGGAAAGGCATACCAGATCAAGATGTACGATATACCAGAAGGAAAGCGTGCAACCCGTGGTAAGTCAATTATGAATTTCATTTCGCTTGGTAGTGAAGAAAAAATCACTTCTATTCTTCCTGTGCCAAAAGGTGAAAAAGGAAAAGCTGAACTGTCACTTATTATGGTTACCAAGCTTGGTGCAGGAAAGAGAGTTTCCGCAAAAAGTTTCGCTGATGTGAGAGCAAGTGGCATTATCGCGATTAAGCTTTCGCCTGATGATTTACTTGTCTCTGTTTCATTGGTTGATAGAGGAGATACTGTTTCTATCGTTACTACTGAAGGACAGTCAATTCGATTTAAAGAATCTGATGCACGTGAAATGGGACGTAGTGCAGGAGGTGTTCGTTTGATTAAACTTGATAAAAAAGATTTTGTTATCGGTGCACAAGTTGCGAAGAAAGATGCCCAGAAACCAATGCTTCTTACTGTATATAAGAATGGATACGGCAAAAAGACTGATCTTGAAGAATATAAGGTTCAAAATCGTGGTGGATCAGGAATTAAAACAGGAAATGTGACTACCAAGACAGGAGATGTTATAGCTTCCGCAATTGTCACGCCAGATCAGGAAGAAATAGTGGCAATTTCAAAGAAGGGACAAGTCATCCGTACTTCAATTGAAGAAATTCCAGAGCTTGGACGACAAACACAAGGTGTTCGTATTATGAAACTTCGTGA
>CAZYGU010000005.1:3987-5687 GCA_964646785.1 uncultured Candidatus Saccharibacteria bacterium | reverse complement strand
GGGAAGGTATATGCGATTGATATCCAAAAGGATATGCTTACGCGTGTAAAAAATGAAGCACAAAATCAAGGGCTTGCCCATATAGAAGTAATTTGGGGCGATATTGAAAAGCCAATGGGTACCCGTATGAAGGATGCGGTAGCAGATTATGCAATTATTTCCAATTTGATGTTTCAGATTGAAGACAAGAGAACTGTTGCGAGTGAGACGTTTCGAATTATAAAAAAAGGTGGGAAATTGCTTGTTGTTGATTGGTCAGAGTCATTTGGGGGAATTGGACCTCATCGAGAATCAGTCTTCACGCATGATACAGCTGTATCTACTTTCACAAGTGTAGGATTTGTTGTTGAGAAGGAAATACAAGCAGGAGAGCATCATTATGGAATTATTTTTCTAAAACCCTAAAAACCGCTATGTTGTCAATGTCAAAATTTCAACTCATTCTTACGGCAGTATTCGGAGCTTTTATTGTTATTGGGGTGATGACTTTTGCTTTGTTTAAGGGAGGCAATTCGGTAACTCGGGTACAGATCGTGATGTGGGGAACTATTCCGCAGCAAGTATTTCTCGACGTTGTCTCACAGTCACCAGTTTCAAAGGATAAAACGTTTTCACTTATGTATGTTGAGAAAAACCCAAATACATTTGCAGATGAGTTTGTAAACGCACTTGCAAGTGGTGTCGGTCCAGACATTGTATTTCTTCCTCAAGAAGAAATTTTAAAGAATAGTAACAAGTTTTTTACTATTCCATATGCAACGTATAGTGAGCGGGATTATGTTTCTAATTTTATTGAAGCGGCAAATATTTTCATGCTACCAAAGGGTGTTCTCGCAATTCCTATCGCTGTTGACCCACTTGTTATGTATTGGAATAAGGATATTTTTACTGATAATAGTTTGTCAGAGCCACCACAGTTTTGGGATCAGTTTTACAACCTCTCACAGAAACTGACCCAAAAGGATGGTGCATTAAATATCACACGGGCAACTGTTGCTCTTGGTGAGTATCAAAATATTACTAATGCAAAGGATATTATTGCAGCACTTTTCTTCCAAGCTGGCGCACCGATTGTGACAAGAACAGGAGATAGACTTCAAAGTTCCATTTATGAAGGGCTTGAGCTTCCGGTTGCTCCTGGAGCTGCTGCACTCACGTATTACACGGAATTTTCAAATCCATCAAAGCCATATTATTCATGGAATCGATCCCTTCCTGATTCACAGAGCATGTTTGTTGCTGGGGATCTCGCTCTTTATTTTGGACGAGCATCTGAATTTTCTGTTATTAAGTTAAAAAATCCAAACCTTAATTTTGATGTGACAACACTCCCACAGTCTCGTACTGCTACAAAGAAATCTACATTCGGTAGATTACAATCTCTTGCCATTGTAAAAAATTCAAAGAATGTTGGTGCTGCATATAAGGCTGTTTCTGCTCTTGCGTCAGGTGACTCAGCAAAACGCTTTGCCGATGTTTTGCGTTTGCCTTCTGTACGACGAGATATTCTTTCGAAGCGCCCTACTGATCTTACTGGTCCTGTATTTTATGATAGTGCTCTATGGTCAAAGGCCTGGATTGATGTTGATGCAGAGAAAACATCAGTAATATTCCGAAATCTAATTGAGCAAGTGACCGCCGGAAAGGCAACACTTGATACATCACTCAATCAAGCAACTAATCAGCTTAATAACCTTGTT
>CAZYGU010000005.1:2461-3887 GCA_964646785.1 uncultured Candidatus Saccharibacteria bacterium | reverse complement strand
ATTCCAGTTGCTGCAGTCAGTTTTTCGTATGCTGGGTATTTGATATTAACCGCGGCAGGCAATTCTGGTCAGGTAGCGAAAGGGAGGGAGGTGTTTGTGAAAGTAGGAATTGGTCTTATGTGGATGCTTGCTGCATGGCTTGTTGTTGATCTTATTCTTACTGCACTTCTCAGTAGTAGTGACTATTCTTTACTAAAGCAATCAACCCCATGATACAATTTATGATAATGAAACGTACAATCATGAGAAAATTTGGAGTTTTTGTATGCGCGTTAATGATATTCTTTGTTCCTCTTTTTATAATGTATGCTGCAACACCAATAGATATCACGATAGAAAATCCACTTAAGGGTTCAAGTACGTTATACGGATTTATCAAAGATGTTATTGATAATATTATTGTTCCGATTGGTGGTGTGCTTGCAACACTCTATATTATCTATGCTGGGTTTCTGTTGGTTACAGCACGGGGCGATGAGAAGCAAATCACTCAAGGAAAGACTGCATTTCTTCATGCAGCTATCGGTACAGCAATACTTCTTGGGGCTTGGGTGATTGCTACTGTTATCGAAACAACAATTAATAGTCTTACCAGTCTTACTCCATAAATCAATGGTATCTATTTCTCGTGCGATACAAGGTGGTTTAGGTACGCTGATGTTACTAGTTGGGGTACCTGTCTTTGCGGCAACTCCTTTGTGTCCTGCTCCAGGCGCAACACCGACAACATTTAGCGAGGTGTTGTGCATGTTTATAGGTTTCATTAATTCCTTGTTGCCACTTATTGTTGCAATGACACTCGTGATTTTTTTCTGGGGATTGGCGAAGTTTATTCGGGCATCAGGAGACGAAAAAGCTGTTATTGAGGGTAAGAAGCTTATGTTTTGGGGAATTATTGCCTTATTTGTCATGGTTTCATTTGTTGGGATTCTTAATTTCTTCTATGGAGATTTTTTTGGAGGAACCATAGGAATACCTCAATTACCGGTTTAATAATTCCATCTATACTATGATTACAAGCGTTCAAGATCTTATTGCTGCAGTTGGAAATATTGTTGGACTTCTTATTCCATTGACTGCTGCATGTGCACTACTGTTCTTTTTTTGGGGGCTTGTAGAGTTTATTCAGCATGCTGGTGATGAAAAAGCTGTTACTGAAGGGAGAAGAAAAATGTTGTGGGGAATCATAGTTCTCTTTATTATTACTTCTGTATGGGGAATTGTCGGTTTTATTGAGGGTGATTTATTTGGGGGTAGTACTCCCCGGACTATTCCTGTTAACAGTCGACCTCTCACTCCGTAATCATTCTTTTTATCCCCAGAACCATTGTTTTCACTTCGTTCTCTGGTATTATTATAGGTATATCCTTTACAAGGGTTTAATACTTATCAGTAATTTTTACGAATATTCATGGTTAAGAAATTT
>CAZYGU010000005.1:0-2361 GCA_964646785.1 uncultured Candidatus Saccharibacteria bacterium | reverse complement strand
CTTGTTGTGGCGATTGGACTCCTTTACTTCTTCTGGGGTCTTGCACAGTTTATCCTTGCGTCTGGAGATGAAGATGCACGAAAGGAAGGACGAAGTAAGATGATCTGGGGTGTTATTGCACTCTTTGTGATGACTTCAGTATGGGGTCTTGTAACCTTCGTTGGAGATCAGCTCGACATCGATCAAAATGGTGATTCAGGAACTATTCCAACTGTAGATCCTTCACCTAGCTATCAGCCTTAATCGTTCCTAATTACCAATTACTGTGTCTATCAACGAATTTCTTTCTGCAATAGCACAAGTAATTTTGAATCCGCTTATTATTTTTGCTTTTGTTGTTGCTTCTCTTTACTTCTTCTGGGGAATATTTCAATTCGTGATGTCTTCTGGGAATGGAGATGCTTCAGGACAAACAAAAGGAAAACAAACTATTCTATGGGGGCTCATCGGGATGTTTATTATGGTGTCAGTGTTCGGGATCATACGTGTTGTTCTTAAAACATTCAACATTACTCCATCCTCAACATACGTAGATACTCTCATTAACGATTAGCGAATAACAAAAAACCGCCCAATGGGCGGTTTTTTGTTATGGGAAATTAATATATTAGATCATCTACAATTTTTCCTTGTGAATCAAAGAGGGTAATTTTCTCACGTGTTTTTGCCCATAGTTCCCAGTTGTGATTAAGGAATATTCTCCATGTATTTCTGCCATAGAAGTCAGGATCATTTTGATGGTTTGCTACACAAGCATTGTACGAATAGTGTGCTTGTAAGAAGTTTTTGCAGCTTTGGGTGAGGTTTGCAACACCATCGACGTATCCAGTTTCCTTTACTTTATTAACGGTAACAGTGCTGTTGTAGTCGGGAGTGTGGCAGCTACTCATTGATTGAATAAGTTTGTAGCATGATTGCTCGAGATTATTTACACCTGGTTCTTTTTTTGGACTTGGGCAGGAACCTGATGAAATTTGCGGATAGAGAGAAATAGCATTCTTTCCTTTCGCTAAATATCCACTGCACTTATTTTCTTGAAAACTCGGTAGTCTACCATTGTTGTAACTCACTGAACCTGTAGAAAGATATGCTTTTGAGCCGGGCATAAGAAGGATAGGGAATGAAGCATTTTGAATTGAAGGGAAGAATAGTCGTGTTCCGAATGGAATAGTGACAGTGTCAGAGCTGAAATGCATTGTTTGCGTTCCGACTTGATAAGTTCTGTCTCCTTTGGCATTAGTAAGGTACCATCCAGAAATATTAACAGGTTTTTTTAGTTTACTTGATGCACTTAAGATAATGTATTCCTTGTATGGCTGGAATTCACTTTTTGCATTTCCAGCACTAATAGTAATTTGCCCATAATACTCTGATTGGCCGGTGGTATTTTTTGTAAGACTTGTTTGTTTTTTTGCTCCACCACTCGGAGTGTTCACTGCTTTATCTGGACTTGGAACAAAAGAGGTTTCTTTTTTTGTTTTGTTTGTTGTTGAAGTACTTTTGGCACCTTGGCTTATCCACGCAAGAATAATAACTGCAATAATGACAACTGCCCAGATAGTGTCACTTCCACGATTCCATTTCATATCATTAGTATATCTAAATAGTTTGGAGTAGTCAGTAGAGAGTTGTTAGTTTGTATTATAAAAATGAAAGAGGGCCAGATGCGCATGCGCATCTGGCCCTCGGTTTACCTCACTGAACGAATGAACTTGTACGTGACAGCTGTATCAGCGGTCGATTTGACTTGCACCCACCTCGGTGCCCACGGCCAATCGGTTTCAGGACCAACGCGAAGGGTTTCAACTCTTCCGCGATCATCCCGCATTACAACTTCAACAGTGCCTTGTGCCTCTCCCCAGTGGAGTCTGCGACCACAGAGGAGCACTTTTTCGCTCCACGTGGTATCGCTCGCTGCTGGTGCGGTGACAATAAGTGTCTGATCACCGCGACCCATGTTTGGTAGGCATTGCGATGCAACAGCACTGGGTGTAGCAGTCACGCTCGGCGTTCTGGAAGAACTAGAAGGTGTTCGAGGAGCTGGAGAAGTTGAACTTTCCCAGTTTCCCCACAGACGCCTCGAGTCCTCCCAGTCCCTCACTCCGTTCTCTTTGAAGAGAAGATACGCACATCCGACATTACCTCTGGCGGTCATGATGTCGTATCCAAACTTCTCACAGTTGGAGTCATGGAGAGTTTCCATGATTTGAAAAATCCCTACGGCATGAGAATTCGCTCGTCCACGGCGTACCTCAGTGGTGTCGCCCGGTTCGAACTGAATTCCGCAATCAGACTCGACGCATGCGATGCGTTTCATCAGATCAACCGAGTCACTGGGAACGTTCTGGAACACGCTATCGA
>CAZYGU010000004.1:16057-41809 GCA_964646785.1 uncultured Candidatus Saccharibacteria bacterium | reverse complement strand
AATTTAACTGACGAAAAAGTAAAAGAGTTAGAATTGAAAGCGAATACTATTCGTGAGTCAATTATTGAAATGCTGTTGGAGGCAAAGAGTGGTCATACTGCAGGACCGCTCGGTATGGCAGATATTTTTACTCTCCTCTATTTCCACACATTGAAGCATGATCCAAAAAATCCTTCATGGAGTGAGCGTGATCGTCTTGTGTTATCAAATGGTCACATTTGCCCTGTGCTTTATGCGACAATGGCACATGCTGGATATTTTCCTGTGGAAGAGTTAAAAACACTTCGAAAATTTGGAACACGTCTCCAGGGTCATCCTCATCGTGAATGGCTTCCAATGCTTGAAACTTCATCAGGGCCGCTTGGTGCAGGACTTGCACAAGCTGTCGGTATGGCGATTGCTGATCGTATGGATATTTCTTCTAGAAAACATATCTACTGCCTTCTTGGTGATGGTGAACTTGATGAAGGGTCAAATTGGGAGGCAATCATGCTTGCTGGAAAGGAAAAACTTCACAATCTCATAGCAATTGTTGATAGAAATAATATCCAGATAGACGGTTTTACAGAAGACGTGATGCCTCTTGATTCACTTCGAGCTAAGTGGGAGGCATTTAACTGGCACGTGATTGAATGTTCAGGACACGATTTCCGGGCAATTCACGAGGCACTCGAAGAAGCAAAAGCAGTGTTTGAACGACCAAGTGTTATTATCGCGCATACAATTCCCGGGAAAGGAGTAAAAGAGTTTGAAGAAAAATATGAGTGGCACGGTAAAGTTCCAAATAAAGAAGAAGCAGATATGGCTCTTAAGGAGTTGAGAACTCTTGGAGGAAGAATCATGAGCGAACATCAATAATATGAGTGAAGATAAGAAAACAAAAATAGTAGACTTTCTTTTTGAAATGGGAACAATGAGGAAACTTCCTCGTATGCATCGTCAGACATTTCTTACTGATGACATGTCAGATAATATTGCGACTCATTCATACCGTGTAACATTGATTGGTTGGTTTCTAGCAAAAATGGAACAAGTTGATCCATATAAAGTGGTGATGATGTGCTTATCACACGATATGGGAGAAGTGAGAAGTGGAGATCATAACTGGATCCATAAAAAATATGTAAAAATCTTTGAAGATGAGATTCGTGAAGAACAGCTCGGGTCTTTACCTTTTCAAGAGTTGAAAGAAATTGCAGACGAATATGAAAAAAGAGAAAGCAAAGAAGCTGTTGTTGCGAAAGATGCTGATCTTGTTGATCAACTTCTTCTTTTGAGGGAATATGTGTGGCAAGGGAATAAAGAAGCAGAACTTTGGCTTGAAGGAAAACCGGGAAGTCCAAAGAATGCAGAAAAGGAGAATAAATTGGCACGATTACAAACCGAAAGCGCAAAATATATTGGTGAGATCATTTTTGAAAGAGGGCCATCCGACTGGTGGAATAGTTTATGGACTAGTAAGAATAGATAATATGATTCATCTCAATAAAAAATTATTTGATACAGATATCGAGCAAGTTCCAATTCGCAAAGGTTTTGGAGAAGGTCTACTTGTAGCTGCAGAATCTGATCCGCAGGTTGTAGGTCTCTGTGCTGACTTAACTGAGTCAACTCAAATGCACATATTCAAGGAAAAATTTCCTGAGAGGTTTATTGAAATTGGTGTTGCTGAGCAGAATCTTGCTGGTGTTGCATCTGGTATGGCAGCGATGGGGAAGATTCCATTTATAAGTTCATATGCCATGTTTTCTCCTGGAAGAAACTGGGAACAAATTCGTACTACTATTTGCTACAACAATGTACCGGTAAAAATTGCAGGTAGTCATGCAGGAGTTTCTGTTGGTCCTGATGGAGGAACACATCAAGCTATTGAGGATATCGCCATTACTCGTGTTATTCCTCGTATGGTCGTTATTTCTCCTTGCGACAGTATTGAAGCAAAGAAGGCTACCATTGCTGCGGCAAAAATAAATAGTCCGGTTTATATTCGTCTTGCTCGTGAGAAAACTCCTATCATTACTACTCTCGATACGCCATTTGAAATCGGAAAGGCACAGGTGTTTTTTGAATCTGAGAATCCACAAGTTACGATTCTTGCTACCGGAGCATTAGTTCACAAAGCACTTCTTGCAGCAAGAAAACTTGAGAGTGAAGGTACTGGATCAATTGTGGTGAATATTGCGACAATCAAGCCTCTTGATGGTGAAACTATTCTTTCTTCGGTGAAGCGTGCTCCAAAAGTAGTTACAGTCGAGGAACATCAGGTTAGTGGTGGTATGGGATCTGCTGTCGCAGAATTTCTTTCTCAGCATATGCCGGTATCACAAGAGTTTGTTGGAGTAAAAGATGAATTCGGCCAGTCGGGTACACAAGATGAACTTATTGAACACTATGGAATGGGTGAACAAGGGATTATTGATGCGGTGAAACGAGTTCTCTCTCGATAATTGATATGGTCTTACCGGGAATATATGTACATGCAAAGTCGGGAAAAGAATACCGTGTGATTGGTATTGCAAAACATTCTGAAACTCTTGAGGATCTTGTTGTGTACGAAGCCTTGTATGAAAATGATCTCTCAAAACTTTGGGTGAGACCGCTAAGTATGTTTACTGAAGAAGTTGAAATACGGGGAACAAAAAGTCCTCGATTTATTTTCGTTCGAGAGGTCTAGTCTGTATCTACTTAAAACTCATAACACTAGCTTAAGAGTTTTGGTTTGTATTCAGCTGGAGCTTCTTGTAATAATTTTTCAATTTCTGCACGGGAGAGAAGACCTTTCTGAGCGCCCACATGTTGTACGACAGACATTGAGTTGATTGGTCCCCAAGAAAGAGCTTGTGGAATACTCATTCCTAATGCGAGTGCTGCAGTGAACGTTGATGCAAACGCATCCCCAGCACCAGTCCTTTCAAATGGCGGTTTTGGATCAGGATATGGAGGCATAAACCATATTTCTTTTCCGTCGAAGGCGTATGCACCTTTAGGGCCGTCAGTTATCACAACAATCTTTGGACCAAGAGCGGCAATCTTAGGGAGGAGTTCTTCAGCTTTCATGTCATCAAGGATTCCAAGGATTCGTCTTGCTTCTTCAACATTGCAGAAAAAAAGCTCTGTTTGACTGTAGATACTTCGCAGACTTTCAACACCAAGCTGCATTTGAAATGTTCCTGGTTGGAATGCAAGTTTAATGTCGGGATGTTCTCGTAAATACGCACCGAGTTCCATGTGGTATGAGAGGGAGTTTTTTGCAAGTGAAGAAAGATACAACCATTTTGGATTTCCTATATTTGGCAACATATACTCATATTCCTGATGTTTAACGAGTATAGTTCGATCATCTTCAAACCATAATACATAGTGGTAGTTAGTCTCTCTGTGTTTATGTGTTTTCATGAATTCAGTCGAGACTCCGTTTTGCTTGAGTGTTGCAAGACATTCTCCTCCGTTTTGATCATCACCAACATTTGATACAAGCGCTGATGAAAGACCGAGGCGAGCTGCTGATACAGCGCCATTAGCACTATTTCCTACTGCACGCACTATTTCAACTGATTCATAAGGTATTTTATCTCCAAAACTCATACAAATTTTGCATTTTTCGTGATTGATATCACAGGTAACACTTGCATCTTTGAGACGAATAAAAGCATCAGTCACAATGTCGCCAATTGCAATAAAGTCATAGTTTTTCATCCATTTAGTATACACCATGAGCGTGATACAATATTCACTATCATGAAAACATTACGAGAATATGTTGCTGAAGCAGATGCGCAAGGAGTTGCTATTGGTCATTTTAATATTTCAAGTTTAGATGTCTTGTGGGGAATATATAACGCTGCTTCTAAACTCAATCTTCCAGTCATCATTGGTGTATCTGAAGGTGAAGAAGATTTTGTGGGTGCAGAACAGGCTGTTGCTTTGGTAAAAAGTTTTCGTGATACCTATCAATATCCAATATTTCTTAATGCCGATCATCATTATTCATTTGATCGGGTAAAAAAAGCTATTGATCTTGGATTTGATGCAGTTATTGTTGATGGGGCAGCACTTCCTATGGAAGAAAATCTTGAGCTCACAAAAAAATGTGTTGATTATGCACGAGAAGTATCTAAAAGCACGGGAAGAGATATTCTTGTTGAAGCTGAGATTGGATTTATCGGTAAATCCTCAAAACTTCTTGATGAAATCCCTGAAGGAGTAAACGAAACCACCATGACTACTGCTGAAGATGCTGCTATGTTTGTAAAAGCAACTGGAGTAGATATGCTAGCGCCATCTATTGGTAATATTCATGGCATTGTAAGAAGTGGTAATCCACGACTTCATCCTGAGAGAGTACGTGAAATTCGTGAAGCAACAGGTGTCCCTCTCGTACTTCATGGTGGATCTGGAACAATGAATGAAGATTTTACTCAGTGTATAAAAAATGGAATCGATATAGTACACATAAACACTGAAATTCGTGTTGCATACCGAGATGGCTTAAAAAAGACACTACAAGAAAGTCCTGATGAAGTAGCTCCATATAAGTTTCTTAGACCTGGCATGCTCGCGGTTCAGTCTGTTGTGGAAGCACGATTAAAACTATTTAACAATATTCAATAATGTTTGAAGAACTACAGAAGGTTGTTTCTGGTGAGGTAAAGTATGACGAAGAAACACTTGCAACTCATAGTAAGGATGCGAGTCTTTTTCGAGTGACACCAAAAGTTGTTGTCTTTCCTAAAGACGCTAATGATGTGAAGGCTGTTGTGAAGTATGTTGCTGATAACAAAAAAAACGATCAATCACTTTCTGTGACCGCTCGTTCGGCGGGGAGTTGTATGGCAGGGGGATCCTTGAATGAATCAATCATTCTTGATGGGATGGCTCATATGGGTGGGATTATTTCATTTATCGGAGAAGGGGATTCGTCATCAGTCACTGTTTTACCGGGTACGTTTTATCGTGATTTCGAAAAGGAAACACTCGCAAGGGATCTAATATTGCCGTGTTTTACTGCTTCAAAAAATCTTTGTGCTATTGGGGGGATGATACTGAATAATTGCGCAGGTGAGAAAACACTTCGATATGGAAAAATGGAAAATTTTGTTCAAGAACTCAATGTTGTGTTTGCTGACGGAAATGAATACGAGGTAAAACCACTTTCAAAGATTGAACTTGATGCAAAAATTGCTCAAGGGGATTATGAGGGAAATATATATAAAGGAATTTGGAATATTATTGATTCAAATAAAGATTTGATTGTTCAAGCAAAACCTCATGTTTCAAAGAATTCTGCTGGATATTACATGTGGAATGTGTGGAATGAAGAAACTCAGGTGTTCGACCTCAATAAACTTATTGTTGGTTCACAAGGAACACTAGGGATTGTAACAAAAGCTAGTTTACGATTAATCCCAGTAAAAAATGAAACGAAACTTTTTGTTATTTTTCTTCCTGATCTTACTAAGGTAAGTGAGGTTGTGAATGAAATACTTCCTCTTGATCCAGAAAGTATCGAATCCTATGATGATGCCACAATGAAACTAGCTGTTAAGTTTTTCCCTGAAATGGTAAAAACGATGAAAGCAGGATTCCTTAAGATTATGTGGGAGTTTATTCCTGAGGCAGAAATGATTCTCACTGGTGGGATTCCTAAGCTTATTCTTCTTGTTGAATTTACGGAAAAAACAATGGAAGAAGTTGATCAAAAAATTGGAGATCTTGAAAAAAGAGTAGAGAAGTTTGGTTTTAAGACTCATGTTGTTGAATCAAAAGATGAAGCTGAAAAATATTGGTCTATTAGAAGAGAAAGTTTCAATCTTTTACGAAAACATGTTCATGGTCGTCGCACAGCACCATTTATTGATGATGTTATTGTTGAGCCGAAATATATGCCTGAGTTTTTACCGAAGATGAGACAAATTTTAGACAGTTATGGACTCACATATACTATTGCTGGGCATGCAGGAAATGGAAATTTTCATATTATTCCACTGATGGATATGCATGATGCAAAGAATGTTGATGCGATTATGGAGGTTTCTGAAAAGGTCTATAGTCTAGTTGGTGAGTATCATGGATCCATAACCGCAGAGCACAATGATGGCATTGTTCGCACACCATATCTCCATAAAATGTATTCCCCTGAAATCCTTGCCTTATTCCAAGAGGTAAAAAACGTCTTTGATCCCGAAAACATCTTTAATCCAGGGAAGAAGGTTAAAGGAACCCTTGAGTACTTAAAAAACCATATTGCTGTTGAATAGGGTTGATTTTTTTTGAACCATCTATATACTAGGAGCCTATGCTATCTCTAAAGGTACAAAAACGCGATCTTAATAGTGATCTCGCAAAGATGAGAAAAGAAGGGTCAATGCCTGCTGTTTTTTATGGTAAAAAAGAGGCATCAACTCCTATTACTATGTCTCAGGTTGAGTTCATGAAAGCTTGGAAACAGGCTGGAGAATCAACTGTTGTGACTCTCAATCTTGATGGGGAATCTGTCGATGCACTTATTCATCAGGTGGATTTTCATCCAATTTCAAGCATGCCACTTCATGCTGATTTCTATGTATTCGATAAAAACAAGAAAATCACTATCGATGTTCCACTTGAATACGTTGGAGTTGCTTCTGGAGTAAAGGATTTTGGTGGTCTTTTGGTAAAGGTACTTCATGAGATCAAAATTGAAGCCCTTCCATCAAACCTACCACATCAAATTGATGTAGATATTAGTCCACTTACTGCAATTGGAAGTCAGATTTTGGTAAAGGATCTTGTATTACCTACTGGTGTTTCACTTATTGAAAATGGTGAGGATGTTGTCGCCCTCGTTTCTGCTCCAAAAGAAGATGAGCCAGAAGAATCAGTTCCTGTTGATCTATCAGCAATCGAAGTTGTGAAGAAAGGAAAAGAGGACTCAGCTGAAGGAGATGCTGGTGGTGAAGAAGCAAAATAACACTCACAAGTATTATAAAGAGAAAGAAAAGACGGCAACGGCCGTCTTTTCTTATGAAGAAGATACTAGACGCTATATTTCTGCTGATTTATCTTCATAAATAAGGTAAAATAATATCTACTTATAACTCATGATACGCATTTTACAAACTACCAAAGTATGGGCAGGAGCTTCTTTTTTTGTCCTTGCAATAATATTTGGATTTTTTTATCCAGTTTTTACTGTACTTGCAGATCCTACGGCAGATGCAGCACAAGCAAAGCTTCAGGCTGAATACGATGAGCTTCAGAAAGATATTACAAAATGGCAAGGGATTCTTAATGATACAAAAGCTAAATCAACCGGACTGCAAGGTGATATTAAGTATTTGGATGCAAAAATAAAAGAAGCCCAACTTACCATTCAGGCAAAAAATATTGCTATTCAAAAGTTAGGAGGTCAGATTAGTGATAAGAATAAGAAAATTAATGACTTAAATGAAAAGATTGTAAAAGGAAAGACGTCGCTTGCACAGATTCTTCGTAAAACAAATGCAATTGATTCGTATTCTTTAGCTCAAATTATGCTTGATAACAAAAATCTGTCTGATTTCTATAAGGATCTCGATACGTTCTCAACAGTACAGAAAGCTATGCATGATCATTTTGTTATGATTGATCAAACAAAAACTAGTGTAGAAATAGAGAAAAAGCAGCTTGATGAAAAGAAAAATCAGGAAGCTGATGCAAAACACGAAGTGGAAGTAAAAAAAACAACTATCACTCAGTCAAAAGTTGAAAAGAATCAGCTACTCACTGTGACAAAAGGCCAAGAAGCCGCCTACCAAACAGTACTTGCTGAAAAACAAGCCAAAGCAGCAAAGATACGAGCAGCACTTTTCAGACTTCGTGATTCACAAGGAATTTCTTTTGGTGATGCGCTTCAATATGCAAATGCTGCCTCAGCAAAAACAGGTGTACGTCCAGCACTCATTCTTGCGATTCTGACACAAGAATCTGATCTTGGAAAAAATCAGGGTTCATGTCTCGTGACGAATATTGATACAGGTGATGGTGCAGGGAAAAATACCGGTACACCATTTGAGAAAGTTATGAAATCGCCTAGGGATACAGTTCCATTTAAAAACATTACGGCACGTCTCGGACTTGATTGGAAAATGCAGGCTGTATCATGTCCTCCTGGTTATACATGGACTGCAAATAGAGGGTATGGTGGGGGAATGGGACCATCACAGTTCATCCCTTCAACATGGGAATTATTTAAGACTCGTCTTGGTGGATTGGTTGGTAAGTCTGCGGAGCAAGTTGATCCGTGGAATCCACAGGATGCATTTATGGCAACAGGGCTCTATATGTCAGATCTTGGAGCAAGTGGAGGTAGTTTTACTTCGGAGAGAAATGCAGCTTGTGAGTATTATTCTGGGTCTTCATGCCAGCCGGGAAGAAAACCGGCGAATGTATTTTATGGTGACCAAGTAATGCAGAACGCTGATTCCATTCAAAACAATATTGATTTCTTGAAAGGCTTGTAAGAGTTGTTAAGGGTTTTCTGTTGGTAGTTTCCTTGTGTAGACATATAAAAGCCTTATTTCTAGGGCTTTTTTGTTGCATAAAATAATTGTAAAATTACTTGACTTCATATTATTTAGTGCTATAATACTAAATAAGTGAGATTGACGATCTCGCCTGTCCGAAAGGACCGAGTCATGGATACCTAGAAATCGATCAACTTCGTAAGACACCCGTTGGCTCTGTAAGGGCTACGACAAGTCAAAACGAAGGGCAGTACCTAACCGTACAAACGGGGCGGTTAGCTCGTCGATCAGCGCGTCCATCTGACGCGTAAGTAGTACGGCAGGGTTGATACCTCATGAGGTTATACCTGCCGAAAGTTCCTTGGTGAGTAACCATCGGACTCTGTCTGCAGTTAAAAGGACCCGGTGGATGCCAAGGAACATCGCACCTAATCGCCTGCGGATTACGGTGTCGGATGAATCACCACAGCAGGATATGCACTGATTTGGTGCAGCTATCGAAGGGGCCTCTTCGATAGTCGTCGATCACTCGACTCTCGCATTAACCGTATTCAACCCCTCCCCACCCGGACCATGTCTGGCCTCGAGTGGGGAGGGGGTAGTAGCTCTTTCGTGACTTCGGTCACATCCACTCATGTGAGTGTCCGCCCTGCAAAACAGGTGCGGTTTTTTTATTTTTAAAATTTGAAAAGATTTTTTTAAGTGATACCATGGAAGGACGGAACGATTTGGATCTTGGTCCTCTCGTTCACGTCGGGGCATCACGTGCCCTCTGAGCACCGCGATGTCGGTGCACCTGGGAAACCTTTCACGACAACCGTCCACCCTTTGTCAAACCTCCCTCCTTGTATCATCCAGATACTAAGGAGGGAGGTGTAGTAGCTCTTTCGTGACTTCGGTCACACCTTGTGTTTTTGCTCGCAGAGCCCATCAAATTGGTGGGGCTCTTTTTTTATAAAAATTGTGGCATTGATTTTGTATTGCATTCATGGCATTGTCTTTTTAGAAAACCTTTTACAGAGGAGTTTGTATGTCTCAAAAAGGGCCACTTGTTGTGCTTTCTGGTCCGTCAGGAGTAGGGAAAGGTACAATTCTGAAAAAAGTTCGAGAGATTGAGCCGAATATCCCTGTCCTTATTTCCTATACGACCCGCGAGAGAGGAGAAAAAGAGGTTCATGGTGTTGACTACTTCTTCGTATCACTCGAAGAATTCAACAAAATGAAAGACAAAGGTGAATTTGCGGAGTTCGCACTGGTACATGGTAATTATTATGGTACAAGTCGTGCTCAAGTCGATGAAAAGAGAAACGAGGGTATTCCTGTTGTTCTTGAAATCGATTGTCAGGGAGCTTTCCAGATAAAGGAAAGTGACTTAGATACTCATCTTGTTTTTGTTCTTCCTCCAAGTCGTTTTGATCTCGTTAACCGTATCCGAAGAAGGAATAGAGATTCAGATGAAGCTATCTTGCGACGGGTTCATAACGCGGAAGGTGAGATTGAACGAGCAATGAGTTTTGATTCCTGGTTTGTTAATAGGGATCTCCAGGATTCAACACAGCAGTTTTTGCATCTGCTCCGAGACCTTGGTCGTGGTATGACCCCTGATCCTGTCAGATATCGGAATGTTGAGGAATTAGAAGCAGTACGAAGTTCTTTTTGAGTTTTTTGTATATAAGAAGCCCCTGTACCATAACCGTACAGGGGCTCTTGCTTTGACCTTTTTCTTCTGCTATAGTCTTTCAACTATGAAGAAAGAGATTCATCCAACATATTTTCCACAAGCAGATATTGTCTGTGCATGTGGAAATACATTTAAAATCGGATCCACAAAAGAAAAGATTGAGGTGGAAATTTGTTCTGCGTGTCATCCGTTTTATACCGGAAATGACAAGGTTCTTGATACTGCTGGACGTGTAGAAAAGTTCAAAACAAAGAGAGCTGCAGCTACAAAGAAGAAATAACTACTCCACAATAAGAGAAAGACCTTATCGTTTTAAGGTCTTTTTTCTATATAATAAATCCATGGATTTAGCTAAATATAAATCGAATGTAAAGACCAGTTATCTCGCAGAATCACTCGAGCGACTTTTGCGTGAAGAAACAGAGTTGCTCGCTCTCATGGAAACTGATCCAGATATGAAAGCCATGGCAGTTGATGATCTCCGTTCGATTACTGAACAAAAAGATGCCTTACTTGCACAAATGGATGATATTTTATTGGTAGAGGAAAAAGAAGAAGAGTTTCCAAATGAAATTGTTCTCGAAATTCGTGCAGGTGTAGGAGGGGAAGAGGCTGCTTTATTCGCCGAGAAATTGGCTCTTATGTATGAACGATATGCCGAACGAAAAGGATGGCAAGTTTCAATCATTCATCGCTCAGAGAGTGCTTTAGGGGGTTACAAGGATGCATCATTTGAATTTCGGGGAAAAGGTGTGTATGAAGCCCTCCGATTTGAAACGGGTGTTCATCGTATTCAGCGAATTCCTGCAACAGAAAAATCTGGAAGAGTTCATACCTCAACTGCTTCAGTAGCAATTTTACCTATTCGAAAGAAAGTTACATTTGAAATTAATCCAACCGATCTTTTAATTGAAACATCAAGATCAGGTGGAAAAGGAGGACAAAACGTTAACAAAGTTGAGACTGCTGTGCGAGTTGTGCATATACCTACCGGACTTGATGTTCGTTCAACAAACCAACGAAGTCAGGGTGCTAACAAAGAAAAAGCGATGGAAATTTTGACTGCCAAGCTTGCAATGTTGAAGGAAGAAGAAGAGAACAAAAAGTTTGCAGATAATCGAAGTAATCAGATTGGGACTGCAGATCGATCAGAAAAAATACGAACATATAATATTTTACAAGATCGGGTAACAGACCATCGAATTAAAGAGTCTTGGCACAATATTGAGGGTATTTTTGCAGGTGACTTAGATGACATTATTGATGCTTTACGGGCAGGGAAGCAAGGAAGTGGTGGAGATGATTCAGATGAATAAGCGGGTTGCGTCATTTAGGGCAATCTGTTAGTATTCTTCACACGCATTTTAACGATATATATGGCTACAAAAGAACACATCCTAGACCCTCATAAGCACGTTGACGCCCTCTTTAAAGCAGGAGCGCATTTTGGTTTGGCTAAATCTCGAAGACACCCATCTCTCAAGGCATACATCTTTGGGGTTAAAAATAAGGTGGAGATATTTGATCTAGAAAAAACTGCAGAAAAGCTTGAAATTGCAAAAAACTTTATCAAGAAGACTGTTTCTGAAGGAGGCATTGTCCTCTTTGTTGGTGGAAAGAATGAGGCACGAGGTGCGGTACTTTCTGGTGCAGAAAAGGTTGGTCAGCCGTATGTTGCTGGGCGATGGCTCGGTGGTACACTCACAAACTTCCCTGAAATTAAAAAACGTATCAATAAACTCGAGGACCTCACTACTCAAAAGGAAAAAGGTGAACTTGCGAAATATACAAAAAAGGAGCGACTTTTGATTGATCGAGAGATTGTTTCACTCGATCGTGATTTTTCTGGTCTTACACCAATGAAGTCACTTCCAAAGGTACTTTTTGTAGTTGACCCAAAACGAGAGGCAATTGCAGTAAATGAAGCACATCGACTTCATATCCCTGTTGTGGCATTACTAAGTTCTGACTGTAATATGCGAGATGTAGAATTCCCAATCCCAGGTAATGACGCATCGGTAAAAAGTATTGAATACTTTGTTCAGGAAATTGTTTCAGCTGTTGCTGAAGGAAAACTTGCTGTTCCTGCACCATCAACAACTACAGCATAGAGTTTTTTCGAGAGACAAATTTGGTTTCTTCTGTGTTCTTGTTTTGTTATAATTAGGTACAACTAATATTTTTTATGATCACAACTGAACAAGTAAAAGAATTACGAGATCGAACAGGACTTTCAATTATGCAGTGCAAAAAAGCACTCGAGGAGACTGGCGGGGACATGGATAAAGCTATTGTTATTTTGCAGAAAAAAAGTGGTGATGTTGCTTCAAAGAAGTCAGACAGAACCCTTGGTGCAGGAGCAGTACAGTCATATATTCATGGCACAGGATCTGTAGGTGCAATTGTTGAGCTCTCATGCGAAACAGATTTCGTTGCGAAAAACGAGGAATTCAAAGCTATTGCGTATGATATTGCTATGCAGGTTGCTGCTACAAACCCACAATTCCTTAAAATGGAAGATGTAACTCCTGAGATTAAGAAATCTGCTGAAGAGGTCTTTAAGACTGAACTTGAAGGCAAGCCAGAAGACATGAAGCCAAAAATACTTGAAGGAAAATTGAATGCATATTTTGGTGAACAAGTTCTTCTTGATCAGCCGTTTATTAAGAACGGTGACTTAAAGATTAAAGATTTGATTACTGGCGCAACCCAGAAATTTGGAGAGCGTATTGAGATTCGCCGATTTGTTCGGTTTTCGACACAGTCGTAATCTTTTTTATGGTACTTACTATTTTCATTGTTTCTTTTTTTGTCATTACGACTCTTGTCGTGATTAAGATGTATGAAGTAAAAAAGAACAGTAAAACAAGTATTACTAAAAAACTTTCAACATATGATGATGTCGTCTCGGCGCATCTTGATGAGGTTCGTGATGTATCGATTGATAATATCAATAAGGCATCAGTGTTCGTGAAGAAGGAATTGCCTCGAAAAACAAAAGAGAATATTGCTATTTTGAAAGGTGCAGTGAAGGAAAAATACCAAGCAGTGCTGCCTAATATTCGAGGGATAAGGGTTCTGAATCAAAAGGGTAAGGTTTCCCAGTTCCTCCAAGATATTCAGCATGATCGAGACCGTGTTGGGAAAGGGAGGATTGAGGATTTCTTAACTTAATGGTAGATTAGGTAGCGTTCTGAAAGAACATAAATGCCACCTTAGCTCAGTTGGTAGAGCAGCTGTTTTGTAAACAGCAGGTCGTCAGTTCAAGCCTGACAGGTGGCTCACGAAAAAATCCCCGCAAGGGGATTTTTTAATACCTTCAATATGAAGGTATTTTTGGTTACTGAGGTTTTGTTGACGGAGTAGTGGAAGCTTTTGCTTTTAGTTCGTTCTCTTTTTTCCAAACAGCTATTTGTGGAATTGTTTTCTCAAGTTGCTCAGTACTCTGGAATCCAGAGTATGGTCTGTCATCAACAAGAAGACCTGGAAGCGTACTTCCTATTTTATTGATAGTGGTGAGTGTTTTAATCGCAGAAACATCAAGATCATAATCGAACGAGTAAACTCGAAGTTGAGGATAATCTTCACGAAGCTTTGTGAGGACATATCCTTGTCGTTGACAGTCCGTACAGTCTTTTCCGTAGAAGTAGAGAACAAAACCATATTTCACTCCGCATTTCTGGCTTATCTGACGCATCAAAAGAAAGTCTTTTATTTGGAGAAGAGAATAGTACTTTTTCAAAGCAATAACTTGTGCATCATCAGCACCACGAATTTCTTCTGTTGCTGATAGTTTGTCACCAAGATTACCAAGTTCTTGTGAAAGGCCTGTTGATCCCACTTCTTTACATGAAAACTCTTGCAAGAGGGCAGTTTGAACCTCTGAAGAAAGAATGTCGGTTGAAATTTGATCTTGGATTGATCGTATGTTTTCAATCTTTTTTTGACCAAACCAGTTACTCGTAAGGATGGCAGTAAAGAATATTACTGCTGTAATAATGAATGCAAGGATATATTTTTTTGAATCGAATGGTTTCATAATTATGTAAGCTTATCTCCAGGTTATATTTTTCGAAAATACAGTGTTAAATACAGCTTTTGAGAGCCATAACGGCACAATAAGACCATAGAGGAGGAGAAAATATACTATATCGAAAGAAAAACGGAAGCGTCCTTCTGTCATAACTCGAGAAAAGTAAATAATGGAAAGGGAAAGGGCACCAACTGTAAGAACAAGAAATGCTGTGGCAGTTGTGTTCAAAAAGAACCAGTCAAAGTGGTATAAGTTTGAAAATTTCCAATCAAAACCGATTGTTTGAAATTTTTCTATTTGAGTAAATACTTTTGTTGTGACATTGATAATCAATGTTGCAGCAAAGTAGAGAGCTGAGAATATTGAAAGAATAGCCATCGGAAGTATGTACATTCCCATGTTTCCAAACTCTTTTTTAAAGAGAATGTACTTGTAGTCGATCATATTATTGAGAAATCCGTAGGTCCATCGAACTCTTTGTTTTACTAGTGTGTGGATTGTGCTTGGGGTTACTGTATATACAAAAGCATTATGCTCATTGGTAATCTTGTAATGGTTACTTTGCATACGAAGGGCAATCTCAAAGTCCTCTGTGTGGTGAGCGTGACGATATCCTCCAAGTTCACGAAATACTTGTGTACGAAACATGGAAAATGGCCCAGGAGTAACAGTAATTGCACCAAGTCTGCATTGTAATTTTCTTAAAAATACTCCCCACGCATATTCAACTTTTTGAATGAATTGCAGAATGTTTTTCGGTTCATGCACTAATACTGCGGGAGTAACTGCCATAATTTCTTTGTCATCAAAATGTGTAGCAATTCGTTTTAATGCGTATGGATCAACAAACGAGTCAGCATCAAGGCATCCAACAATGTCACTTGTTACGTGAGTAAGTCCGAAGTTTAGTGCAGAGAATTTTCCACCGTTTTCCTTGGTGTGAATTGTAACTTGTGGGTGATTTTGGAATCGTGAGAGTGCTTTGAGTGTTTCGTCAGTACTTCCATCATTGATAATAAGCACATGAAGCTTATTTTTTGGATAATCAAGCTTTAAGATTGAAAAAATTGTTTTTAATACTGTTTTTTCTTCATTAAAACAAGGTACCATGACGGTCACGGTTGGCCATTCTGAATCTTTTCGATCTGTTGATTGTGAGGTTTCAATTTCTTTTTTGCCCTCAAGGTATGTGATAAGTAAAAAAACCTCAAAAAAGAGGGAAATGAAGAGTGATATGTGGACGAGAGAATTACTTATATATGCAATCATAGGTACCGTCTAGGACGCCTATCATACGTCAAAATGGTCTTATTTTCAAGGTCTAGCACCTTTGAAAGAGTGTAACTCTCGGATATAATATGGCTCAATACAATGACTGAAATGAACACAGATCACCAAGGACATCTCCATCCTTTGGTTCATATAATGCAAAAGACAGAAAGTATTTTCCGAGAGCTTGGTTTTTCGGTAGCTACTGGGCCTGAAGTAGAGACTGAGTTTTATAACTTCGATGCTTTGAACATTCCTGCGCATCACCCAGCTCGTGATATGTGGGATACATTTTGGCTCAAACCTGAGAACTCAAAAAAACTTCTCCGTACCCATACTTCACCAGTACAAGTGCGATACGCAGAGGCACATACACCTCCAATTCGAATTATTGTTCCTGGTAAAGTGTTTCGTCATGAGGCGACTGACGCGACTCATGAAGCACAATTTTTTCAATTAGAAGGTCTTATGATTGAAGAAGAAGTTTCATTGGCAAATTTGAAATATGTTTTGGAATATTATTTTGAAAAATTATTTGAAACAAAAACTGAAATTCGATTTCGCCCAAGTTTTTTCCCTTTTGTTGAACCGGGAGTTGAAATTGATATGTCGTGTTTCAAATGTTCTGGAAAAGGATGTTCGACGTGCAAGAATACAGGTTGGATCGAGATTATGGGGGCAGGGATGGTTCATCCGAAAGTATTAAACGCAATGGATATTGATTCGCGTACATACAAAGGATTTGCTTTTGGTGGTGGGATTGATCGACTTGCAATGCTTAAGTTCGGTATTCCTGATGTGCGAATGTTTTATGAGGGGGATTTACGATTCATCAATCAATTTTAATGAAGATATCTTATAACTGGCTCCAGGATTATTTTGAAAAACCACTTCCAACTCCAGAAAAAATTGGTGAAGCTTTAACTATGCATGCGTTTGAAATCGAGTCTATTGAGAAAGTGGGAAGTGATAGCGTTCTTGATATAAAAGTTTTACCTGACAGAAGCCATGATTGTCTTTCACATCGTGGTATTGCATTAGAGGTTTCACTCTTACTTAATCTTCCAATAAAACCTGAAATACGAATTCTTGATGCAATTTCTGCGCCAGAGTCGAATCTTCTTAAAGTTAATGTAGAAGATCCAAGGCTTTGTCGCCGTTTTAGTGCACTCATGATAGAGCATGTTGAAGTAAAAGACAGTCCAACTTGGCTCAAAGAAAGACTTGAAGCAATCGGACAGAGATCAATCAATAATATCGTTGATGCAACAAATTATGTGATGTTTGCATTAGGTCAACCACTTCATGCATACGATCGTGAATTATTGAATCATAGTGATGGTGAGTGGAATATTGTTGTGAGGAAAGCTATTGATGGAGAAAATCTTTTAGCACTTGATAATAAGGAGTACACACTACTGAGTACTCAAGTCGCAATTGTTGATGGTGCAAGTAACAGTGTGCTTGGGATTGCCGGTGTAAAAGGGGGAAAAGCAAGTGAGATCACGAAACAGACAAAACATATTATTTTAGAGGCTGCAAATTTCGATCCTGTCGTAGTAAGGAAAACCGCAAAAACACTCGGGCTACGAACTGACGCTTCGGTCCGTTTTGAAAATGAAATTACTCCTGATCTCACATTGGCAGCACTTAAGATGGTTTCTGGTCTCATTTTTGATATCGCAAAAACTGATCATATTCAAGTTGAGGGATTGGTTGATGTGTATCCAGTCACAGCACCACTTTATCGAGTTGGAGTTTCATTGCGAGAAATTCAAAATCTTTTAGGTATCACGATTTCACAATCTGATGTTGAGAAGATTTTAGGCTCTGCCCACTATCATTTTGATGTTGTTAAAAATCCAAGGGAAACATTTCTTAAAACAGCACTTTCACTTGCAGGTACGAAGTATCAGATGGGTGCGAGCGTTCTTCGGGACTCTCCTCGTATGTTTGATTGTTCTGGGCTCGTTGCATACTGCGCAATGATTTCAGGAATTATGACACCAAGAATTTCGGTTGATCAGTATGTCTTTTGTGATTCTATTGAGCAAGATGAGGTGCAGTCCGGTGATCTTATTTTCGCCTTAACACCTGGAGGAACAAAGCATACCGAAACAAAGGAATGGCTCTCTGGCACTCCTGTGTCAGAAGGAATCGATCATGTAGGAATTATGATTTCAAAGACAGAAGTGTTTCATACTTCAGTTCATAATCCAGATGGCGCAAGAGTAGAGTCACTTGAGGACTTTCTCTCAATTCGTGAACTACGTGGGTTCCGAAGAATTCCAAGTATTGATGGAGGTGAACGAATGCTTGTTACAATTCCCGCTGAGCGTCTTGATTTGCGCATGAAGGAGGATCTTATCGAGGAAATTGGCCGAATTTATGGGTATCAAGATTTGAAAGCGGTACCAATTAATTCACTCCCTCAGTCTCCAGAAATAGAAATGGGAAATTATTATACAAATACACTTCGAAACTTTTTTGTCGATTTAGGATTTTCTGAGGTTATTACCTACGTGTTTCGAAATAGTGGAGAAGTTGAGTTACAAAATCCACTTGCTGGAGATAAAGCTTTTTTGAGAAAAAATCTCAACGATGGATTAGGTGAAGCATTATTACTTAATAACAGAAATAAAGATCTTCTTGGTGTAAAAGAAATAAAAATTTTTGAAATCGGAAATGTGTTTACTAAAGAAGGTGAGTATACTTCATTTGCATTTACCGGTACTGATACTAGTGGGATTGCTGATAGGTTAGAGAATCTTTTGGGAGTTAAACTTACTTTTGTAACAACAGGAAATATTCACGAGGCAAAGCTTGTGTTTGATTCAAAAAAACCGATTGAATCTATTTCTGCATACAATAAAGTTGATACTATTCGATTTAAACCATTCTCCTCATATCCATGTATGCTTCGAGATATTGCAGTATTTGTTCCTGAAGGAGACGATAAAGATGAAATAATTCGGGTTGTAGAAAAGGAGGCAGGGGGGTTGCTTGTGCAATCACAAAACTTTGATTCATTTACAAAAGAATTTCCTGAAGGAAAGAAAACTTCCTATGCGTACCATCTTGTATTTCAATCAATGGAGAAAACTCTTACCGATGAAGAAATAAATGAGGTTATGAATCGAGTGACAGAAATATTACATAGTAAATCGGGTTGGCAAGTTAGATAATTATTTTTTATGAAATTAGACGTCCCATACTATTCTCAGTTTAAAGATGTAGAAAGAGAAGATTTAAAGCCTCGTGCATGCGCGATGACGTGTCTTAAAATGGCACTAGATTTTCTTGTTCCTGGACGTGCGCCCTCTATCGATGTACTTATGCATGAAGCAATGGCACATACCGCTTCGATGATTCAAGTAGGTCTTATAACTGAGGTTGTCGCAGCGCAAGGTCTTCATCGTGACGTGACGGTTGCAATGGCGCGAAACTATGGAGTAAATGCATTTCGAGAGGAATTCAAGTCCATGTCTCTTGATGAGATGAATAATCCTGTTGCAAGTCCATACGAAAATGAGATATATGACAATGGTGTTAAAAAAATAGTAGCAATGCTTGAAACAGGAAGTCTTCCACTTATTTCGATACTCCCAGGTCTTTCAGAAGGGAAGTCGTTTCATTCTGTATTATTTATTGGCTTTGAAGAAGAAAACGGCACACTCAAAGGATTCTACTACCACGATTCCGATGCTAAAGATGAGCCAAGAAAAGCAGTATTCATGCCTTTTGACGAATTTAACACATATTGGCGAAAAATGGCTATATTTATAGGTTGATTTGGTATACTTATATTCAAGTATAAGTAATATATAAATTATGTTTACAACTAATAAAAAAGTTATTATTCCAAGTGCGTTGTTAGTTATTGCAATAATAACCTTATTTTTTTATTCAAGATTTGAGATTCAAAAAAAAGCACTTGCTTTACGAACTTTTGTTGAATATATGAGTACAGTTCCAGAAAATCAGACTAATGCTGATAGATATGAAAGTAATACTCAGCTGTTGCGCAGTGAAGCATTTCAAAAGGTCGCAAGTTTACCTCGAAATAATATCTTTCTTGCTGCGGTTGGAGCAGTAGAGGTTTTAGATATCGATGGTAATACTTACTACTGTAATAATCTCTCAAATAAAATCTCAGATATGATAGATACAGTTATGGATACATATCCTGGAGTTGTTGCTCGACATGATCAGGAATTTGCAAATAAGTGGCTTGATGGATGGATTAAAAATATCCAAATCCAGGTTAATTACTTTAGAGAAGATTGTGCCTTGCCGCGTCTTAGTAACGGATAGAGGAATATACAGCCAGAAATATAGATTAAATGAGTTATTTAACCCCTTTCTTTTAAGGTTCATCTTTGGTAAAATACTGGGACAAAATATCTGCTATGGCAAAAGAGGAATCAAAAAAGAAATCATCGTACGGAGCAGATTCCATTCAGGTTCTTGAGGGCCTTGATCCTGTGCGAAAGCGACCGGGTATGTATATCGGTACCACTGGCCCAGATGGTCTTCATCATTTAATTTGGGAAATATTCGACAACGCTCGTGATGAAGCGATGGGAGGATTTGCAAATGATGTTGAAGTTGCACTTTTGCCTGGAAATCAGATTCGCGTTGCAGACAATGGCCGAGGTATTCCTGTTGATGTTCATAAGCAGACCAAGGTGTCGGCACTCGAGACAATTATGACTGTCCTTCATGCGGGAGGAAAATTCGGTGGTGATGATTCTGGATACAAAGTTTCAGGAGGTCTCCATGGAGTTGGAGCATCTGTTGTGAATGCACTTTCTACGATGTGCCGCGTGCAGGTCCATAAGGATGGTGGTCTTTATATGCAGGAGTACAGTCAGGGTAAGAAAAAAGCTGCTGTAAAAAAGATTGGCTCTACAAAATTAAATGGTTCAATCATCACATTCGTCCCTGATCCTACTATTTTCCCAGATACGAACTTTGATTTTAATCGTATCGTTGGACACCTTCGTCAGCAGGCATATTTGGTAAAGGGTCTTCGTATTACCGTTATTGATGCAAGAGGTTATGAGAAGAAAATTCCTGATCAGGATATATTCTATATTCGCAGTCTTGGACTGAGTGTCCCTTCAATGACATTTTATTTTGAAGGAGGACTTCTTTCTCTTGTAAAGTTTTACAACCAAACACAAAAGTCGATTCATAAAAATATTTTCTATATTGAGAAAAAAACCAATGAATATGAATCAGTAGAAATTTCACTTCAATATGTTGATGATATTGTTTCGCGTATTGTTCCATTCGCAAACAATATTTATAACGGTGAAGGGGGAACACACGTGACTGGATTTAAGACGGCACTCACTCGAAGTCTTAATACGTATGCACGAAAAGCAAATCTTATTAAGGAAAGTGAAGATAACTTCACTGGGGATGATGTGCTAGAGGGTCTCACATGTGTTATTTCAGTTAAATTAAGAGAGATTCAATTTGAAGGTCAAACAAAAGCTAAGCTTGGTACTGTTGAGGCTCGTTCTATGGTGGAAACAGTCTTTAATGACTCGTTTGGTGCCTTTCTCGAGGAAAATCCAGATGATGCCAAGGCTATCATTCAAAAGGTAATTTTGGCTCTGAAAGCTAGAAAGGCAGCAAAGGCAGCAAAGGATTCGGTTCTTCGAAAAGGAGCACTTGAGGGAATGACTCTTCCTGGAAAACTTGCAGATTGTCAGAGTAAATCAGCTGAAGAATCTGAAGTGTTTATTGTGGAGGGAGATTCTGCAGGTGGTACTGCAAAGATGGGACGAGATCGTCGCACACAAGCAATCTTGCCGCTTCGAGGAAAAATCCTCAACATTGAACGCGCTCGTCTTGATAGAATGCTTGGGTCAGAACAAATTAAAAACTTTGTTATTGCTCTCGGTACAGCGATCGGTGATACATTTGATATTAGTAAGTTGCGATATCACAAAATTATTATTGCAACAGATGCCGATGTTGACGGTGCGCACATCCGGACACTTCTCCTAACACTTATATATCGATTCTTTAGACCACTTATTGATGCTGGACATATCTATATTGCACAACCGCCTCTCTATAAAATTAAAAAAGGAAAAGAAATTTTCTACGCATATTCAGATGAAGAGAAAATTAAAATTGTCGGTAAAGATGTAAACCTCGAGGAAGTTGAAGAAACCACTGATGCAATTACCGAAGAATCTGAAGAAGGTGTTGAAGAAACAGTTACTAAAAAAACTCCGAAAATTTCTATTCAGCGATACAAAGGTCTTGGAGAAATGAACTCAGAAGAGCTATGGGAAACAACGATGGATCCTGCTCGAAGAATATTGAAACAGGTAAATGTTGATGATGCACAAGATGCTGATAAAGTGTTCGATATCTTAATGGGAACAGATGTTCCATCTCGAAAGTCATTCATCCAGTCGAATGCGAAAATGGCGAATCTAGATATTTAGCCTGAAAGTAAAAATCCCCGAAACGCTTTGCGTTTCGGGGATTTTTCAATACTCAACCGGTCTCTTTTTCCAGTATGCGTAAAGGGCCATGGTAAGCAGGATTGTACTTCCTCCTGATACACACATACTTCCAAGTGATTTTTCGATGAGTCCAAATACGAGGAATGAAGAAGTTCCAGCGAGAATCCAGAATATATAGGTAAGTTCGATTACCCGTCTCTTTGGATTCTGTAATGAACAAAAACATGTCGCGAAAACGGCTAGTACCATGAAAAAAAGTGGAATAAACTCCAGAATGCGGTTTTCCATACTGTAGTTCACCTGTTGTCTCCTCGAAAGAACATGGTTAGAGGGAACCTTGTATTGTTATACCATTATTGTATATCTGTGCAATCAAAATTCTTTTGTTTCTCCATTTGAGAAAGTGATGAAATTGATACCAACTTTATCAAGAATCATGGCAGGCATATGCTGCGATCGTACTGGGTCAGCGAGCATTCCGTCATGTACTGGAAAAACAATCTTTGGATGTATTTCTCGACAATACTCAATCGCGTCGGAAATTTTTACCCACGGTCCAGCGACAGGAAGTGCAAGAATGTCTACAGGGACATCGGGGTTGTATAAAGCGTCACCTGGATAGAATAATCGCTCACTAATCATGTATCCAGTATTTTCTACCGGTGGAATACTGATATAAATTTCAGCATGTGTATCTCCGAATCCTTGAATAAGGAGTTCGCCAACACTTGTTTCGTCTTTATGAGACACTATTTCAAAAGGGATACCTTCTTTTGTAAGGATTACTGAAACTGCGGTATTCGTGATAACCCGAGCGGTTGGGTTGTTTGTGAGAACTTTTTTTAGAGATTCAATATGAAGATGATCTGCATGTTCATGAGTAATAAGAATGGCATGAATTCCTGTAACATCATCTTGTGCTGTCGTGTAGTTTCCAGGGTCAGTCATGATTTTGACTCCTTTGTCTTCAACAACTAAACAGCAATGTCCGATTTTAGTAATCTTCATTTATTTTTTTCAGTGAAAGAACACAAGAGTAATCCAATAGTTACTTGCCATATAATAAAGGGCACAATGTCGTATTTTGGTGTAAAAAGCATAACGCTAAATGGTAAACTAGTAATACATCCAGTTACCGTCATTAAAATAATTTGTTTCGATGACAAATTATTAATAAGTAATTTTGTTGAAATAGATATTAGAAATGCACCAACTAAACCAGCTCCAAGAAAAGGGAGAGCAAAAGGAAAAAAATTGTTATCAAATATATTTAATGATTCTTTTTGACTCATTAAAATTGAAACGGCAATATTGATTGCTATATAGAATGATATTGTAGAAGATATTAGCCATAGGAATATACTTTTAAATTGTTTATGTTCCTTTAGTGAAAACCAAATACTCATTATTATACCAAAGAGTATCCCAGGTAAAAATTGTTCAGCTCCTTTTATTGGTGTGTTGATCCCAGATAAGAAACCAGATCCTACAAGGAGAACAAAAAAATTTAACTTGTTCATCTTTATTTTTTACTAATTCGAAGATCAGTAAAGTAAGATACCAATTCTTCAATAGGTTTTATACCAAGATTTCCTTCATCACGAGATTCGAGCGAAACTGAATTTGCTTCTATTTCTTTATCACCAATTACGATCCAGAAAGGTATCTTTTCAGTTTTGGCATCACGAACTTTTGAACCAAGATTTGTATCGCGTACATCGAGATCAACGCGGAAGTTCATATCGCGAAGTTTGTCAGCAATCTCTGTTGCGTATACATTATGATTTTCCCGAACAGGAATAACTTTTACTTGTACAGGGGAGAGCCAGAATGGGAATGCTCCTCCATATCGTTCAATAAGAAATGCCATTGTACGTTCAATAGCACCAATAGATGAACGGTGCACAACAAATGCGCGGTGCTCTTTACCGTCTTCTCCTATGTAGTTGAGATCAAATCGATCTGGCATACAGAAGTCGTATTGAACAGTGAAAGCGGTATCTTCCTTGCCGTTTACATTCTTCATTTGAATATCAATCTTTGGTCCATAGAATGCTGCTTCACCCTTTGCTTCTTCAAAATCTGCACCACGCTTTTGCATCATGCTTCGGAGGAGATCTTCACCCTTTTCCCAAGCGGCGTCATTTTTGTAATATTTTTCTGTGTCGGAGCGATCACCAAGTGAAAGGCGATAGCGATAGTCTTCTCCAAGTTTAAGTCCAAATACCCCAGTTACGTATTCAATGAGGTCGAGTGCTTCACCAACTTCTGAAACAGCTTGCTCTTCAGATGCACAAATGATATGTGCATCTGAAAGACAAAAAGATCTTACTCGCTGAAGACCCATGAGTTCTCCAGATTGTTCGTATCGATAGAGTTTTGCAATTTCTGCGATACGCATCGGAAGCTCTCGATAACTATGTGGTTTTGAGAGGTAGACTTCAAAGTGGTGCGGGCACGTCATAGGACGAAGCATGAACTGCTCGTCGTCAATTTGTATTGGTGCGTACATTGAATCCTTGTAGTACGGATAATGTCCAGATTTTTCATAAAGACCAAGTTTTGCAATATCTGGTGTTATCACATGAAGATATCCACGACGGATTTCCTCATCAACAATGAAGCGTTCAAGTTCTCGACGTACAGCAGCTCCTTTTGGGAGAAAGAGTGGTAAACCTTTTCCTACAGTTTCTGAAAAAGCGAATAATTCGAGCTCTTTTCCAAGCTTTTTATGATCGTTCGATTCTGGTTGATTAGACATAGACCAATACTACCACTCCCTGTTCTTTTTTCAAAAAACAAACCCGACGAGTGTTAGTCGTCGGGCGGGTGTGCTGTTTTAAGAGGGAACGGGAGTGTGAAATGTGAAGTTCTCGAACTTCTCATACATTCGCATAAACGATTCATGCTGGATGTTTCGCCAATTCACTTCACGAAATGCCTTGATGGCAGGGTAGTGAGGCATGGTCACAATTTCGATTTCGTAGCCAAAACTTTCCGCCATCTCGATTCCGAGCTGGAACTCCCAGATTCTTACGTTGCAGTTATCGAGCACCACAACAGGA
This sequence comes from uncultured Candidatus Saccharibacteria bacterium, assembly GCA_964646785.1. Taxonomy (GTDB): domain Bacteria; phylum Patescibacteriota; class Minisyncoccia; order Phycocordibacterales; family Zambryskibacteraceae; genus JBGTNQ01. The sequence goes on along the minus strand of CAZYGU010000004.1, from coordinate 16,787 downwards.
ATTCCTTCTTCGAGACTCTTCTTGAAGGCTTCAAGGTTGAGCTGGTGAAGTTCGCGAACCTGGAAAGGGCTGTACCTGTAAACACCGTCAACCATGAAGTAGTCATTGGTTGAGTGGACTCGTCCCGTTTCACCCGCGAGCTCGCGTGCACGCTTGGACTTACCGCTGTAGGGCAGGCCTCGCATGATGTAGCACTTCTTCATCACTGCTCCTTTTTCTGAGGATCACTTACTTCTAAATAAAATTATATCATAAATAACAAAAAAAGCAATATTTGTTACAAGACTTTCACTTTCTCTATAATAAGACTCACTTCACCGTTTCGCTTCGAGATTTTTGCAAAGACTGCAATGACTGATTCAGGTTTTAATATTTCTTTATATTGCGCGTATGTCTTGGGAAATACTACTGTTTCAATCGTTCCTGTAAGATCTGCGAGCCGCATGAAAATCATCGGTTCATTTCCTTTGGTGATTACTTCGCGAATTTCTTCCACAAGACCTCCTACGGCAACACTTGCACCCTCGCGAGGATTTTCCATTATGCGCGCAATAGATACGCCAGTGCTACTAAGTTTTTCTCGAAATTTTTCTAGTGGATGACCAGAAATATAGAGACCTAAGAGTTCTTTCTCCCATCCAAGTGTTTCTTCCATTGTCGCAGTGCTATCTCCAACAAGAGTAAGTGTTGGAACTGTTGAGTTGTCAGCCATGAGACCGAAGAGTGAGTC
>CAZYGU010000004.1:2804-15957 GCA_964646785.1 uncultured Candidatus Saccharibacteria bacterium | reverse complement strand
GTTGTAAGTCCAAAACGAATTTTGTCAGGAACACCGTGCTCACGCACAACAGAAAATCCTTGAAAACTTTCGTTTACATTTGGAGGAAGCACGGGAATTTCCATACGTTTACATTCAGTGATGAACTCACCGATCTTGTCTACGTTTCCTGAATCAGCAGTGAGTACTGCGGACATATAAATTGCTGGGTAGTTTGCCTTGAGGTATGCAGTTTGATATGCCACTCTTCCGTAACTTGCCGCATGGGCTTTGTTAAATCCGTATGCCGCGAATGGTTCGATGAGTAGCCAAAGGTTATCTGCTTTTGCTTTCGTCATCCCATTTTTAATGAGACCTTCGATGAGTTTTCCTTTTTCAGCTTGCATAACTTCAGGAATTTTCTTTCCCATTGCTTTTCGAAGTTTATCAGCTTCAAGCCAAGAATATCCCGCGAGGTGTATCGCGATAAGCATAACGTCGTCTTGATAGGTGATCACTCCGTACGATTGATCTAAGATATCTTTCATGCGTGGATCAAGATACGTTAGTTTTGAAGGATCTTGTTTTCTTTCAATATATTGAGGAATCGATTCCATCGGTCCTGGACGGTAGAGTGCCACCATCGCATTAATATCGTGTATAGAGGATGGTTTGAGATCAATAAGAAACTTTGTCATTCCATCACCATTTAGTTGGAATAGACCCTCGGTATCACCTTTTGAAAGGAGGGCGAATGTTTTTGGATCATCAAGAGGAATTTGTTCAATATCAATTGTGTGTCCCTCGATCGCTTCGATGCGGTGGATGGTATCCGCAATAATTGCCAAGTTCTTAAGTCCTAAAAAGTCGAATTTAAGTAGTCCTGCATCTTCTACTGCATGCATGTCATATTGGGTAATAATTTTATCTTCTCCTTTTGTATCAAATTGAAGTGGAACAAAATCTGTAAGTTTGGTAGGGGAGATTACGACACCTGCAGCATGCACAGAGATGTGACGTGCACACCCTTCAATTTTTTTTGCCATGTCGATGATTTCTTGTACATCTTTTTCTGTTTCGTACATGGTTTTGAGTTCAGGAACAAGCTTCATTGCTCGGTCAATTGTCATAGGAAACCCTTGTGCACCGAGTGGAATGAGTTTTGAAATTTTGTCGCCTGTTGCATAAGGAAAACCAAGTGCTCGAGCAACATCGCGTACAGCACCACGTGCCATCATGGTTCCGAATGTACCAATTTGTGCAACTTTGTCAGATCCATATTTTCTTCGAGCGTAGTCGATAATTTCATCACGGCGATTATCGGCAAAGTCCATATCAATATCGGGAGCAGATGGTCTTTCAGGGTTCAAGAAACGTTCAAATGGAAGTTTATAGTCGAGTGGATTTACATTTGTAATATGAGAAAGGTATGTCACCATTGAACCTGCGACTGATCCTCGGATGTTTGTAAGAATTCCATTTTCGTGTGCATATTTCAAAAGATCTTGTACAACAAGGAAATAGGGTGAGTATCCCTTTTTTGCAATAATACCAAGTTCATATTCAATGCGATCTTTTACCACTTGAGTAAGTTCGACTTCACGACTTGTTAGTCCTTCGTATACGACATGTCGTAGTTCGTCATCATAGGAGCGGCCACTCTCAACTTTGAGATCAGGAAACACCCAACTTCCGAATGAAAGTTTGAGATCGATTCGATCAATAATTGTTTGTACATTATCAAGCGCCTCAGGAATTTCTTTGAAGAGTTCATTTGCTTTTGCTTTTGTGATAAACGAAAAATCCTCTTCGTTTTCAAAACTTCCTCGATCACGTTCACCTTGGTTTTGGATTGAAATAAGTGTGTCTCGAGCTTTTTTGTCTTCAGGATCAAGATAGTAGACATCGTGTGCGGCAACAATCGGAATACGTTCATTCTTAGCAAAATCAACAAGAAGTTTCATTCGCTCGTTATGACCATCTATTTCTTCATGTTTTGTTATTTCAATAAAAAAATCTTCACCAAATATATTTTTATACCAGTCCGAACACTCCTTTGCTTTACTTGGTTCAGCTCCAGAGAGTGTTTTTACGAGTTCTCCTGAAAATGAGGGCATAATACAAATAAGACCTTCTTTGTATTGTTCTAGGATTTCTTTATCAATACGTGGTTTGTAATAAAAACCTTCGAGGTGCGCAAGGGTAACAAGTTCAATGAGATTTTTGTACCCTTTTTCATTTTTTGCTAAAAGAACAAGACGGTACCGAATATTATCAATTCCCGCTTGTTTATCTTTCCTTCCACGCAAGGCGATATACGCATCAATGCCAAGAATTGGTTTTATCTCGGCCTTTTCGCATTCCTTATAAAACTCAACCGCACCGTAGAGATTGCAATTGTCTGTAAGTGCAACTGCAGGCATTTTTTCCTTCTTAGCTCTTTTAATAAGGTCAGGAATTTTAGGAAGCGCATTGAGGAGACTATAGTGCGAATGAGTGTGTAGGTGAGAAAACTGTTTCATGCAGGCATTATACTACGCCCTTTCAAAGGTCTGAAATCCACTCCTATCAATTGCTTTTTCATGTATGATAAGAGGATGTATACACGTCTTACTAAGAGGGGATTTACTATTATTGAATTAGTTATTGTTATTGCCATCATTGGGGTACTGAGTGCTATTGTTGTTGCGAGCGCTGTAAGATCTCGTTCTTTTGGGAGAGATGCACAAGTAAAATCTGACACACAAATTTTGAAGCTTGTACTGGCACGTGCTGCACAAGCCGATCCAAATCAAAAATACCCTGGCAGTGCAAGCACTTGGTACTGCCTAAAAACAGCAGGTACTTGTTTTCGTAATGGTACAACTGGCGCGGCAGCAAACTCAGCACTTAATGCTACTCTTTCTCCATTTCTTCCTGGTGGTACATACCCAACTCCACCATTTTCTAAATCAGGTGAGTATCGGTTTGATTCATATGTGTATACCCCAAGTGCACCATCTGTTATTTCTGGATACACCGGAGCCTTTATTGTTTGGTGGCAAGAAAAACCAATTCTTTCTGCAGATTGTAATGGGTATTATGCAGGTCAACTCGATACTGGTGTCTATTATTGTTACGAGAAGTTACAGTAAATATGAAATGGATAGTTGGGGTAGATGAAGCAGGGAGAGGACCACTAGCTGGTCCTGTTTCTGTTGGTGTGGTGTCAATTCCAATCAAAACAAAGCTTTTGTTTGAAGGACTTACAGATTCAAAGAAACTTTCAGAAAAAAGAAGAGAAGAGTGGTTTCAAAAAATACAAGAGTGGAATAGAGAAGGGAAGTTACAATATGCAGTGTCACTTGTTTCAAGTTCAATAATTGATAAAAAAGGAATTGTGTTTGCGATAAATCTTGGAATGAGTCGTTGTGTACGAAAACTTGGTATAAACCCAAAACAGACTCTTGTTCTCCTTGATGGGTCACTGCATGCACCTAAAGAATTTTTACATCAAAGAACGATTATAAAAGGCGATGAGAAGATTTCCGTTATTTCACTTGCTTCGATTGTAGCAAAAGTTACTCGTGATAGATATATGGTGAAATTAGCAATGAAATATCCAGAATATGCTTTTGATGTTCATAAGGGATACGGAACTTTTATACATCGAATGGCAATTAAAAAATCTGGCATATCCAAGATTCATCGAAAGACGTTTTTAAGAAATATTTATTGACCGCCGTTGATATGCATGTATGTTTACTGTAATCCATACACCAGGATGCTGGTTCTTCATATTTCACATAGAGGGACGTGGTTACAGAAACACTTCAAGTGGTAGTAAGTTATTAGTAACTTACTGGACTTCAGAAAGTAGCAGGCTTTGTTACGCGGATGAACATTATTTTTCTCTATCTCATTGAAAAGCTGTTTGAGATACCCAAAGAGAGCGCGATAGGGTTTGCTGTCAGAGGACTCCTTGTCTCTGGTGTGCTTGGTCTTGGGGTTTGGTGGGCACAGAATCATATGGATGTTGTACGCCCATACCTTTTGTTTTGAGGAAGCTTGGACCGCCACGAAAGTGGCGGTTTCTTTTTGTATTAATAATATGCTTGTCTTTTTTACTCTTTGCGCTATACTCATAAAACTATGGTAGTAAGAATGAGACACACGAGATCGCATACGGGAAACCGACGATCTCATCATAAAGTTAAAAATGTCCGAGTTTCAAAGGATGAAAGCGGGACACCACATCTTCGTCACAGGATGAATCCAAAAACTGGAAAATATCGTGGACGTGATGTTGTAGATGTTATTGGCAAAGCTTCAAAGAAGGCGGCAAAGAAGAAGGCAAAGAGTTCTGATTCTAAAAAATAATTCATCGCTAACGTTTCCTTTTAACGCCTTATGGCAAACCGGCACCTTGCAAGATCAGTAGTAATGCAGACACTCTTTGAGTGGGACTTCTCACATCGATCTCGTGAGGAGATATTTGATGTGCTCAAAAGAAATCAACGTGAATTTGCACCTGGTGTAACTGATAATTCATTTACAGAGAATCTTCTTGATACCGTCATCTCAAAACAGAAAGATCTTGATGCGATTATCGTAAAAGCTGCTCCTGACTGGCCAATCGAAAAAATTTCTATGATTGATAGAAATATTCTTCGACTCGGTCTTGCTGAACTTCTTTTTTCTGATGCTGGGGAGGTTCCTCCTAAGGTTGCTATTAATGAGGCAATTGAACTTGCGAAGTCATTTGGTGGCGAGACATCAAGTAAATTTGTAAATGGTGTTCTTGGAGCTGTGTACAAGGAAATGGGTGAGCCTGGAAAGAACGATGTTTCCAAAAAGAAGAAGATGATCAAGGATATTCCTGATGACCAGCTTTCTGTCTCGCAACTTGGAGGAGCAGTTGTGTATTCGCAGTATGAAGGTGAAATATATCTTGCTCTTGTTCATGACGTGTTTGGTCATTGGACTCTATCAAAAGGGCACCTTGAAGAAGGAGAAGATATTGAAAAGGGTATTGCGAGAGTTATTCTTGATGAAATGACAGTCCCAATCACCTTGAAAGAAAAAATTGGTGATAACGAGTATATTGCTTATGATCCTGAAAAAGGAAAAATAAAGAAGCGAGTAACCTATTATTTGGCGGAAGCTCCGTTTCAGGAATTAAAAATTCCTGGTGGAGGTGGGCTCGATGATGTACGTTGGTTCACACTCGAGCAGATCGCAGATCTTAATTTCTATGATGATGTGTTGCCGTTGGTGACAAAAGGGGTGAGTTTACTTGCAACATATACAAAACAATAATTTACGATAATTTCATGACAGATTTAGCTCAATTCGAGGAGCATATTGGTGTTACCTTTGAGAACAAGAATTTACTGAAACAAGCATTCGTTCATCGTTCGTATTTGAATGAGAATAAGGATTTTCATGTTGGACACAATGAACGGTTGGAGTTTCTTGGTGACGCAGTACTTGAACTCGTGATTACTGATTATCTCTATAATAAATATCCAGAAAAACATGAGGGAGAACTTACATCACTTCGTTCTGCTCTCGTAAATGCTAATACACTTTATACAGTAGGAGTACAACTAGAAATTAATGATCTCTTGTTGCTTTCTCGTGGAGAGGCAAAGGACACTGGTCGCGCTCGACAGTATATTTTGGCAAACACTATGGAAGCAATTATAGGGGCAATTTATCTGGATCAGAAATACGAATCAGCGCGAAAGTTTATTAATACATTTATTTGCCCACTTCTCGATGCAGTTATTGAAAAAGGAAGTTGGATTGATTCAAAAAGTCTTTTTCAAGAGAAAGCACAGGAACATGCAGGTATTACACCTTCATATAAAAGTATTAAAGAGGTTGGTCCAGATCACGATAAACATTTTACAGTCGGGGTGTATCTCAAGAATGAGCTCATTGCGCAAGGAGAAGGAAATTCAAAACAAGATGCAGAACAGATGGCTGCTCAAAATGGTCTCAAAATAAAAGGTTGGGAATAAGTGATAGTAATTGAATCTGAATGTGCAATAAAAACATGGCCACTGTGAAGTGGCCATGTTAGTTACTGAATGTACTCACGGGTATACTCCGGCGCGAAAATTTCTTGCATCCTTGCTCTGAAACGAAACATCTGCAACATTGGTGAAAGTTCTTTTACCGCATCAATAGCAGCTGGAATATTTCCAAATGCGATGATGAGGTATCGAAGACCGTTATGTCGTTCTTCGAGTAAGAAAAACACATGAGAATTCGATCGAGCTGAAACGAGATCTGTCCAGAATTCCACGTCCTGGGAATTAATATCCCCGGTGAACTCATAAATCTCGTCACCGTGCCGTATTGCGTACTCCTTTGTGGGTACTGAGGAACTCGTGATGCTTTCCATAACTCGCCTCCGATGAAGGTGGGTAGGGAGCATTCTTATATAATCATCATATTGATTGTATGCTTAGTCAAATATGTTTTTAGACATGGGGCTAGGGTGGTATAATCTTCTTGTATGTATCTAAAAAGTATCGAAATTTCGGGATTTAAATCCTTTGCAAAGAAGAGCGTACTTGAATTCAATACGCCAATTTCTTCTATTGTTGGACCAAATGGAAGTGGAAAATCGAATGTTGCTGAAGCTTTCCGTTTTGTGCTCGGTGAACAATCTATCAAATCACTCCGAGGTAAAAAGGGAGAGGATCTTATTTATAACGGGAGTGACTCTGGTACTCGTGCAAATAGGGCGTCTGTAAAAGTTGTGTTTGATAACTCACGAAAGTTTTTCGCAATTGATTTTCCTGAAGTATCAATTGAACGAGTTGTTCATCGTGATGGAATTAATGAATATTTTATTAACGGTTCAGCTGTTCGGTTGAAAGATATTATTGAGCTTCTTGCTACCGCTCATATTGGTGCTTCGGGGCATCATATTATTTCTCAAGGTGAAGCAGATAGAATTCTCAATAGCACTCCACGAGAAAGAAAAGCTATGCTTGAGGATGCACTCGGTCTTAAAATCTACCAATATAAACGAGTTGAAAGTGAGAGGAAGCTTGAAAAAACAACTGAGAATATTCAATCGGTTGAAAACCTTCGGAAGGAGATTGCTCCGCATCTTCGTTTTCTTCGAAAGCAAGTTGAAAAAATCGAAAAGGCGGCAAATTTGAAAGATGAATTGAAAAATCTTGCAAAAGAATATTTAAAACGTGAAGATCTCTACATTTCTGAAACAAAGCACGCTATTTTGTCCGAGCGTGAACCACTTCTCGCTACGAAGACGCGACTTGAGAATGAAATGAGTGAAGCGAGAAGAATTCTTGAGGATTCAAAAGGGAAAGATGCAAAAAGTGAAAAGGTGATTTCACTTGAGGGTAATATTCATGATGTACGCACAGAAAAAGATACATTACTACAAGAAATTGGAAAACTTGAAGGTGAAATTGCTTCTGAAATGCGAATCATTGCGAAACAGAAGGAGATACTTGCATCAAATGAACTCAGAACAATTCCACTTCGTGATGTAGAGGGATTTTTTGGAAATATTTATAGCAAGCTTGATGAAGCTGAGCAGACACAGGATGTTTCTTTAGTTCGTTCGCTTGTGCAGGAAATCAAACAATTACTCTCAGGATTCATTGGAAGTAAGAAAGAGCAAACGGATGATTCAATTATTCGTGAATCAGAGTCGATGCTTCAGACTCTTTCAGATAAGAAAACGAGCATTGAAAGGAATCTTAGTGAGATAAGAGCTCGTGAACAAGAGCTTAATCAGGAATACCAAGATCTTCAAAAAGATATAGAAAAAGAAAAAGATTCTAGTAGAGATGCGGAAAAATCTCTCTTTCGTATTATGTCAGAGCAAAATGAAGTTTCTGGAAATCTCGCGCTATTACAATCTCGAGAAGATAGTTTACGGGTGCTGGAAGTTGATTTTAGAAGAGAACTTGAAGAATGCGCCATGTTAGTTGGACGAGAAGTTCTTGATTTTAAACAAGTTGATATACAAAATGATTCTTCTAATCCTGAATCACATGAGGATGCTCGAAGTAAGCAGGAAGAAAGAAGAAGAGTAATAGAAAAAATAAAAATTCGTTTAGAAGAAGCTGGGCTTTCTGGAAGTGGTGAGACGCTTAAGGAATTTCAAGAAACATCTGAGCGTGATGCGTTTCTTGAACGAGAACTCCTTGATTTGGAGAAGTCTGCAGAATCATTGAAACAACTTATTGTTGAACTAGGCGAAAAACTCGATATCGAATTTAAAGAAGGAATTCAGAAAATTAATAGCCAGTTTGGTGATTTCTTTGCACTTATGTTTGGCGGTGGAGCTGCAAAACTTATGGTAGTAAAAGAGAAGAAGCGAGCGAAAAAAGATGCAGCTATTGAGGGGCTCGAAGAGGTAAGCGATGATTTTGAGGAAGTACAAGAAGAGGAAGGTATTGATATTGAAGTGTCACTTCCAAGGAAAAAAATTAAAGGTCTTGTGATGCTTTCTGGTGGCGAAAGAGCTCTTACTTCGATTGCTCTTTTGTTTGCAATTTCACAAGTTAATCCACCTCCATTTATTATTCTTGATGAAACAGATGCTGCGCTTGATGAAGCAAACTCAAAAAAATATGGAGATATGATTGAAAACTTAGCGAAGTATTCACAGTTAATTTTGATCACCCATAATCGAGAAACAATGTCTCGAGCTGGAGTTATTTACGGAGTAACAATGGGGATGGGTGGAATTTCAAAACTTCTCTCAATTCAATTTGAAGAAGCTGTTGCTGTGGCGAAGTAATATTTCATATTATAAAAGGGCGTCTAATGTATACATCAGACGCCCTTTTTATTATGCTGGTACAGCCTCACTCTCCATGAGCCTGTTGATCTCGTCACGGTGACTAGGAATTGTTGTATCGAATACTCCGATGACACCATGTCCAGTGTCATGGGTAGCTCCAACATCGATCCACTGCTCATTTCCAAAAAGTGGGGAACTAAAACCCCATCTCTGTGCCTTTCGCCAACTTTTCTTTCTCCATGTAGTGAGAATTCCGAGTTCACGCTCCTTCTTGTCGTCGATCTCGACACAAGCCTTACGTAGTGCACCATGGTCCGTGTCACCTTTTACGTAGACAACAGCGATTATCATAAACTAAGCTACCTCAAGTAGGAGGGGGAGTGGGTGAAGAACGAGGATTATTCCTATCTTCTGTTATTGTACAAATGTATACTGTTTTCGCAATGATTTATGCAAAAGCAAAATCAAGAATTTTTTTATCAAGATTTGCGTCAATAAGTTTTACTCGGACACTATCACCTAAAGTGAATTTCTTTTTATTTGTAGAACCGACGATTGCGTAGTTTTTTTCATCAAGAATATAAAGATCGTCTGTCATGTTTTTGAGACGCACCATTCCTTCGGCTTTTGTTTCTACTTCTTCAACATAAATACCCCATTCAGACACACCAGAAACAGTAGCGTCAAACTCTTGTCCTATTTTTCCAAGCATAAATTCTACTTGCTTATACTTGATTGACGCTCGTTCAGCTTCAGCGGCAGAAATTTCTTTTTGCGAAGCATCAGCAGCCATATTTTCATACTTTACCATTTCATTTTGCTCGATAGGTCCCTGTTCAAGAAAACGAGATACAAATCGATGAACCATGATATCTGGGTATCTTCTGATTGGGGAAGTGAAGTGGGTATAATATTCAAATCCAAGACCGAAATGCCCAATATTTCGTGTTGAATATACTGCTTTTGCCATTGATCGAATTGCTGCTGTTTTTATGAGTGCCTCTTCTGGTTTTCCATCAACCTGTTTCATGAGGTTATTGAGATCTGATGCGGTCACTTCACCGTCCTCAGCATCAAGATCATAGCCTAATGCTTTTACGAAAATATTTAGATTCATGATTTTCTCTTTGTTTGGTTCATCATGAATACGGTACACAAACGCACCTTTTGATTTTGTTTTTTCAATATTTGTGAACATATATTCGGCCACTTCTCGGTTGGCAAGCAACATGTATTCCTCGATCATTTTGTTCGTGTCCTGACGAATTTTTTTATATACACGAATAGGTCGTCCTTCGCTGTCGAGTTCAAATTTTACTTCTTCTGTTTCAAATTCAATTGCACCATTTTTAAACTTCTCTACTTGAAGTTTTTTTGCAATGTTATTCATGATATTAAGCTCATCAAAATAGAGTCCTTGTTTTGCATCAAGTACAGCCTGTGCTTCTTCATATGAAAATCTCTTGTCAGAATGAATGACGGTTCTACCAAACCATTTTTCAAATACAGTTCCTTGATCGTCCATAATGAATACAGCAGAAAAGGTGAATCGCTCGACATCCGGGTTTAAACTGCATAACCCGTTTGAGAGAATCTCGGGAAGCATAGGAATTGTTCGGTCAACAAGGTATACAGAGGTTCCTCTTTTAATTGCTTCTCGATCAAGAATTGTTCCTGGTTCAACGTAGTGCGATACATCTGCAATATGAACACCAATTTCGTACTTTCCATCTGGAAGTTTTTTGAATGATAATGCGTCATCAAAGTCTTTTGCATCAGCAGGATCGATGGTAAATGTTAGAGTGCCACGAAAATCTTTTCGACGTGCAATTTCGTTCTGCCAATCAGCTTGTTTTTCTTTTGCGATGCGCTCTGCATCCTCTTCAACTTCTTTTGGAAATGTATCCTCAAATCCTCGTTCGAGAATAATTGCTTCCATTTCAACCTCATGAACCCCTTTTCTTCCGAGGATACGAAGCACAGTACCTTCAGGACTTTTCATCGGGTCTTTCCATCCGGTTATTTCAACTAACACTTTTTCTCCATCTTTAGCGCCTTTTGAGTTTGAAACATGTACAAAAATATCGCGATACATACGACGATCGTCTGGTTTTAAGAAAAAGAAATCTTTTGTTTGATTTAAGGTTCCTACAAAACGAGTTTTTGCACGTTTTATGAGCGTGACAACTTCACCTTGTCTACGAACTCCTTCTTGTGCAGGTAATATTTTGATCTCGACTTCGTCGTTGTTGAGAGCTGTTTTAAGAAGAGGGGTCTGAATCTCGATATCGTCATCAAATCCTTCAACAGTAAAATAGCCGACTCCTCGTCCGCTTACGGTTACTGTACCTGTGTACGTTTGTTCGCTACTCATTGGTCAATTTCACCTAATATAGCAGAAAATAGACTATTTGGCACTTTCAGTTGACCACTGCTATTGCTTCTGTTACTATAGCGTTCATGTTAAAAATTCGATTACAACGAGTAGGTCGCAAGCACGAGCCAACATTTCGTGTTGTTTTGACTGACTCAAAAAACAGTACCAAGAGCGGAAAGTTTCATGAAGTACTTGGTTCATATGATCCACGAAAGAAAACTGAAATGTTCCAGGGAGAACGGATTAAAGAGTGGGTAGGAAAAGGAGCACAGCTCTCTGATACTCTTAAGAACCTCCTTATCTCACATAAAGTTATTGAAGGAAAAAAGGTTAATGTTCTTCCTCGAAAAGCTCCTTACAAAACCGAAGCAAAGCTTGCTGAAGAAAAGGCCGCCTTAGAGAAAGCGGAGGCAGAGGCACAAGCTAAGCGTGCTGAAGCAGAAGCCGCTCAAGCAGAAGCTCTCGCAGCGAAAGCTCAAGCAGAAGCTGAAGCACTTGCAGCTGAGGAGGCAGCAAAAGCTCCAGTTGAAACCAGTGTTGAGACAGAGGCAGCACCTGAACCAGAAGCTGCGCCAGAGGAAACTCCACAAGTATAATGACAACAAAACCATGGGTAATACCCATGGTTTTGTTTGATGTCTGCTTCAAAAATTGGTATAATGTTCCTCAGTCACTGATCGCCGGATTAAAAGAATAATCACGATACTATGGAACGAGATGTAGCTTTTTTAGAACATGTAGTTAAGTCATTAGTTGATAACCCAGATGATGTGAAGATTAATCGCACCGTCGATGAAATGGGTGTCCTTATCACGCTTGATGTGAATGGTGCAGATATGGGTAAAATCATTGGAAGATCGGGAAATACTGCCAAAGCAATTCGTACCCTTCTACGAGTGGTTGGAATGAAAAACAATGCACGAGTAAATTTGAAAATTAATGAGCCTGAAGGTGGAAAAGGGTCAAGTGGGGGTAGTATGAGTATTGGTTCTCAGATGAAAGATTTTGATCAAGCGGTTGAAGATTTAAATTTGTAATTGTGAAAGAGAAAACACCACGAACTTACTAAGTTCGTGGTGTTTTTTTGTTAATAGTGGAGGTCACTCGTTGTCATATCCTTTGAGCTTTCTCCGGTAAATTTCTCATCCCAAAATTGAGAAAATTTCTTAAGAAGAAATGGAATGTTTCTTGTGTTCCACTCGATGATGTCCCACAGATAGTAGCCTGCATACTGCAGCACAATCCAGATAATCATTATTTGTGCTGAAGTGCGAGCAAACCGTGTGCCTGGTATCATGATGATGTCAGAAATTGCAAGTGCGATACATATGAACACTATGCACGTTAGCACACCAATGCTCATCGTTCTGAAAAAACTTGCTTTATTTCTCACGTGCAAATCCCCCCGGTTGGATGATTGAAGAACTTCTTTTGTAATCAAAACATATTGAGATTATAAAAACAAATATTTTGTATTTGAATTCTAAAGCTAAAACCTATAAGCTAGCACGTATAAGATTTCATATGAATTTTCATGTAATCACACTGTTTCCGGGTGCATTTGATTCCTATATTGGTGAATCGATCATTAAACGTGCCATTGAAGATAAAAAGATCAAGATAAAGTTTTATAATCCAAGGGATTTTACTGAAGATAAACATGCGAGAGTAGATAGACCTCCATTTGGTGGTGGTCCTGGAATGGTCATTCAAGCACTTCCTGTTATTAAAGCTATTGCAAAAGCAAAAGGGAAAAGCAAAAAAGTGAAAATTATTTTCCTTAGTCCTGGTGGAAAGCAGTTTACTAATGAATATGCACAGAAAACAGCAAAGGTGTATAAGAATGTCATCATTGTTTCTGGAAGATACGAGGGGATAGATGCTCGTATTAAAAAAGTTTTCAAAATGGATGATATTTCTATCGGCCCATTTGTACTTACCGGAGGGGAGTTACCAGCAATGCTTATGATTGATAGTATGGCGCGACAAGTGAAAGGAGTTCTGGGAAATTTTGATTCATTAGAAGAAAGTAGGGTTTC
>CAZYGU010000004.1:0-2704 GCA_964646785.1 uncultured Candidatus Saccharibacteria bacterium | reverse complement strand
GCACTTCAACAAGATTGAGTTCTGGCTGAAAACGAAGTAAAAAGTTGCGGTTTTAATTCGTTTCGTATCTCTTGTCTATACTCTTACTAATTTAATAATAGGTTTTTTATTAACAACCCCTAAAAGAGGGAGGGGTTTTCATTGTCTACAATTATGGCTACAAAAACTTTGAAGAAGGAGAAAAAGTATTTTAGTAAATTTAAGAAACCGCTTACAGATATTCCAAATCTGGTTACATCACAGATGGAATCATTTGATTGGTTGATTAAGACTGGACTCAAAGAAGTATTCCAAGAATTTTCTTCAATCAAAGACTTTTCTGAAAAGAAATTCACCCTCGACTTTGTTGGTTTCGAACTCGCAGAACCAAAGTACGATGAGTACTATGCAAAGGACAATAAACTTTCATATGAAGCTCCTCTTAAAGTGAAAGTACGTTTGACGAACCATATCGTCAAATCTACAAAAGAGCAGGAAATCTTCATGGCAGACTTTCCTCTCATGACACCACACGGCACATTCGTGATCAGTGGTATTGAGCGTGTCGTCGTTCCGCAACTCGCACGTTCACCAGGAGTATTTTTTACTTCTCAGGAAATTCGTGGACGAACAGTATTCGGTGCAAAGATTATTCCTACTCGAGGAGCATGGATTGAGGTAGAAACTGATCTTGATGGAATCATGCATGTTCGTATCGATAAAAAGCGTAAGTTCCCAGTAACTACGCTTCTTCGAGCATTTGGTGCAAAGACAGATAAAGATATTATTGCTCTTTTTGAAAAGGTTCCTGGTGCACAAATGCCAATTGAAAAAACTCTTGCAAAGGATCACGCAAAGACACAAGAAGAAGCTTTTATTGAAATTCATAAGAGACTTCGTGATGGTGATCTAGCGACTGCAGAAAATGCAAAAGAATTCTTTGAGTCAATTTTTGGACCAGAGCGTTACGATCTTTCAATGGTTGGACGATTTCGTTTCAATAGTAGATTTGAGAAAAGTATGGCCGATAAAGATATTGAGCGAAGAACCATTTCTCTTGATGATCTTTTCACTATTGTTTCTCATGTAGTGCATCTCAATATTACTCCTGGATCAAAGGAAGATGATATTGATCATCTTGGAAGTCGACGTGTTCGATATGTTGGTGAGATGTTCCAGCAAAAGATTCGTGTCGGTATGTCACAAATCAAAAGAAACATTCAGAATCGAATGTCTACTGTTGATACAGATGTAACACTACCGGTTCAATTCATCAGTCCGAAACCACTTCAGGCACGTATCAAAGAATTTTTTACAACAAACCAGTTGTCACAGTTCATGGCACAAGAAAATGTTCTTCAAGAGCTTGAGCACTTGAGAACTCTCTCTGCGCTTGGTCCTGGTGGACTTTCACGAACTCGAGCGGGATTTGAAGTTCGAGACGTGCACCCATCTCACTACGGAAGATTGTGTCCAATTCAAACTCCTGAAGGTCCAAACATCGGTCTTATTCTTCGTCTTGCTACATACGCACGAGTGAATGATTTCGGCATGATTGAAACTCCATACGGAAAAGTAAAGAACGGTAAAGTAACAGGCGAGATTGAGTACCTGAACGCACTTGAGGAAGAAAAGTTTTATATTGCACACGCAGCAACTCCTTACGATGATAACGGAATGATTTCTGTCGATGAAGTCGAGGTGAGATACCAAGGTAAGCCAAGTTCAATCGAGAAAGCACAGGTGAGTTATATCGATGTTGCGTCAAACCAAGCTTTTTCAGTTGCGACATCTATGATTCCATTTCTTAATCACGACGACGCGAACCGAGCACTGATGGGATCAAACATGCAACGACAAGGAACTCCTTGTATTGTTCCAGAAGCACCACTTGTTGCTACTGGTATTGAAGAGGATGCTGTTAAAGATATTGGAAGACTTATTTATGCAGAAGAGGCAGGTACAGTTACTCATGTTGATGGAAAGAAAATTACTGTAAAGAGCGAAAAAACTGGTAAAGAGAGAGATTATAAGCTTGTAAACTTCTCACGTACAAATAGCTTTACTGTGTTTCACCAGAGACCATCTGTTGAGCTTGGACAAAAAGTAAAGAGAAACGAAGTGCTTGCTGATACATCAACTTCAGAACACGGTCAGATGGCAATCGGACAAAACATTCTTATTGCATTCATGAGTTGGTCAGGTTCGAACTACGAAGATGCGATCATTCTTTCTGAGCGATTAGTAAAAGAAAGTAAGTTTACCTCTATTCATCTTGAAGAGTTTGTTGTAAACGTTCGTGATACAAAACTTGGACCAGAAGTAACTACCTGCGATATTCCAAATGTGGGAGAAAGTAAACTTCGCAATCTTGCAGAGGATGGTATCGTTCGAGTTGGTGCTGAGGTACGATCAGGTGACATTCTTGTTGGGAAAATTACTCCAAAAGGAGAAACACAACTTACACCAGAAGAAAGACTCCTACGATCACTCTTCGGTGAAAAAGCTCGTGATGTAAAAGATACATCAAAGAGAATGGAAGGAGGAAAGCGTGGACGTATTGTTTCAGTACAGGTATTTTCACGAGAAAAAGGAGATAAACTTGAAAGTGGAATTATTAAAAGAATTCACATTGAAGTTGCACAACTTCGAACTGTATCAGTGGGAGATAAACTTGCTGGACGACACGGAAACAAGGGAGTTATCTCAAAGATTCTTCCTGAAG
>CAZYGU010000003.1:37972-42543 GCA_964646785.1 uncultured Candidatus Saccharibacteria bacterium | reverse complement strand
TTTTGCTTTTATGCTGGCCATAGCGATGTTTTATGAGTACACAAAATTAACTGTTTCTATATATCAAGATTCCATTATCATTTTTCCCCACACAAATAAAACCACCCAGATTTTCATCTGGGTGGTAAAATGTTCTACTTCTGTATTCGTGCAAACTCCTTGTTGCTGTACTTCTTATCACCCGTAATCTCAACCCACTCAAATCCAGTGGGAGGAGTCACTTCGATCGCCATGTCATCGACTTCAACCTCAATTGTGACATGCGGAATATCCGGATACACATCGAGTTCGAAGTTGTGCCCATGTTCACCAAAGCAATAACGGTCCTTGAAGAGAGTCTGCGTTTCAGGATCTATTTCATGAAGAAGCTTTTCGTACTCACGAAGCGTAATCTGACTCTCGTTTTCAACACGCACTCCCGCTTCGCCAGTTGGTTTCTTTTCCGTGTAGAAGTAACTAGTCGCATTATCGACGGTCCACTTTCTCACGCGACGTTCTATATCTGGTGAAGAACTCACCAGATATGTTTGTTCGATCGCAACCCTCACACTTTTTGCCGGTATCAAACTTGGATCGAAGTTTGTGACAAGAAACTTCCGTTCTTTCTCGAGTGGTTCAGGCATACCAAGTATCCTAGCAAAAGATTTGAGTGCCCGAGCAATCTTCTCATCAAAACTGGTCCGATTGTCGATCACAATGTGATGTGGGTGACCATGCCAAGCTGAGAGTGTACGCTCATCGAGTGAGCGCGCAAGTTCAAGACTTTCTGTTCGAGCTTCGTTGTTTGCGAGTGTGAAAAATTGTTCGGCACCATTTGCTGCCGTAACAAGATGCAGAACTGCTCGATATCGTTCTCGAAGCATCTGATCGTTTAGACCAAGTGATTCAAGTACTTTCAGATAGTCTTCTCGATTGACGTAAGCACCGAAATCCTTTGTTCCCCGATCACAGAGCAGGACAAGTGGTTTCCCATCTGCGATTTCCAAAAGCATTTCTGCATACAGGTTCTCACGAACAATACTGTATGTCAGAAGGAATTCTTGAAAATCGAGTGGATCTTTCCATGTTGCCCATGGCGGCACACCCGCAAGAATAAACTCTGTTGCAACTTCAGAAAGAATTGCCACTCGAAATCCGTGTGTCTCAAGATATCTCTTTGCTCTTGCCATAAAAGTGGTTTTTCCTCCACACGGACCACCCGTTACAGCAATAAGCACAACATTCGGGTTCGGGGTTCGAACAAACTGCATATCGCCTCCTTACGATGAAATACGGATACCAAAGTACTTCCCCCGCCACTCTATCAGAAGATATGAATATGAAAAGCTTAAAAGTAAAAATTCTCATGCTACAATATTTATATGGCACGAGAAAATAAAAACTGGGCGAAAGCAAAATTTACTCCAATTTTAAAAAAGAAATTGTTTGTTGGTGGAAAATCTTCAAAAGTACTATCAAACTCATACAGTCCAACACTGAAAAGTGCAAAAAAGACTGGAGGTTCGAGTACAAAAAGAAGTAGTAAGTAGTAAAATAAACTTGGAAACAAAAAAACTACCTTTCGGTAGTTTTTTTGTTTATGAAATCTTCTTAACCATTTTTACAAAACGAGATTTTTTTCGAGCAGCTGCATTAGCTTTCATAATCCCTCCTTTTGCACCTTTATCAAGAACTTTCTGAACTTGTGGAAGAAGCTCCTTTGCTTCCTTTCCTTTCTTTTCTGCAACAAGTTTTCTAAATTTTTTAATAGTTTCGTTAACGTCTTTCTTACGTCGAAGATTCACATCTCGCTTTCGGCGTGATCCTCGAAGAGCTTTTTTAGCTGACTCTGTTATTGGCATAGCGGTCATACTACCAAAAACCTTTATTAATGCAAGGTTTTTAATAGCCATTATCTATTTTAGTTATGAGCTGTATGCACGCATTCCTCCTTGAAAGACTCTATTACAAACTAACCACTCGCAACTGAAAACTGCTATTATTAGCTTATGATTTCGCATTTATCAGGAACTGTACTTAAAACAGGCTTACACCACGCCATTATTGACGTACATGGCGTTGGATATAAAATCGCTGGAACTGGCCAAACATTAGCAAATCTTGACGAAGGAAAAGAGGTTTCAGTTTGGACATATCTTGCTGTCCGAGAAAACGCTCTTGATCTCTATGGATTTATACATAAGGAAGAATTAGCTTTTTTCGAGCTTCTTATTACCGTTTCTGGTATTGGCCCAAAGACAGCTCTTAATATTTTAAATGTAGCCCCGGTTGATGTTCTACGTCAGGCTGTATTTACAGAAAATACCGCACACCTTATAAAAGTATCTGGCATCGGAAAAAAGAACGCAGAAAAAATTGTTCTTGAGCTTCGAGGAAAACTTCACCCTGAAGAAGGTGAAGATCAGACACAGTCGACAGATGATAGCGATGCACTCGAAGCACTTACCTCTCTTGGGTATTCTCAAAAACAAGCTCGAGACGCTCTCAGACAAGTTCCAGCTGATATTTCTGGAGCTGGTGAACGAGTAAAACAAGCACTAAAATTACTTTCCCAATAACAACTATGCTTGGAACAATCAAAAAATTCATTCCCAAAAAACTATTCAAGGCTCTCCAACCTTTTTATCACTATGGGTTGGCATTATTTGGCGCAATCATCTATCGTTTTCCTTCTCGAAATATTCGCGTTGTGGCAATCACAGGAACAAAAGGAAAAACATCTACAGCGGAAATGGTGAATGCAATCCTTGAAGAAGCTGGCTACAAAACTGCACTTGGTGGATCACTTCGTTTTAAAATTGGAAAGGAATCAACAATCAATCCATTTGGAATGAGTATGCCGGGACGATCATACCTCCAAAAATTTATCCGGAAAGCCGTTACTGAAGGATGTGATTGGGTTGTACTTGAAATGACATCAGAAGGTGCTAAGCAGTTTCGCCATTCATTTATTTATCTTAATGCGTTTATTTTTACTAACCTTGCTCCAGAACATATTGAATCGCATGGATCATTCGAACAATACCTTTCTGACAAAAAAAGAATTGCCACTCTCCTGAGTGTTTCTCCAAAATCTCGTCGAGTAGCAATTATCAATGCTGATGATCCGCATGCAGAAGAATTCGTACCAAAAAACTGTACTGAGGTGGTTCGTTTTACCCTTGAAGATGCAAAACTTTATCGTTCTGGACAAGAAGGAACGACGTTTCAGTTTGATGGAGTAACAATACATTCCCCTCTCAAAGGTGAATTTAATATTTCAAACATGCTTGGAGCAGCGTATTTTGCAAAAAGTTTTGGAATCGATACTCCAGTTATTTCTCGAGCATTATCAAAATTATCAACTATTCGAGGACGAGGTGAGCATGTTACTCTCCCTCCAAATCACCCACTGAAACATAAACAAAATTTTGATGTAGTTATTGATTATGCTCATACAATCGAGTCTCTCGAGGCATTGTATAAAACATTTCCTCATCAAAAAAAGATTTGTGTATTAGGAAATACGGGTGGTGGACGTGACACATGGAAACGACCGGGTATGGCAAAGGTTGCTGATACATACTGTGACAGCATCATTCTCACTACCGAGGATCCTTACGACGAAAGCCCTCATCATATTATTGAGGACATGAAACCAGGAATTACAAAGCATATACCGAAAATTATTATTGATCGAAGAGAAGCTCTCCATGAAGCAATCAGAGAAGCGAGAGAGGGAGATGTTGTATTCGCAACAGGAATGGGATCACAGCAGTACATGTGCTTACAGAATGGAAAGAAAATACCATGGGACGATGCGACTGTTGCAAGAGAAGAACTGGAGAAAGTATTAAAAAGCAGTAATTAAATTTAAAAAGACCGCACACAATTTATGTGGCGGTCTTTTATAGTGTTACTCGGGTTGAGTGATGTATCCTGCGGCACTTGAGAAGGCTCGATCTTCAGCAGCATTACCACGAAGATTATAGCTTTCTCTCTTACTAGGAATCACAACCCACCAATCAGGGCGCCCAGGTGTTGGAGGGAAAATCTGCACAACATTTCCTTCCATGCTTGACCAAAACCCAAGACTTCGATGCCATACGTATGTATGACCAAACATTGTCACCGTCTCGGAAACTGAATCACTGATTTGTGGGCCAGCTTCCCGATTTGCTGTCGGCATGTACTCTCCGGTTAAAAAGTTCACCTCATGTTTCTTGCCACAGATTACAATAATTCCATATTGAGTCAATGTGTAGAAAAACTAGAATTTATCACTTGAAAAGTATAGGCTGTCTTAACATCTTATAAAAACAGTTATGCCCGAACTCCCTGAAGTACAAACAACGGTAAATGGAATAAACCACTACACGAAAGGGCTCCGTATTACTGATGCTTGGACAGACTACTTTTCAATTAATTACAAAGGGAAAAATCACATTAAAAATAAACTCTTTTTTACACAATTTAAAAAAGAAATTATTGATACAAAGATATTGAAAGCAGAACGACGTGCAAAAAACATTCTCATCGAACTTTCAAACGGTAAGACAATTCTTATTCACATGAAAATGACAGGTCATGTG
>CAZYGU010000003.1:31627-37872 GCA_964646785.1 uncultured Candidatus Saccharibacteria bacterium | reverse complement strand
GGACCAGAACCACTCGAAAAAAATTTTACTGCGAAGATTCTCATGGATAGACTCCATACGAAACCAAAGGGAAAAATAAAAACAGTACTCATGGATCAGAGTGTTGTTTCTGGAATTGGAAATATTTATTCCGACGAAATATTGTGGGCATCAAGTATTCATCCACTGTCCATCACAAGTCGTCTCAAACCACTTAATATACGGAATATTTGGAAGCACACAAAAATAATTCTCAATCGTGGCATAGATTTTGGTGGCGACTCGATGTCTGATTATCGCAATTTAGATGGCCTCCCTGGAGAATTTCAACACAAGCACAATGCATACCGAAGAACAGGAAAGAAGTGCACCAAGAAAGGTTGTGCAGGAACCATTCACCGTCAGATGATCGGCGGAAGAAGTGCGCATTTTTGTCCTACACACCAAATTCTGTTTTAAAACTTATATACCAAGTATTTGGAACATTGCCACTCCACCAGCGACTGAAACATTCAGCGACTCCTTCTCCCCTTTCATTGGGATTTCTACAAGCATGTCGCAGAGTTTGCGCGCTTTTGTATCGAGACCGAGCACCTCATTACCGAGCATGAGCGCAATGGGAAATTTTGGTTTTGCTTTTCGATAAGAGAGTGACTGTGGGTCTTGCTCAATACCGACAATCGTCACCCTGTCTTTTCTGAGCTTTTTAATCGCTTCGCCGAGCGTGCATTTCTCCCATACCATCGTTTCCTCAGCACCAAGAGCCGTCTTAGCTATTTCCTTACTTTTGCGATTAAATTTATCAAGTGGTGCTGGGGTATATCCAGTGATATAAATCTTCACTATTCCCGCTGCATCTGCAGTACGAAAGAGTGACCCGACATTTTGGGCACTCCTAATATCATGAAGGATAAGATAGGCTGTTTTCCATTTCATAACGGAGATGCTACCATAATCCCATGCTTAATCCATTTCCAGAATTATTGACCTATTCATTACTTGCTCCGTTTGTTCTTCGTATTACTATCGGATTCCTGTTAGTAAACCTTGGTTTTCTCAAGCTTAAAAAAGAAAAATCTCGCTGGGAAGCTCTCTTCGAAACTTTTCAGATAAAACAAAAGGTTGTCGCCACCAAGATTCTTGGAGGCATTGAAGTTGTGGGTGGTCTTGCGCTTATCGCAGGGTTCTACACCCAAATTGCTGCACTCGCTTTTGTTATTCTTGGAGGTATCGAGGTGTATATTGAATTCAAAGAAGAAACACTTCTTAAAAGGGATATCGTGTTTTACCTTCTAATGTTTGTGATCGCACTTTCTCTCCTTTTTTCTGGAGCAGGTTTTTTTGCTTTTGATCTACCTTTGTAAACAAAAACCTGGTATCAGTTTTCATGCATCAGTGAAATACAGTTGAGTTAATTGTATTTTGTGTTATAAATCTCTGGTATTCTTATACACGAACGAGTAATTACCGTAGTTCCCTTATGCGCCCGTAGCTCAGTCGGTAGAGCAGCTCCCTTTTAAGGAGATGGTCGTTGGTTCGATTCCAACCGGGCGCACAAAAGACAAAAACATCCTGCCTGCGCAGGATTTTTTGCTTTTATGCGAGCCTCAGCAATGTTTCGTGAGTACACGAAACCGCGAGGTGGGGTCGAGAAATTTTACTAGTGACGACAAGTAAAATATTCGTGACCACAAATATTCATATAAAAAATGGAAAACCTGTACTGCGCCAGTAGAGCGAGGTTCCAGCCAAAAAATTTGAGTAGAAAAAAATTCCTGCTATCAAACTTTACCTCTCAATCAAAACTTGTTACCGTTCAACAAGAAACCTGCATCAAAATCTCAAACAGGAGTCACATGGAAAACGCCATGCTTTCCCGTATACAAGAACGAATCAACGCTGAATTCCCCGATGCGTTCTTCGCTCTTGATATACCCGACCTCAGAGAAAGAGGTTTTTGGTGGCTTGATATCATTCGAACCAAGAGATGGATTGCTGTCGCCTGGTCAGAAATGTACAGAAAAATTGGGATCAATCTCATTGACCCCGATGAACCCTTTCAAGGTTTTCCACCAGAAGGAGTTACACCAGGCGACAAAGTTTTTGATGAAGACAAGTTCGAAGATGCGATCATATACATCAAGGATGGCATCCTAAATGGCCCTACCCACTCGTAACGAGTGGGTAGTTTTCATACTACTTTACATATCTAATAAAGCATGGTAATTTAAAAAAAGAATCCAATTTTCAACTCCATCCGGGAGGCTGTTGTGTCCGACATCTTACTCACTGAAATCAGCAGTTGCATTGAATGCCCTCTCCACGAGGTACGTCCTGATCCAGACCCTGATGATTGGTTCTGTGATGACGACGTGAAGGTTGTCTGCACGAACGCAAATAAAGACATCACTGTCTCCTGTCGTCCATACAACGTCACCAAGGAAACACCGATCCCTTCTTGGTGCCCACTGCGAGCTACTGCAAAAAAGTAGTGATGACTCTGCCCACTCAAAAAGAGTGGGCAGTTTTTATAAACCCAGTACAAATCTCTCGAGTGCGGTATCAAACTCAACAATCCCTCTTCTCGTGTCGTGATACAAAGCTACAAGCTTAGAAGAAATATTCTGTAGCTCTCCCTCTTTAAAGCCGCTCGCATATCGTTTTGATTTTGAGTATACATATGGGCTTAGTCCTGCATCTTCAGCAGATACTGAAACTGAAGCACTGAGCATTGCTTTCACTTGCCAATATAAAATTGGATGTATTTCCTCTGCAGAAACCCCAGAAAGTAACGCCTTTTGATACAGCACCCATAATTCTTTTTTATTTCGTGATCCAAATGCGTCAGCAAGAGAAAATATTTGAAATGATTGTTTTTTCTCGATTTTCTCCTTCGATATGTCTTGAACCTTCTCAGCTCTCTTCTCAATTTTTTTTAGAATTTCTTTCGTCAGCTCACCTTCGGAAAAAATGAAAATATGATTTGATTCAGAAAACTCCTTCATCTTTTCAAATAGAACCTCATCAATATCTTTTTCTCTAAGGAGATTATCGAAAACAACAATATATTTCTGAACAAAAAGTCCTTGCCCAGACAAAAGTTCGTCAACACTCGTACTTTTCCAGTTTTCATTCGTTATTCGAAAATGAATTGCGTCGGGTTTCTTTGCAATCTGAGCATCAACAATAGAACGAACTTTATCTCGAACTTCTTGATGCTTATTTCCGTAGATTAAATAAATCACTTAGGTATGTTTAGCTACTCATCCGTACTAACTCATTTCAACTCCATCACCCCAATTCGTCCCCACCTCAGCATTTGCCACACACACAATTCCTTTTGATTGTTCGAGCGAGAGTACTGTCTCCATTCTTTTTTTAATTTCTGGTACAACACTGTTTACCTGTTCCTTTTTAACTTCAAACACGAGTTCGTCATGAACCTGAAGAAGCATTCGAACATCATCTCCAAGATTTTGCTTCTTAATGTATTCATCAATCGAAATCATGGCGAGTTTCATAATATCTCCTGTTGCTGTTCCTTGAATAGGGGCATTGATTGCCATGCGTTCAGCTGCTGCACGAATATAAGGGATCTTTGATTTAATTCCTTCAATATATCGTCGTCTTCCGAACAGTGTCTCCGTATAGCCCTTACGGTTTGCTTCTGCCTTGATGTGATCGAGATATGCAGCCACACCTGTAAACTTTGCAAAATATTCATTATAAAAAATTTGTGCTTCTTCCCGTGTTCCCCCAAGATTTTGTCGGAGCGCATTCACTCCCATTCCATACATAATACCGAAGTTAATCACTTTTGCTTTTCTACGCATCTCTTTGTCGACTTTTTCAAAAGGCACACCAAACACCTGTGACGCAACTGCAGTATGGACATCCTCTCCGTTTCTAAAAATCTCAAGTAGTTTCTCGTCCGAAGACAAAATAGCTGCAACTCGAAGCTCGATCTGTGAATAATCAATTGAAACAAATGCGTATCCTTTTTCAGCAACAAATGCATTCCTAATATTTCTTCCGAGTTCGGTCTTGATCGGAATATTTTGAACGTTTGGTTTCGTTGATGACATACGACCAGTTGTTGTAGCCATTTGTCTAAGGTTTGTATGGAGTCGATCATTAGCATCAAGTTGTTCTGGAATACTATCAATATATGTCGATAGAAGCTTTTGAAATTCTCGATACTCTAAAATAAGACCGATAATAGGATGTAAATCACGAAGCTTCTCAAGTTCAGATTCCCTCGTTGATCGCTCACCTCCTGCAGTTTTTTTCATTCCTTTTGCAGTTAGTGCTAGTTTTTCAAACAAAATAACCCCCATCTGTTTTGGAGAATTAATATTGAATTCTTCACCTGCCAGTTCCCAGATTTTTTTCTCAAGTTCATCAAGTTTTTTATGATAATCAATAGAGAGTTTTGAAAGATATGCTCTATCAATTTTTACTCCTGTCTCATCCATTTTTTTAATAATAGGAAGAAGTGGCTTCTCAATTTGTTCATACACAAATACTCCATTCCTCTTTTTTAGTTCTTCCAAGATGATAGCTTTCGCCTTTGCAAACGTATCAACTTTTGCAAACTGGAGTATATCCTCAAGTGTAGGTGAACTAATATTTGAATCGACAACCCAAAGTGCGAGAGCGACCTCTTCAAGTTCTTTTGGATCAATAGTTTCTGAAGATAGTGCAACCATACTTCCTTGAACTGGCGTTGGTGCTTTTAGGGTTTTCTCTCCAGTAAATACTTCTTTCAATCGATTTCCAAGGGTTCGAAAATCGAGTTCCATGAATATCTTTTCTGCATCAGCAAGAACAAACGCTTCTTTCCATGGAGTTCCTAGTACAAAATTAATTGGGGCATCACGACGAATAGTTGCCAGCATTTTTGAAAAAACTGCCTCCTCTTCATTCTCTTTTAGTAAATCAATAATACGTGGAGTAATACCAACCTTCTTGAATGCATCAGAATCTTTTTTTAATTTCTTATACATATCCTCAATCGTACCGAAAGTGGTAATCAGTGTTGTCGCTGTTTTTTCTCCAATGCCTTTTATCCCAATAATATTATCTGAAGGGTCTCCACGAAGACCTTTGTAGTCTGGAAGAAGAAGTGGACCAAATCCAAATCTCTCCTTTACAGCATCCGCATCGTACAGAATTGTATCGTTAATACCCTTCTTTAAGGTGTACACCTTTACCCTTCCTTTTTCAGCAAGCTGGAGTGTATCCATATCCCCTGATGCAATAATAACCTCAAGATCTTTTTCTGCTCGAGTAACCTCTGCAATGGTTCCCAACATATCATCAGCTTCAAACCCCGGCATAGAATACATAGGAATATGAAATGCTTGGAAAATATCTGACGATCGTTTTATCTGTACAACGAGATCACTATCTGTCTCCTTTCTAGTGCCTTTGTATGCTTCATATGCTTCATGGCGATATGTTGGCCCAGGAAGGTCATAACACGCAACAATATAATCTGGTTTCAGATCTGCAATAATTTTAATAAGCATTGCAACTAATCCGTAAAGCGCTCCCGTTGGTTCCCCTTTTGAAGAAGCAAAATCAGGTAACGCATGGTAGGCGCGATGAAGAATTGCATGCGTATCGAGTAATACAAGTTTTTTCTTCTGAGATTCTTTTTTAGAAACTCGAGCTGTCATACAATTGTTATTTCACGAGTTGTCTCGTTTATAAATTCGAACGTAATATGCTTTGCATCTTGAGGAATAATACTTGGGACCATCTCTGGCCATTCAATGAGAATAAGGTTTTTTGGATCTGTAGCAATCTCTTTCCAACCAAGTGTTTCCAGTTCACGCTCATTTTCTAAACGGTAAGCATCAATATGAATCAAATGAGTAAAGGGTTGGTTTTTATTGCCAGTCGTTAGTTGATAGATTTTTTCAATCACAAAGGTTGGACTGGTAATTGTATCCTTTGGAATACCGAGAATCGCTCCAACTTCTTTTGCGAACGCTGTCTTACCTGATCCCAAATCCCCTGACAAGCACAAAACAGTAGCTTCAGGGCCCTTTTGAATACTTTTAAGTACATCCTTTGCAAAAGCGGCTGTATCCTCTAGGCTTTTGGAAATAAGAGCTTTCTTCATCCCATCATTGTATGCGGAATAGAACTGTTTTCAAAGTAATTTCACATCTCTAAAATAAAACCATACTCAACTGGATCTTTATATATTTAAAAAGAAAAGGCGCACATCTTGCGATGTGCGCCCTCTCTCGTTGTTA
>CAZYGU010000003.1:0-31527 GCA_964646785.1 uncultured Candidatus Saccharibacteria bacterium | reverse complement strand
CGCATATGTCCTCCAGGACATAAGGGGTGTATAGGTATCTTCTGGTACTATTATAACACAATCAGTATCCATTTGTCAACTATATAGATAAGGCTTTGTTAAGGCTTCTTTTCCCTTCTCTTTAGGTGTGTATCGATGCTACAATAACCAGATAATGACAGATTTTAATGAAGATAGTCAGTTAAAAAAGTTTGAAATCCTAAGAAAGCACGAGGAAGAAGAGCTTGCGAAAATGCTTTCGCAAAAATATGGTGTTGGATATCTCGACCTATCAGTGGTTCCGATCAATATTGATGCGCTTCGTGTTATTAGAGAGGAAGATGCTCGAAAAGCAGAAGTTGCGGCATTTAACATTATCGACAAAAAAGTTGATATTGCTGTACTTGCACCTGAAAGTGAGCACACGAAACAAGCAATTGAAAATCTAAAAACAGCTGGATATATTCCAACAGTATTCATGGTATCTCATGAAAGCTTAAGGAAAGTGTGGGATCGTTACAAAGAACTTTCTTACTCATTTGAGACAAAAGGAGGTGCACTTGATATTTCTAATGATGAAATCGTTGATCTCTTGAAAGAGATTACTAATGTCGCAGCTATCAAAGAGAAAATCCAAATGATTCTTTCTCAAAAAAAGAGTTACCGTATTTCAAAAATATTAGAAATTATTGTTGCCGGTGCCCTTGCGACAAAAGCATCAGATATTCACCTTGAGCCTGAAGAAGCGTACGTACGACTTCGATACCGAATGGATGGTGTGCTCACAGACATTCTTGAATTTGATCGAGAAACATACAAACTTCTTCTTTCACGTGTAAAACTTATCTCAAATCTTAAATTAAACCTTACCGGTGCACAGGACGGACGATTTTCAATTAAGGTTCCAGTTGGAGAAGTTGAAATTCGAACTTCCCTTCTCCCTGGCGCATACGATGAATCAATTGTGCTTCGTGTACTCAATCCAAACTCAATCTCAGTACCACTTGAAGATCTCGGTATTCACCCACGACTTCTTACAGTATTACTCCATGAAATATCAAAACCAACGGGAATGATTCTCACCACAGGACCAACAGGAAGCGGTAAAACAACCACCTTGTATGCCTTTATGAAGAAAATCCATTCTCCAGATATTAAAATTATTACCATTGAAAACCCTATCGAATACCATTTACCAGGTATTGTTCAAACTCAAACTGACCCAGATAAAGGGTATACCTTCCTGGAAGGTCTTCGTTCAGCACTTAGACAAGATCCTGATGTGATCATGGTGGGAGCAATTCGAGACACTGAGACCGCGGAGATCGCTGTGAACTCTGCCCTTACCGGACACCTAGTATTTTCAACACTTCACACTAACAACGCAGCTGGTACATTCCCCCGCTTGATTGATCTTGGTGTTAACCCAAAAGTAATTACCTCAGCGATTAATATTGCAATCGCGCAACGACTTGTTCGAACATTATGTACTCATTGTAAACAAGAAGTTACTCTTGCTGGAAAAGAAAAAGAAATTGCTGATCGTGCTATGGCAGCGATTGTTGATAAAACATATCTTGAAGGTATTCAAATGGAAAAAGTATGGGAATCAAAAGGATGTGATCAATGTAACATGACCGGATACAAAGGAAGAATTGGAATTTATGAAGCCGTCCTTGCCGATGCAGCTATTGAAAAAATTGTTCAAGAAAATCCCAGTGAGCGTGAAATACGAAGTGCAGCAATACCTCAAAATATCCTTAATATGAAGCAGGATGGCATTATAAAGATCTTTAAAGGTCTCACTTCATTTACAGAATTAGCTCGTGTTATTGAACTAGAGGACGAATCATAAGTAAAAACTCGGAGCATTACATTTAATTTGAAACATAATTTTTATGTAATGTCTCTATTTGCTTTACAAGCGTACTTTTTTGTATTCGGTATATAATTTTTGCTGGAAAGATGTGTGTATTTATGAATAATGAAGAGAGGAGATTTATACGAACACACACTCTTGAGATTTTTATCTCAAGAGTGTGTGTGAAGGAATCAAAAGCATAAATCTCTAAGCAACACTTTCAATAATCGTACTAAAAGTCCCGCGATTCTCTCAGGATAACCCCAGAACGGAACGAGTCCGTCCAGAGTGTCCTCGAAGAAGCGCTTGATAGACCTGGGGGTCTCGTTGCTTAGAGATTTATATTTTGGATTCCAAAGAAACAGCTGAAAAGAGGTATACTATTCCTGTATTCAGTGACAGCGAGAGTTTAGCACACAAATCTTTTTATGTCAAGTAAGACACCCTCTCCAAAAAAAGAAGACTTCGACTCAGGATTTCTTGATCAAACACTTCGTCCATCACTATGGGACGAGTATATTGGCCAAACAAACATCAAAGATAACCTCAGAATTCTTCTTCAAGCAGCACAGGAGCGGAAACACCCCCCAGAACATGTCCTTTTTTATGGACCTCCTGGTTTAGGAAAAACAACCCTTGCTCATCTCATCGCAAAAGAAACAGGTGCACAAATGAAAGTCACTTCTGGTCCAGCGATTGAAAAAGTTGGAGACCTTGCGTCTATTCTCACCAATCTTTCAGCAGGAGACATCCTTTTTATCGATGAAATACATCGTCTCAATAAAAGCATTGAAGAGGTACTATACCCAGCAATGGAATCGGGGGTGCTCGATATTATCATTGGGAAAGGGCCTTCTGCAAGAACTATCCAACTTGAACTCCCCTCTTTTACCTTGCTTGCTGCAACAACAAAAATCGGCATGGTATCATCTCCTCTTCGTTCTCGTTTTTCTGGTGGAGTGTTTCGTTTAGAATTTTATAGCAAAGAAGAAATAGAAAGGATTCTTAATCGTTCTGCGTCTATTCTTGGTGTTGAAATAGACAACGAAGCAACGTCAGAAATTGCAAAAAGAAGTCGCTTCACACCCCGCACAGCAAACTACCTTCTCAAGAGAGTGCGTGATTTTGCGCAAGTTCACAAAACTTCATTAAATAAAAAAACTGTTGAAGGAGCACTTAACTTACTAGGAATTGATTCTGAAGGACTTTCTCCTTCCGATAGAGCACTTCTTGATGCAATAGCTGTTAAGTTTTCAGGTGGTCCAGTCGGACTGAATACACTTGGGGCTGCTCTTTCTGAAGAAGAAGGAACTATTGAAGAATTCAATGAACCTTATCTTATTCAAATTGGATTTCTCGAACGAACCCCAAGAGGAAGAACCCTTACAAGTCGTGGATATAACCATATCGGAATAACGCCACCCGAAAATCTTCAGGACACCCTTTTGTAAAATACACTCAAATCATTTAAGCTAGCGCTATATATTAAAAATTAATTCCTACGGTATGAGCGGACATAATAAGTGGTCAAAAATAAAAAGACAGAAAGAAAAGACTGATGGTCAAAAAAGTAAGATCTATGGAAAGATGGTACGCATGATCAGTGTCGAGGCAAAAAAAGCAAATGGAGATGTAACAGCACCTGGTCTTCGTACCGCAATTGAGAAAGCGCAAGCAGCAAATGTTCCAAAGGATAATATTGAGCGTGCAGTAAAAAAAGCAAATGAAGCTGAAGGTTCTATGGAACCCATCACCTACGAAGCATATGGACCTGGTGGATGTGCAATGATTATTGAAGCTCTCACGCTCAACAGAAATAAAGCGGCACAAGAAATAAAACACATTCTTTCGAAACATGATCTTTCTCTCGCAGGTATTGGCAGTGCTGCTTGGGCATTCGAAAAAATAACTGGTGGATGGGAGCCGAAAACAACCGTGGAACTTTCTGAAGAAGATGGAAACAAACTCTCTGACCTTGTTGATGAACTTGAGGAAAACGACGAAGTACAGGAAGTATTCACGAACGCAGAATAATTAAGAAAGGTTGTTAGTTGGAAGTGGAGAAACATTCTCATTAATTCATGATTACTAACAACATAAAACCTAAATCGAACTCTGTACGGGTACTTGGAGTTGATCCGGGGTATGAACGACTTGGAGTCGCAGTGGTAGAAAAAAACATTAGCGGAAAAGAAATACTCGTATACTCCGACTGTATTCGAACAGACAAAAAACTTTCTCATCCAGAGAGGTTGGCAGTTATCTCTCGCGCACTTAATGAAATTATCAAGAAATACAAACCAACGATTCTTGCAACAGAAACATTATTTTTTGAAAACAACCAAAGAACAGCAATGTATGTCGCTGAGGCACGAGGAGTGATACTTGCCGCAGGATCAACACAAAATCTCATAGTCTGCGAGTACTCTCCCCTTCAGATAAAAGTGTCTACAGCAGGACATGGGAGAGCGGATAAAAAACAAATGATTCGTATGATCCCGCTATTAATCAAGATTTCAAAAGTTAAGATGCTTGATGATGAATATGATGCAATAGCAATCGCCCTCACATGTTTAGCGAGCTACCGAGGATAATAGTTTTCCACAGTAACCAGTGTTCCCCCTTGCAAAGAAAGTGAGATTTGATACAAATATAAAATCCTAAAAGGATGAGCCCTAAAAAGGGCGTTAATAACTAACTAATTCGCCACGTATATGTCAGACGATGACCAAATCCTTGATCCATTAGATCCTATGGAAGACGACGATCTTCTTGTTGGCAAGAAGCCGAAAGCACTAGGAGATGACCTTGATCTTGATGAAGAGATTGACTTAGATGATGATGAGATTGTAGATACTGACGACGAAGACATCTCAGATATGTAAACAAAAAACCGCCACATCTGGCGGTTTTTTGTTTACCCAACAATAACTTTTATGAACCTCTTCTTTCCAATACGATATGTTCCTGTTTTCTGAATCGTTTCATCGTATGAATCAATACCTTTTTTTGATTCCATATGTTCAATTGCACGTGAATCAACTAGCCTTCGAAATTCAGTTTTTGATGGAACAATATGTTGATCAAGAAGTACGTCAACAAGTAATCCTCCTTCCTTAACAGAAACTTCTGGAACACCCTCAGGAATTCCTCCCTTACTAAATGTATGTACAAACGTTTGTTCTGCAGATAAAGCCTTTTCTCGACCGTGATACATCTCGACAATTTCCTTTGCGAGTCTCATTTTTAAATCACGAGGGTTTCCTTTTTGTTGTTTCAAATCAGAGTCCATTTCTTCAATAACAGAAAGAGGTGTATATGTACACAATGTAAAGTATTTTGTAATAAGTGAGTCAGGTACCGACATAACCTTTCCATACATATCGTTCGGTTCGTCGTTGATCGCAATGTAATTATCGAGACTTTTTGACATCTTTTCCTTGCCATCAAGACCCTCAAGAACATCAAAGGAAATGACGGCTTGTGGTTCTTTTCCGTTTGCCTTCATAACATCTCGGCCAATAAGCATATTAAATGTTTGATCGGTTCCCCCTACTTCCAAATCACAACTTCCAAAAATGGATGCCAGAGCAAACGAATCAACCCCCTGAAGTACAGGGTACAACATCTCATGCATATACAACTCTTCCCCCTTTTTTATTCTATCTTGAAACATTGCCCGTTCGATAAGTCGAGCGTGTGTAATGTGTTTCATTGTCCAAAGGAGACCTCGAAGTGTTACAGAAACGATCTGGGAATTATGAAAATGTGTTCTTTGCATTCGAGTATTTTCATAATAAATAGACTTCCCGAGAAATGAATCTGGCTTAAGATTAATTTTTGTTGATTCACCATCTGGGCGTTTGATATCAAGATCAATAGATTTTATCCCTGGATCAGGAGAAAGGTCAGTTGGTCCATAAAACCAATCAGAATTCCGTATCCAAGCAAACACCTTCGGATCAACATTTAAAATTTTTCCTACTTGCTCAATATATGTTTTTGCGTTTTTTTCAACTTCAGCCTGCTCAATTTCTGGACGAACCTTACTTTTTCCAGTCGGGTCTCCAATTTGTGCTGTGTAATCTCCAATAAGAAAAATAACCTTACATCCAAGATCTTGAAATTTTCGTAGTTTTCTTAAAATAACTGCGTGTCCAAGGTGAATATCTGGACGAGTTGGATCAACTCCAAGCTTAATAACAACCTTCCCGGGATTATTGAGAAGTTTTTTTTGAAAACTCCCATCTGGATCAACAAGTTCTGCGACCCCTCTCGTCAATAATTCCTTCATTTCTTCTTGTGTTGCCATTGTCATCTCAATAATCTACCATATTTTCACTGGGTATTCCTAGGACACAATAAAAAATTGTGTCATGGTAGTATGTATCAAACGTCATGAGACACCATATGGACACCATACAAAGAAGAGCTCGCTCTGTCAGCAAAAAACAGTGGAAAAACTACCTCCTCCTTTGCGTAGCAATATGCATTTTTCTTGGAGGATTTTTTATTATGTGGGCGGCAAGTTTAAAAATTCCTACACTTGATTCTTTTTCACAAAGGCAAGTTATAGAATCAACAAAAATCTATGACAAAACAGGTGAAATATTACTCTATGATGTAAATCAAGACATCAAAAGAACAGTTGTTCCTTTTGAAAAAATATCTATCAACGCAAGAAATGCAACAATCGCTATCGAGGATAAAGGTTTTTATGAACACGGTGGTGTGGATGTGAGCTCATTCTTTCGTGCGGTTGTTGCAAACATCTTTTCTTTAAGTTTTAGTCAGGGAGGATCAACAATTACCCAACAGGTTGTAAAAAATTCACTTCTTACAAAAGAAAAAAGGATTTCTCGAAAACTAAAAGAGTGGGTACTTGCTGTTAAGCTTGAAAAAATACTTACAAAAGATGAGATACTCAATCTTTACCTTAATGAAATACCCTATGGTGGTGCAATATATGGAATAGAAGAAGCAAGTCAGACTTTTTTTGGTGTTCCTGCATCAGACCTCAGTCTTGCTCAAGCTGCATACCTTGCCGCGCTCCCCCAAGCTCCTTCTTTTTATTCTCCATTTGGACAAAATGTGGACAGACTCAATGCAAGAAAAAATCTTGTCCTCCAAGAAATGCTTAAAAATAATTTTATTTCAGAAGATCAGTTTAACAAAGCAAAACAAGAAACCGTTATTTTTAAACCACGAGAAGAGAAAGGTATTAAAGCTCCTCATTTTGTGTTTTATATTATTAATGAGTTGGAAAAAAAATACGGAGAAGAAACAGTGAGAAACAACGGGTTAAAAGTAATTACCACTCTTGATTACTCAATCCAACAAAAAGGTGAGGAGATTGCTCAAAAATTTGCTGAAAGTAACAAAAAGAACTTTAACGCTGAAAATGATGCTTTTGTTGTTATTGATCCAAACACAGGAGGAATTCTCTCTATGGTTGGGTCTCGAAATTATTTTGATAAAGATATAGATGGAAACTTTAATATTGCAACAGCACATAGACAACCAGGATCAACATTCAAACCTTTTGTGTACGCTGAAGCTTTTAATAAAGGGTACACACCAGAAACTGTACTATTCGATATAAAAACACAATTTTCTACATCATGTTCTCCTGACAACACCACAAGTCTCAATGGTTGTTATTCACCAGAAAACTACGATGGAAAATTTAGAGGTCCTATGACGCTACGAGAGGCTCTTGCTCAATCAATAAACATACCATCAGTAAAAGCACTCTATTTAGCTGGAATTAAAGACTCCATCACCCTAGCAAAAAAAATGGGTATTCAAAGCCTTACAAATGCAAACCAATACGGCCTTACCTTAGTGCTTGGAGGAGGTGAGGTTTCTCTTCTTGATATGACAAGTGCTTATGGAGTATTTGCAACTGGAGGAACAAGACATCCATATAACTCAATACTTAAAGTTGAAGATAGAGATGAACAAATTTTAGAAGAATACGCACCTCAAGAAGAGTCTGTGCTGCCAGAAAAGACAGCTGCGAGTATATCTAGTATTCTTTCCGATAATATAGCCCGTACCCCTGGATATGGGGCAAATTCACCTCTTTATTTCAACGGAAGAGATGTTGCGGTAAAAACTGGTACAACCAATGATTATAAAGACGCGTGGATTATTGGATATACACCAAGTGTTGTTCTTGGTGCTTGGGCCGGAAACAATAACAATACCCCAATGGAAAAAAAAGTTGCTGGTCTTATTGTTGCACCAATGTGGAGAGAGTATATGGATTTTATCCTCACAAAAATTCCAAACGAAACATTTACCCCTCCGATAGTTGATGATTCTTTTGAATTAAAACCAGTACTCAGAGGAAAATGGAAAGGAGGAATTTCTCACCTTATTGATACAGTTTCAGGAAAAAATGCCACAGAATTCACCCCAAAAGAAACAACAGAAGAGCGTCTTTCTGGTGGAATTCATTCAATTCTGTACTGGGTTCAAAAAGAAGATCCTAATGGACCAAAACCAGAAAATCCAAACAATGACCCTCAATTTACTTATTGGGAATATGCTTTAAATCGATGGTTGCTTGAACAAGGAATTCCACAACCTTCTGAACCTACTCTTCCGCAAGGATTTGATTCAATCCATACAGAAGGATCAAAACCTATTATCACTATTCTCTTCCCTCAAAATGAGACAGTTTCTGTAAATGACACAATTACAGTGTCTGCTCAATACAAAACATCTTTACCATTAAAAGAAGTTCGTTTTTATATGAATGGATCATATATAGGAAAATCTGAGCAACAACCTTTTTCAATATCATTTATACCTAGTAATTTTCCCTATTCTCAATCAAATACTATTAAAATAGTTGCATTCGATACAGTATTTAATTCAGGAGAAAAAGAGACAACATTCTCTATTACCGAAAATCAGTAAAGGAAAATCCTCTTTCTTTACAAAGAAAGAGGATTTCTTTTTTCTTTAAAATAATCTCAGTTTTTTGAATCGGACTTATTGTGCAAAAAACAACATTCTCTCGAATGGAAATTTGATCCAAAGAAATATCACTATGAATAATTTGAGTTAAAACTTCTTTTACAACCCTTTTTTCCTCACTTTTATCTCCAACAAGTTTCTTAAATTTTTGTAAATAAACAGAAAGATTATCCATACACTATTTATTCATTGGCATCACAAGGTACATAAACGAAGAATCAGAAACTCCTCGAACAACAAGAGGTCTACCTAAACCATGAAACTGAAGACTTACACTATCTGTAGCAAGCGACTGAAAACAATCAACAATATATTTATAATTAAAACTAATAGTTATATCTTCCCCTTTTAGTACAGCATCAAGAGTATTGTGGTTTTCACCAACATCATTATTTTTTGTAATGATTTCAAATTGTTTTTCTCCTGGAACTATCCTTAATGTTATTTGGTGAAATGTATCAGAAAAAACATTTGCAAGTTTTAATGATTGAATAAGATCTTGTTTCAAAAGAACAACCTCAGTACTACTTTCTTTTGGAATAATTTGATTGTAGTCAGGAAACGTCCCATTAATAATTCTTGATATCACATAAACACCATCCCATGAGAAAGAAATTTGATTTTGGTTTATAGAAACAGAAATATCATCTGAAACACCTTCAAGGATTCTTATAATTTCAGGGATATTTTTAAAAGGAATTAATAGTGAACCAAAATCTTTTCCTTTCTTTGTTTTTACCTTCTTTTCTGCAAGCCTAAATGAATCAGTAGCAACAAACACCAACATATCGTCTTTATCCGCGTAAATATAGACGCTAGAGAGCTCTGGCTTCATACTTGTGACTGCTGAGCTATACCATACTGACTTGAGCCCTATAACGAGTTCTTTTGGGTTTAAGATAATAGTCTTTCCATCATCAATTTTAGGAATAATAGGAAAATCTTCATAACTTTGTGTTTTGATCGTAGTTGAAGTGTTTTCAGTTAATACTGACACTGTTGTATCAACTAACTCAAGTTTTACTTTTTCACTCTGAGAAAGATTTAAAAGAAATTGAAGTAACACCTGTCCTGGTATAGCAACACTTCCCTCTTCAATAATCTTTGCGGGTAAAATACACTCAATACCCATATCAAGATTTGTTGCTCTAACAATCACTTTTCCTTTTACTGCCTCAAAAGCTATACAAGAAAGAATAGGAAGTGTTAAATTCTTACCTGTCACTTTCTCAACCTTCTGGATGACTTCAAGTAGCTTTTCTTTTGTACTCTCTATTTTCATATATATCTATTAAATACCTATTGTTATTATTAACCCTGTTGATAGAGTGGAAAACTCAGATATAACGTTATTTTTAGCCCTATTCTTGTAGGTATAAAAAATCAATTCTTGTGGAGATTTTTTTATAATGTGGGGGAAAGTATTTTTTTTAAATATATTACTCATTGTTATCCTTTTTTATACACAACCCACACAGTACTTTTCCACCTTCCATACACAGCTACATAATCATTGAACGAAGTTCACTTAACTCTCGAACAAGCCCTCCATCATTTTTTATATCAGTTTTTATTTTTTCACATGAATGAATAACTGTTGTGTGATCTCTTCCTCCTAATTTTTGTCCAATTGAGGGATAGGAAATACTAAAATCTTCTCGAAGAAGATACATAGCAACTTGCCTTGGTTTTATTATTTCCTTCCTTCTTGTTTTTTCATAAATACTCTGCTCTTCTATTCGATAATAATCTGCCACCATTTTCACAACCTCTTTTACAGAGATAGTTTTCTTTGGTTTAGCACTTGTCTTGATAAAGTTACGAACCTCATTTAACGAAAGATCTCTTCCTTTTAATTGCATTTGGCAGACAAGGGAGTTAAGGGCACCTTCAAGATCTCGAATATTACCAACAATGGTTTGGGCGAGATGATCAATAACTTCTGAAGCAAGTGTTATGTTATGAAGTGCTGCTTTTGCCTTCAAAATTGATGCACGAGACTCGTGGTCAGGTGGAGGTATATCTACAGTCATTCCTGCCCCAAACCTTGATTTGAGACGATCCTCAAGGCTTGGAATAAGGTTTGGGTGTTTATCAGAAGAAAGAACTATTTGTTTATTGTTTTCATATAAAGTATTAAA
The DNA here is from genome assembly GCA_964646785.1 of uncultured Candidatus Saccharibacteria bacterium. Lineage (GTDB taxonomy): Bacteria > Patescibacteriota > Minisyncoccia > Phycocordibacterales > Zambryskibacteraceae > JBGTNQ01. Next base: position 20,559 of record CAZYGU010000003.1, on the reverse strand, counting down.
TAAATGGAAGAGCTCTTCTTGTGTTTTTTCTTTTTGTGAAAGAAATTGAATATCATCCATAATTAATACATCATATTTTCGGTATTTTTCTTTGACTTGATTTATTTTTCCAGTTTGAAGGGCTCCTATAATATCTGTTGCAAACCGTTCAGAGGTTACATAGAGAACTTTTTTTCCTGGATTTGCAGTTTTAATATAGTTCCCTATTGCTTGAATAAGGTGTGTTTTTCCGTGTCCCGTGTTTCCGTAAATAAAAAGAGGGTTATAGACAATTCCAGGTTTCTTTATAATTGCTTGTGATGCTGCGTACGCGAGTTCATTAAATGATCCTGTAATAAAGTTTTCAAATGTATATCGAGGGTTAAGGTTATCGTCCTTATTTACATAATAATCATTTAGAGGAAGCTCGTTGAGGATGTTTGGATTACCAATATCTGTTGATTTTTGTTGATCTTTCGGTTTTCCGTCGTCTTTTGCAATAACATACTCAATTGAATGAACATGAGGGGCGGCTATTCGAATGTGTTTTAAGATAGGTCCATGATATTTTTTTAAAAACCACTCTTTTACAAAAGCGTTTGGAACGTTTAGATACACAGCTCCATCTTCGAGTTTTACAATTGAGGTATCTTTAAACCAAGTATGAAAACTAGCCTTTGAGACCGCAAGCTCCATTTCGATTAGCACACTGTCCCAAAGTTGTTTAGAGTCCACAGTTTTATTTGGTTAGGATTAATGAGTACTAAGTAGTATATACCGAACATCTTTTGGTTGAACTTGATACAAACCAAGAATTATGTTGATAACATGTTGATAGATTGTGTAAAAAGACGATGAAATCAATCTTGCAAAAAATAAAAATTTACCTTGAAAAAAAAGCCCACTCGGGCTACAATGCCTCCTATGTCACAAACATATCAACCTAAAAAGAGAAAACGAAGCCGTAGCCACGGCTTTCTTAAGCGTTCTGCTACTCCAGGAGGTCGAAAAACCATCCAAAGACGTCGCCAGAAAGGAAGAAAGAAGGTTATTCTTACGTAATTATGCTTCCCCGCAAACGTCGGGTAGAAAAAGCTTATTTTAAGGCACAAACAAGGGGGGGAATCACTGTTTCCGATCCGTTTTTTTCTATTAAAACTCAATTTGATCAAACACTTACAGGCTCTAAAATAGCTGTTATTGTCTCAAAAAAGGTTGCTAAAACAGCGGTTCTTCGGAACTCTGTTCGAAGGAGAATCTATGGAATTATTGAACATATACCAATACAGAAAGGTTTTGTATGTTTTGTGTATCCAAAAAAGGAAGTTATAGAAGCAAGTCAGAAAAATGTCCAAATGAGTATGAAAGAGCTCTTTTCTAAGATATCAGCATTTGCTTTCAATCACTCAAAATCCAAGGTATAGTAGCTCGTATGTCATCAATTTTTAACGCAATCATATATAAACCTCTTTATAATGGATTTATTATTCTGATAGATTTTTTTCCTTGGCTTGATGTGGGTGTTCTCCTCATCGTGTTTACAGTCATAGTGAAGTTTATTCTCTACCCTCTTTCTCGAAAGGCGGTTGTTGCTCAAATGGAATTAAAAAAACTTGAACCAGAATTAAATAAAATTAAAGAACAATATAAAGATAATAAAGAGGAGCAAGCAAGAAAAACAATGGCTTTATATAAAGATAGGAATATAAATCCTTTTTCAAGTATTTTTGTTGCTCTTATCCAAATTCCCATTATTCTCGCGTTGTATTTTATTTTTACGCGATCAGGGTTTCCGGTCATTAATGACTCGCTTCTCTACTCTTTCACCCAACATCCTTCTGTAATCGATATGAATTTCCTTGGACTTGTGAATATAGGTCATAAAAGTATTTTTCTCTCACTTCTGGCTGCAATCTCAAGCTATTTTCAAATGCGTTTTTCAATGCCAGCAGCGCCTAAAAAAGAAGGAAACCCTTCGTTTAAGGATGATTTAGCAAGAAGTATGAGTTTACAGATGCGTTATGGTTTTCCGGTTATTGTGTTCTTTATTTCCTATTCTATCTCAGGAGTCATTGCTCTGTATTGGCTTACGAGTAACATCTTTACTCTTTTCCAAGAAATGATTATCCGTAAGGGTATTAAAAAAACAACATAACATCCTCCAACAAAAAAACTCTTACATGATGTAAGAGTTTTTTTGTTGGAGGATGTATTTGGATATGTTATTGGGTTGGTGCAGCCCAAAGACTAAGATCTTTTTTGTTTGTAAAGAGAACGTACGAGTCATCTGGTGACATTTTGATATTTATAACATCGATATGTTCAAGTTCACTTGGGTTAAGTGGAGAAATTCTTGTTAATTCAAGGGTAAGGAGATCTAATTTCCACAACTCATCATCAAAGCTCACTTTCCCTTGGTACCAAGTGTCTGGAAGCCCCTCCTTCATGTTTGTAGGTTGCCCGCATACTATAAACGTTTCATCGTGAGACCAAACACATTTTTCAGGTAATGTTGTAAAAAAGGCGTCCTCAGTAGATGTTGTACCAATTGTGTAAATGTATGTTGGATACAAGCTTTCAGATTGAGGGTTTTTTGAAACCATTCCATACAAAACCCTCTTACCAGACGGAGATGTGTTTGTTGTGAGACCTGGAATCCCAGAAAGAATAGTTTTTGTTTTTTTTGTTTTTACATCGAGAAATAAGAGTATCCCGGGAGTATTATTGGAAGCTTTATTTGTGATTGTAATTGTGTTTTTTTGTTTCCATTCAGTGGTCCATTCGTCCGTTGCGGATTGCCATAGCGATGCCAACTTCTCCCCTTTTGTGTTAGCGAGGGTTCCTTCAATACCTAAACGATTCTTCCCTAGGTAGAAGAAACTGTTACCATCGGGTGAAAATGAAGCACTTACAATATCTGGTGTCAAAGGAGTAATGTCTATCAAAGAGAAGTTATTTGAAGAGTCCTCACGAGTATTTGGTGAGATGGTAAAAATATTACTTTCGATAGTCCCAGAGTTGATAGATTGTCCAATGAATAATGATCCTGGAATACCCCAAATAATTTGTTGAATTTTAGGGAATGTGGTATTTGATATTCGAGTTACAAGTCCATTATCAAGATCGGCATGGAATATGTGGCCAGTAGATCTCTCGATAAATTCAACAACTGGAGCTGAGCTCGATGCTTGAGGAAGAAAATTACCATCCGAAACAGGTGCGGAGGTTATTTTTTTGAGGCCATTTCGATCTTCAATAGAAAGCGGTGAGTCACCTGTTATGATTTGAGGAAAATTATTTTGTGAAGACCCTCCAGGCGCATCACCAAATGGTGATCCTGTTGTAGGATTAATTGTAGTAGGGTTGGGTTTTTTGATAACAAAAAATACAACGACTGCAACAATTATAAGAACAAATACTCCGGCAATAATAAGAATTTTTTTATTCATATTTTTTAATAACATACATGCCAATGTGCAGCATCTTCTTGAACATATATTGCTGAACCAATCCGATAGGCTGGAAGTGATCCATTGATACAGCTTTGGTTTCCTGTAACATTTGTTTGAGATTTAATAAGGCTATCAATTGTACTATTTCTTCTAAGATCGATAGCTCCTCCACCTGGCCTATGGTCACTTGTATTGATAGATGGATCTGCACGTTGTTGGAGAGTTTTTCTTATGTCATGCATCCAATACTCAGTACCAGCCGTTACAACGATTGTAGCGTTACTTGATGGTGCACTTATGAATCCTCCTCTCACTTCAGCAAGGGATGAAAGACGCTGAAGCCCAGATATTGCACTTGATGATAACCCATCGAGACTTGTGCATGTGTCTCCAATTTTTACACAGTTTGTTGAGCGATTAACTCCAATTTTTACAGGAAAGCCGCTTCCGATAAGTGTTGCTCTTACACTTGCATCGGTTGGGCTTGGGGCACCTCCAGGCCAGCTTGCTGGCCATGGCCTTCCAATCCAACTACTACCAGGAGGTGTCGATGTTGCTGTTGGTGGGGTCGAGGACCCTGTTATAGGGTTAATAATAAGTTGTAGTTGCAATGTTCCTGGGTTTATTGTGTTTAAGATTACATATGCACCAATAGCAAGTAGGAGTCCATAAATAGCATTTTCAATTTTCTGTTTTCCTTCTGATTTTCCTCCTATCGCGTCTGTAGAGAGGTACTGTACTCCACCTAGCACAATCATAACAACTGCCAATACCCCGGCGATTTGGATAATAAGTTTTACTAAGTTTGGTATATATGAAGTAAGGGATACTGTACCACCGCCAAGCACGGGAATTGGTTCAAGTGGAGTGTAGTCTCCTGGGGCAGCAAGTACTCCATGAGGAATGAGGAGTACAACGAATAGTAATATTAGAAGAAGTATTCCTGTTTTACGGAGATATTGTTGTGTTGTGTAACTCATGCTATTTAAATCGAATAGTAAAATTTGTTTTCGCTCTCTGGAATAAATTGTCAGGTTGGTTAACCTCGACTGCAATATTAGAGTCCCCTTTTTTACTCGTTTCATCTCGGAAGGTTATAATATTTCCATTTTCCTGGTTTTGTAATCGAACACCATTCATTTTCCAAGAATAGAGTGTTCCAGAAGAAAGACTATCGCTAATCATGTTAAAAGGCGCAGTAAAAAAAGTAACTTCCTTTCCTTTTGTTATGAGAAAAGGGCTTGTTACCACTTTGTTAAATAAAGTTCCGAGAAGCGGATCTTCTTCATACACAACAATTTCTGGTGTCTCAGGTTTAAATATTTCGCTATATTTTGCGTTAATAGATCCATCAAGTGATGAAACGGTAACAGAAACTTCTTGAGGTTTATTCCACATTGTTCCAGTGAAGCTAAAACTCTTTTTATTATATCCAGATTGCTTAAAATCGGTTGTATCGTCTACACTCCATTTATATCGAAGAATATTTGGATCAAAAACACCACCGTTTGTGGCTGTAATATCTGCAAAAGCGGTAATGACAAGCTCTGATTCTCCTGTAAACAAAGCTTTTCCTTTATACAATGGTGGTGTGTAGGTTTTTGCTTGAGAAACAAAGTTCACATTTGCTGGGAGCACCACAATATCTTCCTTGTGCGAAAGACCATTAAAGGTTTTGATTGATGCGGTAATGATAACAGGATCACCAACTTGTCCTGTTGTAAACTCAAGTTCAGTTATTCCTATTCCTTCTTTTACTATTTTTCCTCCAATAATCCATTGAATATTTGATGAATTAAGGTCAACATATGAGCTACTGATTGAAACGAGAGCAGAGCTAAATGATCGAACGGTTTCAGGTGTGATTTCACTTGAAATAAGAGGTTGATTGCCACTTGGAGGAGTAATTTGGGCAGACGAAAAGAAAGGCACAAATAAAAGCAGTGTGACAATAGAGAGTAGTTTTTGTAATTTCATCCTTCCTCTATTATACAGTCAGCATCTATAAAGAAAAATCAGATAAGGGGAAAATTCATATATGTGGCTAAGAAACTTTTTTTGCTACATTAATAAGCTTTTCTCCACCAGGAATCAATGATGCAAATTTTTGCCCTTTTGTTGTGAGGATAATAATACTAACAGCGAGCGTCCAACCTGGTAGAGCACTTAAAAATGGTATTAATTCAAGAATACTTGCTCCACCAAAACTCATACTACGAACTTTTGTGTTAAATTTGATTCCTTTTGTTCTAAACCAGAACCAAAACGTCATAAAAGCAAAAAAAGTGACAATGTAACTTACTGGAAGTAGAAAGATAGTAAGTGTACAAATTGCCTGAAGAGTATCGAATAATAATGCTGTCCCAATAAGGAGAAATATACTTGTGAAATTTAAGCCGTCTTCCGTAGATATCTTTTTTGGGAACGATGCTGTGTTTGTGTTGGGTGTGTTTGACGCTATTTCAGTTTGATACCGTGTTCGAGTAAGCGGTAGGCTTTGTCCTATCTCCCCTCTTTCCACTGCCCTTGTGGAATTACTTTTTATAGAAGTGTTTTTGTTTCTCTGTCTACTATTTTCATAGTTATCAGGAATAAATACTGGATCTTGTTTTTCTTCTCGAACTTTTTCTTTTTCTTGAAGCTGTCTGTTTCTTACTATAGCTCTCTTTCTTCTTTCAAAAAGCTCCTGATCACCAACACGACCAATAACAGGGTCGCTTATGAGAGCAGGCCTTTCTGTGTCTTCTTCTGATTTTTTTACTGTCTCCTCAAACTCTGTATCCATACCTATTTATTAAGGTTATTGTGTGGAACTTGCTTCAAGATCTTTTCTAGCTTTTTGAATTGCGAGAACTTGTGACGGGTCTGATGTGATAATTTGGTCTTCGGTATACGAGGCTTTAATTTTGATTGCAACATGCTTTAAGCCTGCAAAAAATATTCCTTCTCCAACATCTGATTCAAGAAGAAGATATTTTTCCTCGTCAGTAAGGTTAAACACACTTTGAAGCTTATCGATTGCTGTTGGTGATTGTTTGAGAAGTACTTGGATAGAAGAGTTTGTGATAATAGGTGTTCCATATGGTGACCGAAGGAAGTCGTCAACGTCTTGTGTGATAGTGGCAAGTCCTAAGAAGTATTTTCTTCCTCTTTTTGCAAGATTAAGAAGAAATGATGCGGTATCTTCTGACTTCATCATCCACCACGCCTCATCAATAACCAAAAGTCGCTTCTTAAGTTCTTTTCTAATGGCGCTCCAAATATAGTGAGTGACGATATACATGGCTATCGGTTTGAGTTCATCTTCCATGTCACGAAGAGAAAAGACAACAAATTTTTTATTGATATCGATATTTGTTGGTCTATTGATGAATCCTGCCCATGTTCCCTTTGTGTATTTGGTAAGTCTTTGTGCAAGTGATTCCCCACCTTCAAGACCCGAGAGGACCATTTCAAAATCTGAAAGTAGTGGAGGTTCAATATTTTTAAAATCAGACTCAGGGGTAATGTCTTTGAGTGCATAGGTCTCAGTAATCGCTCGATCAATGAGAGCATCTTCTTCTGCGCTAATACCACCAAGCATAAGGCGGAACAATCCAACAAGATTAATAATGTTTGAGCGGAGAACACTTGCTGCAGACTCACCTTCAGAAGGGGTTGGAAGATCAAATGGATTAATATGGTGCTCAGAGTTAAGTGATATTTTAAAGTATCTACCACCTACTGCTTCTGCCATGTATTCATACTCACGTTCTGGATCAATAACCATAACATCAGTATCAAACATGAGTGTTCGAAGTATTTCGAGCTTTGTGGCATATGATTTTCCCGCACCTGACTTAGCAAACGTGATTGAGTTGTAGTTTTCAAGAGAAAATCGGTCAAAAAGCACGAGGCTAGAATTGTGTCTATTGATCCCATAGAGAATACCCTTATCGTCAGTAAGATCAAAAGAGATAAATGGAAACAAGCTGGAGAGAGGAGATGAATTAAGCTTGGAGTGAACCTCAAGAAGATCTGTTCCTAGTGGAACAATACTTCGGAATGCTTGTTCTTGTTGAAAGAGGGCAGGTTTTACGTATACAAGCTTTGATTCAAGGATTGATTTCATTTCAGATTCAATCTTATCAAGCTCAACTTCGGAGTCAGCATAGAGCGATATATAAAGACCAACATCAAAAAGTTTTTCTTCAGCTTGCTGGAGATTGTCTCGAAGGTTTTCAAGATCTTGATATGCAACATCAAGCATAGGGTCTCGCACAAGACCTTTGTCTTCTCTTTCGTGAATCTGGCTTTGTACTTCAGCTACTTTTTTCTGAAACTGCTTGAGTACTTTGGATGTTTCAATAGGGTGAATAAAAATAGAAACATCAAATACACGATCAAGATTAATGATTGGTGCAAACCAGCTTTCACCAAGAAAACGAGGATAAGAAATCACAAAGAAAGAACGAATAAATTTTTCTCCTAGATTGAGTTCCTTAGAATTAACTTTAAGTGCGCTAGGAGCAAGAATATCTTTAAGTCCTAGTGTATTTGCCTCATAGATTTCATGAGGAAGAATAGACACATTTGGGGATGGTTCGGTAGTTTTTTTTCCTTTGAGAAAATCAAATATAGACATGGTTTATTGTTGTTCTGATACCATTGGTTTTTCAGTATCGCCAGGGTTAAACATCTTATAAAACAGCTCAACCACCTCTTCTGTTCCAAGACGAGCAACTCGAATACCACATCTCACAAGACCTTGTTCGACGACTGCAATTCTTTGTTCGAGTTGTGTTTGGTTTTCTTCAAAACTTTGAGCTTTTGATTCCCCAATTTCTTTCGGTGTTTTTTTTGAAAACATACCCCCTACTCCGCCACCACCTTGGAGCATAGCTGCTGCATAAGGTACGACTATGAAAAAATCCTTTTTCATAATATTCGTACTTTCTGTGAAGCTTTTGATGAACTGAATGTATTCTTCGATTTGAATTTTCATTAAATCGTTAACTTGATTTTTCCTTTGTCCATCAAGGAGTACTAGATAAGGTCTAATATCAAGACGACGTGATTCAATAAATATTTGAATAGAGAAATCGAGAGAGTTTAGAAAATCTTGAAATTGAAGAATAATCGCTGTTTTTTCATCTTCACCTTTAAGGGAAAAGTTGAGTGATGATACAAAGATAATGGCGCGCATACTACCATCTTTCATGGTGATAATACCATCACGAACTTCTTCGATCGGAACAAATTCTTGAGTTGCGCGTGCCTTAATTGCCATGTCTATATACTAGCATTGAATATTGAATATTAAATGTGAATTTACTAACAACCAACCACTTAAAATTACTAACTATTGTTAGTGTTCCATTTCTTCCCCATTCTTTTTCACATTGAGAGACCATGACAAATCTTTCAGTTTACTATTTGAAAGTTTTGGGAGCGGGACAGAGGGTGTTGACCCAGATTCACTTTGTGTTTTTATCACCTGTCGATCATCTTTCCTCCATATATAGAGTCGTTCTGTAGTCATGTATTTTACATACGACTCAACAATATTAATAAAGGGTCTGTTGTTAATCTTATAGAATGCAAGAGCGAGTCCAAGTCCAATAAATGGCATACTAATGAGGATAGCGAAAAACGTAGAAAAATAACTAAACGCTGCAAGCGTTACACCGCCGGCTCCTGCAAGGTAAATGAATTGTTTAAAGGTAAGTGGTCCAAAGATTTTATCTTCTACTTCGATAAATTGTGGAACTTGGAATCTCATAGAGTTTATAGCTTATAGATGGTATTGGATAACCTATTAATCATAGCATTTAACATGCCTATTATCTTTTTTTGTCACAAAACAGATTTTATGATGCTGAGTCAGTATTCGTGTCACGTCCATAGCAAACAGAAAGAAGCTATTGAATCGGCTCTCTATAGGGGTCTTTACCACTGTAACTGTCTGTAATGATTTTACTTTTCTCTAATGCAAGTTTTCTCTCTTCCCAGTCAATTTTTTCTCCTGGTGTCCCAATAAGAGGTGCAATTTTTTCTTCAAGGGTAGTTTGAGGTTTTATTGGGAGAGGAACTTCTGTAGTTGGAGGCTGTATTTGTGTTGGTGATGATGTGAGTCTATCAGGTGTCGCTTCCATTTCAATACTTGTTGGGAGGAATTGATTGACAGGTGTGAATACTTTTTGCTCGATTTCAAGAGCGATCCCGCCAGCAGTAAGTGATGGAAGTCCTACATTTTCAATGATATTTTTGGTCAGGTTTGTCTTGATATCAAACCCAATAAGTACAAAAAGCACCTCATTTTCGAGCTCTACCTTCTGCTCAGGTGAAAGATTGTTTTGTGTAGCAATATCATCAGTGATTGTATTCCAGCCACTATTTGCAAGGTATTCCTGTACCTCCTTCGGTGCATTGGCTATTCCCTCTTTAATGAGTTGTTCTGTTTCCATGGTTATACGTGTTATGGCTTAGCTCCACCTGCTGGCGCCCCTCCACTCGGAGCTGCTGGTGCTGGTGAATCTGTTTTTTTATCTTTTTCATCTTGTTCAACCTGCTTTTTGGCAATTGCCTTTGCTGCGTCTGCAAGTTTTTGTTCGTCGGTTTTATCCTTTGTCGCTTTGCGAATAGCGAGAGCTGCGTTAAGGTTCTCTCTTCTTACTTTTCCAACAAAGGCAACTCGTGAAGTACTCACTCTTCCGACATCAGTAATTGAATTTCCATATGATATTTGCCTTTTTGTATCAATTGAACTAACTGCCTGTCCATCATCTGGTATAGCGAGACCTTCTTGTTGAAGTAGTTTTGCTCTCGCATCCTTCATTCTGTCTCCGTTTCTTTCTGTTCTTTCGATCTCTGTTTTTCTTCGATCAGCTTCTGCTTGGTCTATGATGTTTTTTGCGAGATCATCATCTATTTTTTTACTGTCATCGTCCTTTTGTTTTTTCACTATTTCCTCTGCTCTTTTTATTCGTTTTTTTATTTCTTCGTCATTGATACCTTTCAGTTTGTCGCTCTCTATTTGTGCTTGCACTAATGCAGATCGCTCAGCAGAAACACCTTCCTCGATGTCTTTCAGTTTATTCTCAGCGGCTCTAAGTGCTGCTTCTTCTGCGACTGCATCTCGTGCATAAATTGTATCTGCACGAGATTTAACATTTTTAGTACGTTCAGCTTTAAGTCTTTCAACTTCTGCTCTGTGAATATCAGCTTTTGCTTTTGCTTCGTTTCTCAGTGTAAGGTCAGGGTTATTTGCCAAAGCCTCAGCAGCAGCAAGATTATTTTCAGCAGTGATCATTTCTGGTGTTTTTGCTGCAACCAAGCTTTCTGCTTGTGCCAATGCGGCAGCTTTTTTAATATCTACAGCATCTTGAGCAGCAGCCTTTTCTTTCGTGGCTTTGTTTTTAACCTCATTAAGATTGTTCGATGCTTTTGTTAGGTTTGCATCAACGCGTGCTTTCTCGAGGTCGTTTACTTTGAGAGATTCAGCGTATTTTTTCTCAGCATCAGACTTGTCCTTTGCCATTTTCTCAAAACCTCCCTTTCCTGTAGCAGAGCCTGCCCCCAAAGTTTTACTGAGTGATGAATTTGCTCCTCGAAGATCAAAACTTGCTTTCGATGTATCACGAGCACCTCGAAGTGCAAGTCGTGCACTCGCTCCTTTGAAGCCACTTTGAGAAGCCGCTTCTTTGAGTTTCTCATTATTAGCAAGTGTGTTTGCTCCTCTTCCAATTGTTCTTCGTGCCGCCGTACCAAGTCCTCCACCAAGCATTGCTCCAGCAAATTTTCCTCCCATCTCCCCTCCTTTCTTTGAGAATCCTTTTGATATTGTAAGAGTTCCGATAAGTAGACTAATAACAATGAAGAAATTAAACACAAGAGTGATTGGGCCTTGTGTCGCTACTGTTCCAACAGCCCCATCAAATAATTGAGAGAATCTGTCACCGCTTGATGTAGCCGACTGAATGAATCCTGCGCTGCTAATTACTGTTAATACAACCCATACAAGGATCATAAATACAGGAGGAAACATAAGTTGCTCAGTCAAATCAGACACCCACTTTTTACTCTGACTTGAAAGCTGTGGAAGAAACATACCCACAATTCCAATAGGAGAAAAAATAAGGAGAAATATTAGACTCACAAATCTCATCAAAAACATTACTGTCACAGCCAAGAATACAAACGTTGCAATGAGGATGAAGATAGTTCCCCCTATAGAAATAACTGCTGCTTTTGAAAACTCACCGTTGAGAGATTTAATAAGTGTTTGTCCATTTGAATCATCGTTAAAAAGAGTATTGAGTCCTAATGGTTCAGTGAAACATTCAGAGAGTTTCGCTCGATTACCACTTGCTGCACATGAGGTGACGATTGACTCATGGAAAGTGAGTGCTACAAGATTTGAGGTATCAATAACTACTCGGGTGAAGAATAAGCTGAAGTTCACAAGAATCGCAGCCATAACAACACCAGTGATGGTTTTTTTAATAAGACCTGTTCCCTCTCCAAGGATTGTCATGACTGCTGCATAGAGGAGCAGAAAGATGAAGGAGATGTTGATGAGGTCTCGAATGACGCTCCAAGCGATACTAATACCGGTAATATCTTTCAGGTGTGTGGCGATATCAACAACGGTATATGTGATAACAAAATCAAGAATAAGTCCTGCAAGCCAGAGCAAAAACGAGGATAGATAGAGAGGGATAAAAATAATTTTGGTAACAATGTTACACATTCCACCGATAATATCCATATCACAAAATCCTTCATCAGCGTGTGTTACTTGAGGTATTACTGCAAATATGAGTGATAGGAGGATTACTCCCACGATCAGTTTTCTATGGTTTTGGAAGAATGTTTTTAACATTGCGTAATAACACTACGGTGTTGGTTTTGCTAGGACATCAAAATCAGTATTTTTGCATTTTACATCTTTGAGAGCAGGAACCGTTGGGTCAACATCCCAGATATCTTGGAAGACAAACTCCTTTGTACCAGGAATCATGTACATAACTTGTGCGGTAAGAATAATACCTCCTGTTGTTATTGGATTGGCAGGGTCAAACGGAACGGCTGGTAGAGCTACCCCAGGAGGTGTTTGGATAAAAGGAGTTCCATAATCATATGGATTCGTGAAAGGTACCCTAAGTCCAGTTATTCCCATTAATGGTTCAAAGGCGGATTTAATTGGCCCAGACGTCGGACGTGCCAATGTTTTATATTCATCAATATTAACATACGCTAATTGTCCTGAACCACCAGTGATTTTGATTGTCCATGTTCGTACACCAGGTGGTGGGACAAACATGTTACTTTTGTCGTTTAGAGTACATGAAATAGCAAGTGGGCCAAATCGCAATATGGTGACATCTGGTACACAGCGGAAAGTAACAGGAGGAAGTACTGTGAAAAGAGGTGCTCCAGTAACTGGATCAGTTCCCGCAGGAATTTTTTTAGTAACAGTAACACTCGCTTTTTTAACTCCTGGAGTGGTGTATGCAATTGTTGCAGAACTCCCTGTTCCTGTGAGGTTATCATCTCCTGACCAGACGAATGTTGTGTTTGAGTTCGTTGCACCGGTATATGTCCATGTTACATCTTCATTTACAAGGGCTGTTTCAACATCAGGGGAACAAGTTCCTTGGTTCGGGTTCGAGCCACCGCTTCCTGAGCTACCTGTATAATTTCTGTTTGTTGAATCAAATATTCCCTTTGTTTTGTTAAATATCATGCCCATGAGTTGTCCAGCAATTGCAGTTACTACTTCATCAAACTCGTCTGCAATATTAAGCTGGTCTACTTCAACATTGAGAGTTTTTTCTAATTGATTTTCAATTACAGTACCTGGAGTTTTAATTGGCTCAAATTCAATACATTTGCCATCAACTTTTTTATTCGGAGCACATTTTGCAGTAGCAAAAAAACCTTTACCCCACTCAAGTTGAGTTTTTCGTATTTCAGTTTCATTTTCTACTTTGTAGGCAATATTTCCTTGAATTTTTAGCAAACTTGAATATGGATTTCCCATTGGATTTTGTGTCATTTTAAACCAAGAATCCCATCCCCCATTATCAATAAAGCCACCATTTAAAAAGTCATCAAAATTTCCCACTATTCCTGAAAGTGGACACATACCATCAAAGTTGCCGGCGTTCTTATTTTTTTTATTTATTTCTGTGAGTGCGATTTTTACCTGACCTTGGAATGGGCCGCAAAGGTTTACCCCAGTGAGATTATTTATTACATTTCCTGCAATAGCATCACCTGTTTCCTTTAACACTTTCTCAAGGTCAACAGCGAAAGCTTGACCATCTCCTGCTGGGCTATCATTAAATGCGTCATTGATCCATCTGATGGTAGCGTCACCGAGTTCATTGATAATTTCACGAAGTACAATAATTGCTAAACCATCAATAGAAATTCCAGTATTTACACCAAAAACAGTGATTCCTGTCTCTTTTGCGCGTATCATCTTATCAGCAACAGGTACGGGGTTGAAGTCTCCAGGGATAGGTAATACTGAAGGGGCAGCAAGAAGTATGTGTGTCGGAAATAGAATAGACGCTAATAGAAGTATTGAAGTAATTTTTATTCCCGCTGATTTTGAAAGTTGAAAGAGCATGAAATTATAAGATTGGAATAGTAAAATTCATTATACCACTTTGACTAAAGAAGGCAGTTAAGTTTTGGATAGCTTTTTCTTGGTCAACTTGACCCTGAGATTGCCTGCTGATGCCGGTGAGTGATCTCATTTGGTCATTTTTTATTTGACTGAGTTCTTGCATACTTTGAGCACTTTCCTTCAGGCTATTTGCGTAGTCTATGTGAGCAGATAGTGCACCTTTTGGCACAGAGAGTTTCATAACATCTTCAGAGAGCTTCAAATAAAAACCAGCAGTTGTTTCTGAAAACGCAATAAAATCTTCTCCTGATGTGGAGATTTTACTGACGTCAACCTGACTTGCATACAGCTTTGTGTATTTATTTACCAATGTCATGAGAGACTCGGCATAGTTTTGTACATTCACTGTGTCAGTATCGGGAAATGTACGAATATTAGAATCAGTGTAAGGATTCTCTAGTGGGGTTACAACTACATTGTCAGAGACACGTGCTGTCATTCTTTGAATCGTATCTGCATCAACCGTTCCTGATTTTTTCATCTGTAAATATTCAGAAAATAATTGTTTACTTAAATCATCGACAGTTACAATAGGGCCATCAGTAACTTCTGGAGACTCTTCTTTTGCAACTTGAAGTGATATGTAATCTGCGTCTGGAACATTATTGAATGTTTTTGGATTTTTAGGATCAGTTTTCCAGATAGCTTCTTCCCAGTCAGGCACAGTGTCGTTATCGGTATCTGTGATATTGATGATTGCATTTTGCACTGCAACTACTTTTGCACTTGATTCACCTTGTTTTACTGTGTTTTTTGTATCTTGATTTCGGACCAAACTAAAGATACCCAGTAGTATAATGAGCGGAATGAATATATAAAAAAGTTTTTTGGAGGGTAAATTCAAGGTAGTAGTAAGTACATTATAGACTACAGAACTTTTTTTCTCCCCTTTTTGTCTCGTGTGTATGTGGATAAAGAGTTGTGGAATAAGGGTGTATAATTGCAAGATGAATTTTCGTCAACATTTGCTTATTTTTTTAGTCATTATTTTTTGTATACCAGTTACTAATCTGTCCGCAGCAATAACACGAACACTTTCTATTGGGTCTCGAGGTGTAGATGTAAAGGAGCTTCAAGTAATTCTGAACAAAGACACAACAACCAAGATCACTAGTGCTGGCCCTGGTTCACCTGGAAATGAGACTGAATATTTCGGACTCTTAACAGCTAAGGCGGTTGTTGCATTTCAAGAAAAATACAAAAAGGAAATCCTTACTCCTGCAGGTCTTACCTTAGGAACAGGAACAGTTGGTTCATTTACACGAGCAAAACTCAATTCCCTCTTCAATACGACTCAAACTGTGACAACAAATAATCTTGTTCCAAATAATATCGTCCCTACTAACTCCACTCCACCAGCCTCTGTTCCAGCATTTACATACACAAGTATCTCTTACCCAATATTGTACAGTGTTCCTGCGACAGTAAAACGAGGAAGTACTGTTGTGATATATGGCGCTAACTTCTCATTAACAGGGAACACAATTATTTTTGGTACAGAAAAAATTGGAAATATCAGTAGTCCTGACCAGCAAAAAATACAGTTTACTGTTCCTACAACTTTGCAAAACGGTACATATAATGTAAGTGTTCAAAACGATATACAACTCACTTCACAAAAAAGTTCCACCGTTACTGTCACTGATATACAACCAATCACCCCGCTTATTTTTGACGCTAATCCAAAAATCGTTTCCGTTTCACCTGGTTCTGATCTTAGGGTTACTGTTACTGGTTCTGGATTCAGTCTTACTGATAATACAATTCAATCTTCATTTGGAAGCATTGCTAATGTGAAAGCGACCAGCGAGTCAGAGCTTACTTTTTCATTGGAAGACTTTGCTCAATTTGATCAAGTGAGAGTAAACCCATATGCAAAAGGAGCATCAGTGCCTCTTATATTTGGTATTGCTAATAGTGGTGGATCAACACCAAAAACTATTCAAATTTTAGTACAATTTTAATTACATATGAAAACTTTTTATTTTAAGATATTAGTCCTGGTTATGGTTGCATTGAGCTTCCCAATACAGTCATTCGCCTTTGGAGCAACAGTTCGTTACGGTGGATACGTACTCTTCACTATTCCTTGCACATGTTCTGCCGGTACTTTTCTTGTTACGTATGCTCCATTACATGTTGAGGGTATAGGTAAGATATTTGCACAGATGGTTATTTCTCCTACAGTGCAACGATGGGCGTATGAACAATTTGTATATCCACCTATCCCTACTACATGGCAACTTGGTGAGATGACAATTGGTGGAGAGTGTTTAATGACAGCTACACCTTGTATCGTTATTCCTGCATACGGAACTGTTACAAAAACAGGAGCAAGTTATCCTGGGTTCTCTCCACTTTAGCCTTAAAGACTGAGGAGTATTTGCTTCCATGTAGAAATATCTACATTTTCAGCTCGAGTGTTGGTGTCTATGTGAAGGGTTAAAAATATTTTCTCAAGGGTTTCTTTTTTTGCGACAATTTCTAGGTTTCTAATAAGCTTTTTTCTTTTTTGCGCGAAGCCTGCTCTAATCCAAGAAAAAAATAGTTCTTCTGAAAAAAAATCAAAAAAATCTTTTGTGATTTGTGATATGGAGAGAATTGCTGAATCAACGTTTGGTTGAGGGGAAAACATTTTTCTACTTACTGTTGTTATGAGTTTTGGAGTTCCGTACGCCTTTATACTGAGTGATAGAATACTTTCTTTTTTATCATGAGCAACAATGCGTCTTGCAACTTCTTTCTGTATGAGAACAACAATATGTTCCGGTGGTCGAGAATGTTCAAGAAGTGTTTGAAATAGTATTCCGGTAATATAGTAAGGGATATTCGCCACTACTTTGTAAGGAGTTTTACCGAGTATCTCTTCAATTGTGAGATTAAGAATATCGCCATGAATAAAGGTACATTGCTTGCTTGCTATTTCTTTTTCAAAACGAATTTGAAGTTCTGGAATGAGACGATCATCTTTTTCAACCGCAATAACTGTAGCTCCTGCTTCTAATAATGCTTCAGTTAACACACCTTTTCCGGGACCAATTTCAAGGATTGTTTCACCTGGTGTAATCTCTGCAGATAAGACCATTGACCGTATAGCAGACCTACTTTTTAAGAAGTTTTGTCCAAGTGATTTTTTCTTTTTAAAAAATTGTTCAGACATGGTTTTAAAAATCGATACTAAACATAGGTTTTCGTAAAAGCCCATATGTTCCCTCTTCTCGAACAAGAGTATCTTCTGGGATATCAAAGATAAACTCTGAAGGAATATTTACTTGTTTTGAGCCAAAGATAGTTCTCATTTGTGCATAAGAAAGAAATAATTTTTTTCTTGCCCGAGTAAGTGCAACATAAAATAATCTTCGTTCCTCCTCGTCATCTTCGTTCGTAGCAATTGTTTCATCCATTCGTTTATGAGGGAAGAGGTTTTCTTCAAGTCCTGTAATAAATACGTAATCAAATTCAAGACCTTTTGATGCATGAACAGTCATAAGTTTTACTCCAGAAACAGGTTTCTCTAAATCATCTTGGTCGCTCTGGAGAGCCGCATCAGTTAAAAATTTCTCTATTCCATCAACGCCAGGCATTTCATCATATCGAGATGCAAGAGTAACGAGTTCCTTAATGTTTTCAAGTCTCTCGCTCTCCTCCTCTCCCCCTTGTTTTAACTCGGATTCAATGCCACTTTCATGCATAACAAATTTTACTGTATCTGAAGGTTTTTGTGTTCGAGCACATTCACCAATTCTTTTTAAGAGTTCTTGAAAAGAAGCATACTTTGCTCGAGTAGCAATCGGTAGAGTTTCTGACTTACCTTCAAAGATTTTTAAAATACCAACTTTTCCAATTCCTCGTGCAGGAACATTAATAATTCTTTTTATATCAGAAAGATTCTCTGGTTCAAGTCCAGCTTTAATGTAGGACATTACATCTTTCACTTCCTTTCTTTCAAAGAATTTTGTCCCAAGAAGTTGATACGTGACACCGTAAGAAAGAAATGCTTCTTCGAGCGCTCGTGATTGAAAGTTTGCACGATAGAGGACAGCTATGTTTTCTGGAAGGGTTCCGCTTGCAATGATCTTTTCGCATTGAGTTGCCACAAATTCTGCTTCGCTTACTTCGTCAAAGCCTTCGAAGAGAGATAAAGGCTCCCCTGTTTCATTTTTTGTAAATAGATTCTTTTCTTTTCGAAAAGTATTTTTCTTGATGATGTGATTTGCGACATGAAGAATTGTTTGGGTAGAGCGATAGTTTTCTTCAAGAAGAATTACTTGTGCATCTGGGTAATCTTTTTCAAAATCAAGAATATTTCTAATTTTTGCTCCTCTCCAGCTATAAATATTTTGGTCAATGTCTCCCACAACACACAAGTTTTTACTTGTTTGTGAAAGAAGTTTTGCAATTGTGTATTGAACACCGTTTGTGTCTTGGTACTCATCAATATGGATGTACTCCCACACATTCGCATAATGTGCTCGAATGTCATCACGGTGGAGAAGTCGTGCTGTGTAGAGAAGTAAATCATCAAAATCTAGTGACTTTTCTTTTCTGAGTGTTTCTTCATATTTTTTCCATATTTTTGCAACAAGACTTCCAAAGAAATCATCACCTACTCTCTCCTCAAATTCTTGCTGAGTTACACCAGCTCCCTTTTCTTTTGAAATTGCTGATTGTATTTTGCCAGGATCATATTGTTTTGGATCGAGATCAAATACTTTGAGAGCTTGTTTGATTGCTTGTTTTCCATCTCCCTTATCAAAAATACCAAAAAAACGAGGGAGTCCTAATAACTGAGCATTCTCTTTTATAAGATGCACCCCAAGTGCGTGAAATGTGCTGACAAATGGGCGTTCAGTCATTGAAACGGGGTTATTGAGGGAGGAGTCTTCTTCGAGTCTTTTGTATACCCTGTCTCTCATTTCGTGAGCAGCTTTATTTGTGAATGTAATGGCAAGAATTTTTGATGGAGATGTTCCTTGTTTTGTTATTTCAACGATTCTTTCAACAAGCGTTTTTGTTTTTCCTGCTCCTGCTCCGGCTAGTATAAGAAGAGGCCCTTTTAGGGTGTGGACTGCTCTGTGCTGTGCTGAGTTGAGCTGGGATGCTTTTTCCATACGGAACACTATATCATATTGCAAAAAATGGCTTAAAATATAGACTTTTTAATATCCACAGGAACATGTAATGGTCATTGACCGCAAGTGGCACCTTGCTATACTGTATGAGCATCCCCAATTCTGAAAGATTTTATATGGCTCAGTTGAGCCATATTCATACAGAACGACAGAATTATCATTAAAATAAAGCGTATAGTACCCTTTAGAAAGTCATCGAGTAATCAAAAACGACCTGGTGCTCGAATCTCTAAAGCTCGTAAGAGCTTTCGTTTCAAAAATCTTATTGCAGGATTCATTATCCTCACCTTTCCTGTATTAGTTCATGCGGGTGTTTTTTCCTTTATTACCAAGTTCTTTTCACCTACTAGTGAGAAGGGTTTTCAGGTGAATTCACAAACAATGCCACTTTTGGAGGCTCCTCTTAATATTGACCCTACTCCACCGACTGGAGGAGCTGACATCACTATTGTTGATGGGACTGCACTTGTGGCAGACGGAAGTCCATCTGGTGGAATATCAGAAAATGAAAAGGATCATCCAATTTCTGATCAAATTAGTATCTATATTGTTCGTGAAGGAGATACCCTTTCAAGTATTGCAAAAATGTTTGAGGTTTCAGTGAACACGATTCGTTGGAACAATGATATTAAAGGGTCTGTAATTTCTCCTGGACAGACACTCGAGATTCTTCCTGTATCTGGGGTTCGTCATGAAGTAAAAAAAGGAGATACACTGAAATCTATTGCAAAGTTGTATAAGGCGGATATTGCGGATATTGAGAGATATAACAATATTACTGAAGCAACGAAGCTTTCTATCGGAGAAGTCGTTATTGTTCCAGATGGTGAAATAGTTCCGCAGGCAGTAGCACCAACCTCTCGCGTTCGAATTGTGGGAGCGCAGGTAACAGTTTCGAATGGATATTTTATTCGTCCTACAACAGGACCAAAATCACAAGGTATTCATGGATACAATGGTATTGATATCGCTCCTCCAACAGGAACACCAATCGTGGCTGCTGCAAATGGTACTGTTATTATTAGTAAATCAAGCGGATGGAACGGTGGATACGGAGCATATGTTGTTATCCAGCATCCAAATGGTACTCAAACTCTCTACGCACACATGAGTAAAAATGCGGCACTTCAAGGAAGTCAGGTAGAACAGGGACAAGTAATTGGATATGTAGGTTCAACTGGTAAAGCAACAGGACCACATCTTCACTTTGAGATTCGTGGAGCAAAGAATCCATTCTAAGATACCGTAGTTTGTAAACAAAAAATCCCGAAAGGGATTTTTTTGTTGCTTGTTTAAGTTTACTAAAAACAAAAACTTA
>CAZYGU010000002.1:0-58770 GCA_964646785.1 uncultured Candidatus Saccharibacteria bacterium | reverse complement strand
CACACATCAATTTCCTTGTTCGATATATTCGAATGTTTTATCGACAAGTGCCTTCATGTCTGTAAAACGTCCGTCATAACTTGATCCGAGTACTACTGCTACAATTGGTCGCCCGATACCTGCATCGAACACAACAGCGAGGTTTCCTCCTGCAATTTCTGTGTATCCAGTTTTAGAACCCAAAATACCTGGGATGGTATTGATAATCGTGTCAGTGTTCACGGCATTATGACTCACGTTGTTGAGTGATGTAAACGACAGAGTATCGTATCGTGTTGCTGAAAGTACAACAGGATGTTCTTTTAATGCGTATGAGAATAACGAAACAAGATCCTGTGCAGTTCCGTACCCGCCACTTTGGTTTGTATTCACATCAAGTCCAGATTCATTATAAAAACGAGAATTCATCATGCCAATTTTTTTTGCTTGAGCATTCATTTTATCGATGAACTCAGAACGACTAAGAGCACTAGGGTCCTCCGTGCGAGCAAACGCACCTGCAACAGAGGCAATAGCTGCAGCACCATCGTTTGAAGAAACCATAAGACTAAAACTGATGAGGTCAGCAAGTTTCCACCTTTCACTATTGAGAAGTCCGCTATCACCTTCTTCACGCAAAAATTCTTTGTTTATTGTCACAACAGTATCATGTGGAAGGAGTTCAACAGCAGTAACAGCAGTCAAAATTTTTGTGATTGATGCGAGAGGTAGCACAACATCAGCATTTTTTGAGTATATTGCTTTCTTGTTTGCAATGTCGTACACAAGGACCGCCTTACCTTCTACATTGAGGTTTACAAAAGGATCAATTTTTTCCTTTACAATAATATTTTGATCTGGTACTCGAACTGCTCGCGATGTATAGAGTGAGACAAGAGTAATAATTGAAAGCGCAAGAATGAGCAGAAGCGCTAAATTTAGAAGCTTCTTATTGTCATTAGACAGATGAAAATTTTGTTGATTGAAAGTCAGTGACATACTTATTCGTTTTGGATTTGTTCAGTACTCTCTTCGTCGGTTCTCACAAAAAAATCTTCAAGTTCTTTTTTCATGACTTCAAATTCTGGCATATCCTCAGGTTTTGTCACTCCCATGTACGAAAGGAGTTCAATTGTTGGGCTATAAATAAAGCCTCGTTCACCCTTACTTTCCTCTCTTTTTACTAGTCCACGAATAAGAAGATTTCTTAAAATAAAGCCCGAATTCACCCCACGAATATAGTCAATTTCACGCTTACTCGCAGAGCCTTTATATGCCACTATGGCGAGGGTTTCTAAGCCTGCTTTTCCAAGATCACGGCTGAGCTCTTCCTTCGCTATAGCCTCAATTAATGGGCTTATAGAGGGTGCTGTACCGAGCATGAGACCCTCAGATGCTTCTACTAGAACAATACCTCTATTATTGAGTTTTTCTGATAGTGTTCGAATGGCTTCATTCACCTCGTCTAGTGAGGTATTTGTGAGTTTGGAAAGTACTGTTTTTGTAACAGGTTCACCTTTAAAAAAGAGGATAGCTTCTATTTGGGAATCAAGGGAAGAATTCATAGTGGTACTGTATCAAAATTACTCATATTGAGGAACCCCAAGAGACTTGGTTTCCATAGAAATATCTTCTGAAAAATCATTTTGAGACACTTGAATGATTCCTTGTTTTACGAGTTCGAGCATCGCAAGAAAACTCACAATAATTTTTACCTTATCTTCTTTTGTAGTTACGTGACGAGATCCTTGTGCTCGTGTTTCCCCTTGAGTTGATGCAAAATCACTAAAATTCATTTTCAAACTTCCTTGTACCCGTTCTGTTAATCTTCCAATCATTTCTTCGAGACTAATAATTTTTCGTACAACTGTTTTAGGAAGAAGTTCCTTTTTTGGAATAGATTCAATAACTCGTTTCATCGACACAAGCATATTGAGAGTCGTCATATCCTCATTCGGTGAAAAAATTGGATTTACAATTTTACTTGCTGTTTTAGGAAAGATGATTGTTTTTCCGAATCGTTCTGAGATATGACGAGAGACGTCCTTAATTCGCTGATACATCTTTAAACGAGCTTCAAGGTCCTCAATACTTCCTTCTTCTTCAGTTGTCAGAGTCATTGAAGGAAGCAGAGATTTCGATTTAATAAGAAGAAGTGTTGATGCAATCAAAATAAAATTTGCTGTCATATCAACAGGAAATTCCTCAAATGTTTTGATGTATTCAATGAAGTCATCTGCAACTTCCGCAAGCGAGATATCACTAATGAATAACTTACGCTTTTCGATAAGTGAAAGCAGTAAGTCGAGTGGACCTTCAAATACTTGAGTTTTTATTTTAAATTCTTCTTCACTCATGAGTTATGGGTTGAGTCGCTTCACGTCACGTGGAAGATATGTTGCTTCACGGACATTAGGAAGATCAAGAATTTTCATGATAAATCGTCCTGGACCAACACCTCCACCTCCATGCGGAGGACAGCCGTACCTAAAGAAGTTTATATAATCTTTGAGTGGTTCGAGATCCATTCCTTTTTCTGTTGCTTGTTTCTCAAGAATTTCTACCCGATGCTCTCGCTGAGCAAGGGTTGTTACTTCGATACCTCGGTATAGAAGGTCGGCACGTCGTGAACGGTCTCCTCCCTCTTCAGTTCTCATGTGATAAAACGCACTTTTTGATTTGTGATATTCCATGATAAATACAAAGTCATGGTTGTGTTTTTCTTTAACATACTCACAAATCCCACGCTCCTCTTCTGGAGAAAGATCATGTTCTTCTCCTGACTGAACTCCTCTCTCCGCAAGGATTTTCTTTGCTTCTACCATTGTGATACGAGGAAACGGACGTGATGGAATTTCAAGATTGATTCCGAGATTTGCGTTGTTCACTGCTTCAAATCCTGAAACAATCATCCCTTCTTCAAAATCCATAATGTCATGATGGCTTTCAACGTATGCAATTTCAAAGTCCCAACCGGTGAATTCGGTAAGATGACGTGTAGTAAATGATTCTTCTGCACGGAATACTGGACCAACCATACATACTCTTTCAAGACCTGAAGCAATTCCCATTTGTTTATAAAATTGTGGTGATTGAGCAAGGTAAGCTTTTCTATCAAAGTAGTTTACAGTAAATACTTCTGCCCCTGTTTCAGATGGAGTCGACATAAATGATGGTGTATAGATTTGGATAAATCCATTTTCATCCCAGTACTTTCTCCAGCCTTTTTCAAATGCTGTCCATGTCTTAAAAATAAGAGCTTTCTCAGGCTTTCTAATGTCGAGCCATCGATAATCGAAACGAATTGGAGCGTCAGTTTCCTCTCCTCCCTTTTTTGCAACAACTGGAATAGGAAGCTCTGGTTCTGCTAAAGAAAGAATTTCAATTTCTGTTGGATGCATTTCGACTCCACCTACTGCGTTCGCTTCTGTTTTTAGTGCTCCTGTAGCGCAAACAACCGATTCAAGCGAAAGTTTTTCAGCAATTGCAAATGCTGGGTTATCCTTTTCGACAACAAGTTGAATCATTCCACTTAAATCTCGGACAACAATAAATGCAATTTTACTTTGCAAACGAATTGTATGCACGAATCCTTGAATGGACTCACTTGTGCCTGCATGCGCATTTGCCTCTTTAATATGAATTACTTTTTTCATGATGAATGATTGCATTCGGAGCAACAAAAAAGCCCCTCCGAATTTATTATCTCGTAAATTCGCAGGGGCGACGGAGTCGCGGTGCCACCCTGTGTTTGTGCTTCATTTCTACATTCAGTGTAGTGTCCGAGAGATTCTACTTACTCATGAGAGCTTTCTTTCTCTTTCCTCGCCGGTGTCAGCCGGGTCTTCGGTAACATTGCAATACTAACAAAATATACCTTTCTGAACAAGAGTTCTATGCAACTGTAAGACCAACCTTTTTGCGTACATCCTGCATCTTTTCTTCAATACGAGCTCGAGCGACATTCCCTCCTTTTCTAAGAATTTCTTTTACTGAGTCTATATCTTGCTCAAGTACTTTTCTCCTTTCTCTCATTGGTGAAATGGTCTTGATAATGTTTTTTATCAATATGTCTTTTGATTCCTTGTAGCCAATACCTCCAGATTCATAGCGGTCACGCAATTCTTCAAGCTCAGGTCCTACGGTAAATAATTTATGAAGTGCAAAAACATTATCTTTCTCAGAGTCTTTTTTATCCTCAACTCCTTTTGAATCAGTTGGAATTTTCATGACAGCACTCTTGATTTCCTCATCAGTTGCAAAAAGTGGGATTGTATTTTTGTAGCTCTTGCTCATTTTTTGACCATCAGTCCCAATAATTGTTTGAACATTCTCAAGAATGATTGGTTTTGGCAATTTGAACGTTTCTCCATAAATGCGATTAAACTTTTCAGCAACATCACGAGTAATTTCAATGTGCTGCTTTTGATCTAGGCCAACTGGAACTACATCTGCATCAGGTAGCAAGATATCCGCTGCCATAAGGAGTGGGTAGTTGAATACCCCAACATTAATTTCTTTGTTCTTTGCCTCCGCATCCTTAAATGCGTGAGCTCTCATCAGATACGGCATTGTGGTAAGGCAAGAAAAAATCCAAGATAGTTCAGTTACTTGTGGTACATCTGATTGTTTATAGAGTATTGTTTTTGAAGGATCGATACCAATTGCAAGATAATCAAGTGCAACATTTAGTGTGTTCTCTTCCAGCTCTTTTCTATTTTGAACTGTTGTAAGTGCATGAAGATCCACTATAAAAATGTAACTCTGATACGTATCTTGAAGATCAACGAATTGCTTCATTGCACCAAAGTAGTTTCCAATATGTGGCTTCCCTGTTGGTTTAACCCCAGATACGAGAATAGTTTCTGATTTCATGTTCCTTAGAGCGTATCAAAGAAAAGGCTATTTTAAAAGCTGTACTACGAGGTAAGCGGTAATTCCGCATAGAACGTAGACCCTTTTTCTTGACCATCTGATTCACACCATACCTTGCCTTTATGTGCATCAATTACACCTTTCACAAATGATAGTCCATATCCACTACTGTTAACATTGATCTTAATTGAATTCTTCCCTCTTCCTCCCTTTGTAAATAACCTTTTCTTGTCTTCGTCTGTAATTCCAATTCCAGTATCTTTTACAGTAAGTAGTATCTTTCCTGCGCCATTTGTTAAGTGAACACTAACAGATCCCTTTATCGTGTAATTGATTGAATTATCAATGAGATTGCGAACAGCTTCCTTAAGTTGAGCCCGGTCACCATTAATTTCGAAATTCCCCTCATCAATAATAGTTTCAAAACGAAGACCTTTTGCTTCTGCCAAGGGTCTTTGTTTTTCAGTAACTTCTTCAACAACTTTTTTCATATCAAACGGTTGCATGAAGTATGCCATCGTTCCTTTTTCTATATTAGATGCATTGAGAATTTGCTGAACAAAATCAACTCCCTCTGTTAATGAATTGAAACCTTCCTTCATCATTGGCTTTGCAGCATCTGAAACAGGTCCATACAAAGGCTCAGTAAGAAGTTCCGAGAAAATATTTCTACTCTTTGCAATGTAGCCCTTAATTTGGTGGTTAATAACATGGATAAGATTTGTTTGGCCGTCGTTTGCGATTTGTAAATCAGATGCAAGTTTTTCGATTTGTGTAAGGTAGTTTCTTTCTTGATTAATACTTTTAATAAGCATGTATGCAAAACTAACAGCAAGAAAAAGAGTAATTGAATTAAGGATTTTGTTTGTTGAATTTTCAAGGAAAAGAAACTGAGTTGCAACTATAATAACTAACACGTATACCAGTAGTTGTGTACCAATTCTTTTGAGGTCAAACATTTGGAATCGCACAATTGAAAAAATAACTATAAGTAGAAACAGCGGCAAGATAAATAAACCATACAAGCTTACGGTATAGGCAATTCCACCATACTCGGATGCCAAATACTCAGTCACTGCAAATACTCCTAAAAAGAGAGAGAATGCACTTCCGATATAAAATATTTTTGACCGCTTTGTTGAATCATTTTTATCTTTAACAAACTCTAGATATCCAATGAAGATAATATATGCGATACAGATAAATTCTTGAATAAGTTTGTATTGGGTAAGGAAGTTACTATTAGTAACGTTACAAAACGCTTGATCAAAGTTTTGTGCAGTTTGCAAAAGGATCGTTGAATAAAATCCAGGTAATGTAAGTAGAAACAAAAAAATCTTATGGCGAATACTCACATCTCTCTCTCGAATTGTTACAACAAAAAAATATGCTGCTAAAACAAAAAAGATAATATTGATGTTATCAAGTTGTGACCACGATGCTACAAGAAGATCGTAATTTGTTGATGTCCATGTTATGAGGTCCCCAGCAAGCCAGAGGCAGAAAAAACCTGAGAAAAGACTAAAGACGATTGATTGAAAAGAAAACTTTGTCTTAAAAAGAATGTAGATACTAAGAAAAAGTGTTATAGCGATTGGAACCAAGTGCGAATATGTCGCAATTGAGTAAAAGTCTTTACCTGCTTCGTAACAAGTGTTTATATCCATAGTAATAAATAATTATAGTTTAGTTTTACTATTACTCATAGGTGTACTTTTTTTTGAATCAGTTATTTTTTTTGTTTCGATGGGATGTGATAACCAGAATATATCGCCTTCAATATTTGTCGGCTCAAGTGCAACAATAAGTGGCTTTGCATTAGTATTTTTCCATACCTCAAAAAAGGCAGGTAAAAAAACGTCACGAACAAATTGACCCTCACTTCCATTTATCTCAAAATTTTCAAATAGAATTCCATGTCGTATGAATAAGGCAAGAAAATTCCTATAATAGTTTTTTGCTGTTGGTCCGTTCTTATGAAACCAATCTGACGCATCATAGAGAGAGTGATTGATATTTGGAAAAGCTATACCCATAAGCTCATGATGAAATTCAACTAAATTTTGACCCCAAAGTGTTTTTAAATCTTGAATTCTCTTTCCATTACTACTATTAAAGTCGATTATATTTTCATATATTTTTTTCTGGCCACCATTCTTTCCAGTTCCTTGGTGGAAGACCATTTTTCCGAGATAGTATTTTAATGAATTATTTGAGGTAAATTTGTCTTCATTGTACTCAAAAAAAACAGCTTTTAGTCCTGTTACATCTGGAACTATCATGAATCTTCTTGTTTCGTAGTTTGGAGTTACAAGGTGTCTTGATAACACCGCACTAAAACCATCAATCATAGATTCTGGCACGTTATTTGTGAGATACGTACTTGTTCTCTCTTCCAATTCATGATCTTTCCATCTTTCATTGAGAGCATCCAACGCTTCATTGATAGGTGTATACACAATGCTGTCGAAAGTACTTCTGTTTGCTATTAAGTCGTCGATCCTGTCTTGGTAATCCATGATGTTGTTATTGTTCTATTCCAGAAGTGCAAGTATCAGATGAATCACCGCCACAGATTACCTCTTTACAAGTGTCATTTTGTTGACCACAAATATTTTGACAAGAATTATCCGAACACAATTTAAAATATTTAGCTGTAATGGAATATTTTGTATATTCAGTTAGTCCATTAAGTGGACAATCGTCTGGGTTTGAGCAATCACGTATGTAGCATGTTTGAGTTGTTTGGTCACAGGGTGCTTCAACGAGATATTCGAAATTTTTCTCAAAATAAATTGTATAAAACCCTTTTGCAATTGTAATAAAAAGAAGGATTAAGATAATTAACAAAAAAGTAATATTTGTCCTATTAAATTTCATTCAATGTATTATACCAGAAAAGCAATTCAGCAGAAGAGTGAAGGATGTGTCAGATAAAATATATACTATTCAAAAAATTCACCTCTAAAAATGTAATATATGTCTAAAAAGTGAAATTCCCGTTCCCCACATTCCAGTCCAAATCAATGTTCCAACAGCATTTGAAACAAATAATGTGATCCAATCATGAAGCGAAAAAGACTGACCAAGTTTATGTCCCCTTATATAGAAAAAAGCTTTCGAAGGATCTTCCCATGAAAGAAAAATAAATGTAGGAATGTGACCTAAATGCAAAAGGTATTTAACAAATTTATAAAAAACATTCTCGGCTTTTTTTGCTTTTTTATCATGTATCCATTGAACTGCCTCATGTAATCCAACTTTTTTATAAAGAAAAATAAATTGATAGTTCAATATGATCGCAAAAAGCGTGACAATAGCCCAACCAAGGATAGTACCAAACCAAATTAAAAGAAGTGGAAAGAGTAAAAAATCAAATAAATGATTAATAGTTTCTGTTGCAAAAATAGTAGCACCTACGGTTGCATGTTTCTTTTTAAGAAATTGCATGATAGTAAGTTTACCTTCTAAGTAAGTAAATAACGACAAATGGTGCAAACATCCAATAAAAAATAAGTCCACTAGCAAATAGTGAGTCTATACTATTTGAAAAGTTGTAGAAGTTTTTTATCGTAACAACACTGTATGAACATACAATTACGATACTTGCAGTAGTTACACCAAGAATAAGTGAATCGAGAATTTTCCTCACTTTTGAGTATGATGATTCAATGGAAATGAGACTATTTAATACAATGTGTGTGATTCCAACTAGAATAAGAAAAATAACAGCTTGTTCAATTGCTAAAGCTGAAGTGGCAGGGTTTGCTACCGTGTACTGTTTTAAAAAAGGTAGATACTTAAAGAGAAGTGCAGCGGGATAAAAGGAAATGAGAAGTGATATTGCTCTACCTTTTCCCAGTATAAAAGCATATGCGGATAGACCCGCAACAAGAAGGAGGATGACAACAGCATCCGAAGAAAACGAAAGAACAGCCTGGACGGCTTCACGAACTATTTCCATATCTTGTTATTATACCCCCTTTGATCTCAACTCCTCAACCGACTTCTTCACATCCTTTGATAGTTTCTTTGGTATATCAATTAAGATTCGCACAAGAATATCTCCTCTTTTTCCATTTTGGTTCGGAACACCTTTTCCTTTTACTCTTAATACTTCAAAAAAATTCACTCCCTCCGGTATAGTCAGTGTAATTGTCCCGTCAAGAGTTTTGATGTCAAATTTTGTTCCGAGAAGTGCATCGGAAAGTTTAATATGGAGATCCATTACAAGATTATTTCCCTCCTTTCTAAACTGCTGGTCTCTTTCAACGTGTATTTTTATATACAAATCACCCGGTTGTCCTCCTGTTATTGCTTCCCCCATTCCAGAAAGTCTTACCATCTCACCGTGTTCGATTCCAGCAGGAATTGAAACCGTGATTTCCTGGTCTTGCTTTAATGTTCCTTTGCCGTGACAAGTGTCGCACTTTTCTTTTGGTATTTTTCCAATTCCGTGACAAACTTCGCAAGTTTTTACTTGAGAGAATGATCCAATAATAGATCTTCTAACTTCGTTAATTTTACCTTTCCCGTTACATGTTCCACATGTGTCCATGTCACTTCCCTTTTTTGCACCATTTCCGCCACAGGTTTCGCAAGTTGAAACTTTATTAAGAAGAACCTTTCTTTCGACACCAAATACTGCATCTTTAAATGAAAGTGAAATATCAATTGAAATATCACGACCTCTTCTATTTTGACTGCGCCCACCACTAAAACCAGAAAAAATATCTCCAAATATATCGCCTAAATCAAATTCTACACCTTGACCTTGTGCTTGTTGGAAGCCAGAAAAATCAAAGCCTCCAAAACCTTGTTCCCCTCCAAAACCCTGTCCACCATTAAATGCACCGGATCCAAATGAGTCGTACTGACTACGTTTTTTTTCATCAGAAAGCACATCATATGCTTCATTAATCTCTTTAAACTTTGATTCATTACCTCCTTGTTTGTCTGGGTGGTGTTCGTGTGCGAGTTTTCGAAACGCCTTTTTTATATCATCCTTCGATGCATTTTTTTCAACACCAAGCGTTTTGTAATAATCTTTAGACATAGATAGTAAGCTAGTAGCTCCTACACTTAGCTTATAGCTTTTTAATATTCAAAACAATTATACCTGTGGTGGTACGTCGTCTTTCTTTTCCTCAAAGTTAGCTTCAGTGGTATTAGGTTGATCGGTTGTATTTTCTGTTTCAGTGCTTTGTTGTGTACCACTCGCTTGTTGCATTGCCGGACCAATTTTTTGCAGCTCAGCACTAAGCTCTTCTGTAGCTTTTTTGATTGACTCAGTCGTTCCACTATCCTTTTCCTTTTTTAATGCATCGATTTTTGCTTGAACTGCAGTTTTTAAGTCCTCAGCGATTTTTCCTTCAGCATCTTTCAATGATTTTTCTGCAGTGTATACGAGTTGCTCAGCATGGTTTTTTACCTCTACATGCTCCTTCTTTTTCATGTCCTCGTCCTTGTGAAGTTCTGCGTCTTTCTGCATTTTTTCAATTTCAGCAGGAGTTAAACCTGAGCTTGCCTCAATACGAATTGATTGTTCTTTTCCTGATGTTTTATCTTTTGCTTTCACACTTAAAATTCCATTTGCATCAATATCAAATGACACTTCTACCTGCGGCATTCCACGTGGTGATGGTGGGATTCCGTCAAGAATAAATTTTCCAAGACTTTTGTTGTCACTCGCAACCGGACGCTCGCCTTGGACAATATGAATTTCAACTGAAGTTTGGTTGTCAGCTGCAGTAGAAAATGTTTGTGACCGTGAAGAAGGAATCGTTGTGTTCTTTTCGATAAGTTTTGTTGCTACTCCACCAAGAGTTTCAATACCAAGTGAAAGTGGAATCACATCAAGAAGAAGGATATCCTTTACATCTCCAGAAATAACACCTCCTTGTACTGCAGCTCCAAGAGCCACCACTTCGTCAGGGTTAATGGATTTGTTTGGTTCTTTTCCAAATAATGCCTTTACTGCAGCTTCAATTGCTGGCATTCTTGTTTGCCCACCAACAAGTATTACCTCGTCAATTTCCTCGACTTTATAAGGAGAAGCGCTAATTGCTCTCTTACTGATTTCTATTGAACGATCAATAAATTCCTTGGAGATTTCTTCAAGTTTTGAACGAGTCATTTTAATAAGAAGGTGCCGTGGACCGCTTGCATCTGAAGTAATGAATGGAATGTTCACTTCGCTTTCAACAGCAGTAGAAAGCTCAATTTTAGCCTTCTCAGCAGCCTCGTCGAGTCTTTGGAGTGCTAATGCATCACCGCGAACATCGATTCCTGATTCCTTCTTGAATTCCTCAGCGAGCCAAGCAATAATTTTTTGATCAATATCTTTTCCACCAAGATGACTATCGCCATCAGTTGATTTTACCTTCACATCTCCCCCAACTTCGTCCACGTCAACTTCAAGAATAGATATGTCAAATGTACCACCACCGAAGTCGTATACGGCAATCTTTTCATTTTTCTTTTTATTAAATCCGTATGCAAGAGCTGCAGCTGTTGGCTCGTTAATGATTCTCTTTACATCGAGACCAGCGATTTTTCCAGCATCTTTTGTAGCTTGTCGTTGCGCATCATTGAAATATGCAGGCACTGTGATTATTGCTTCGGTAACTTTTTCACCGAGGCGAGCTTCTGCATCAGCCTTTAGTTTTTGTAGAATCATTGCAGACACTTCTTCTGGACGATATTTTTTATCACCCATCGTGACTTCAACACCGCTGTTGCTGCTTGCTGATACTTCAAATGGAACCGCTGCTTTGTCTTTTTGAACAGCAGGATCACTAAAAGTGTGACCAATAAATCGCTTAATGCCAAAGACGGTGTTTTTTGGATTAGTTACACCTTGTCTTCGTGCAAGAAGACCAACGAGGCGTTCGCCAGTTTTTGATATCGCGACAACAGAAGGAGTTGTACGAGCACCCTCGCTATTTTCAATAATTTTAGGGTTGCCGAGCTCCATTACCGCAACGGCAGAATTTGTTGTTCCAAGGTCTATTCCGATGATTTTTGACATTGTTTATATGAAGTTAAGCTATTAAATAACGTTTGAGAATCGCATTATAAAGATTAAAAAGTCTACTGTCAAACCTACTGTGTTTCTGTATATTCTCCCACTTTCACCTTTGCTGGTCTAATATTCTTTTCTCCTAAATTGTAGCCGGATTGGAGTGTCTCCATTACAATATGATCGTTTTCTTTGTTATCAACAGATACCATTGCTACAGCATCGTGATGATTAGGGTCAAATGGTTTACCTGTTGGAGTGTCTTTACTAACACCATGTGTTGCAAGTATCGAAACAAGTTGGTTATAGATTGATTCCATTCCAATTCTCCAATCCTTAGGAAGTGCTTCCCAAGCAGTTTTATTCTGAAGGGCTAAATCAAAACTATCAAGAACTGGAATAAGATCGGCAATAACTCCTTCTTTTGCAAATTTTACAAACTCCTTTTGATTCTCTTCATCGCGCTTTCTGATGTTAACGAAATCTGCTTTTGCTCTTTGCCAACCATCCAAGTATTCTTTCGATTTATCCTCGGCATCCTTAAGCTTTAATTTTAATTTCTTGATGGTGTCACTTTGTGCTTCATCAGCAAGTACACTGTCGTCAATTCCGGTTTCCTCATCAAGGATAATGTCATCATGTTCGTCGTTCATGGCACACAGTATACAGAAACTTAGTAAAAAGTAAAAACAGACTTTAGTAAGTCTGTTTTTAAAATTATCTTTTTGACCACTGAGGTGCTTTTCGAGCTTTCTTGAGACCGAATTTTCTTCGCTCTTTTGCACGAGCATCTCTTTTTAGGAAACCAAGCGATTTCAAAGTTTTTCTGAGATGTTCATCGTATATGATGAGTGCTCGTGCGATACCATGTCGTACTGCCCCAGATTGTGAACTAATTCCTCCACTTTCTACATGAACTGTAATTTTAAACTTCTGCTCAATTTTGCTTTGTGTTAGTGCTTCCATTGCTGTTCTGCGGAGTTCTGCTGTTGGGAAGTATTCGTCAAATTCTCGATCATTTACAAGAATAGAAGTCTTTGATGCAGGTGTTATGCGAACACGAGCAATCGAAGTTTTTCTTCGTCCCACTGCACCAATGTATTTTGTTTTTTCTGTAGTTTCAGTCATGGAATTAATCTTTAATAACGAGATTCTGGATCATTCGTCGTCGAAGTTTGTTAATAGGAAGCATACCATAAACAGTTCGTCGAAGAACTTCTCCGTGACCCTTCTTAAGGATTGCATCTTTTAACTTTTCAAATCGAAGACCTCCAGGAAATCCTGAATACCACTTGTATCCTTGCACATCCTTTTTAAAATCAGGAATATCCATTTGTGCTGAGTTTGTAACAATAACCTGAACATTAGCAACAGTATTTTTTGAAAATTCAGGAGTGTCTTTACCCATTAGAATATGAGCAATCTCTGAAGCGAGTCGTCCAAGTTTCTTTTGTGATGCGTCAATAGTGTGAGTCTTCATGGTAGTTATACAAATTCAATATAAGCTCGTGGACTCCCATCTCCTTTTCGAGGAGTCATCTTGATGATGCGAGTATATCCACTTTTTCCTTTATACTTTGGTCCGATTTCAATAAAAAGCTTCTTTCCTGCTGCAGGTCCAACAGCCGCAATAACCAATCTGTAAGCTGCAAGAGTGCCCTTTCCTGCATTCGTAATAAGCTTTTCGATGAATGGTCGAAGCTCTTTTGCCTTTGGTTCTGAAGTTTCAATTTTTCCACTAGAAATAAGACCCACAGCAAGAGCTTTAAGAAGCGCTTTTCTCTGATTAGATTTTCGTCCGAATTTTCTGTTTGCGTTGTGGTGTCTCATGGTAATAGATACAAATACTTATTTTAGTGTTATTCCGTAACCTGCAAGCATCACTCGAATTTCTTGAATTCCCTTTGCTCCTAGGCCATCAACATCAAGAAGATCTTTTTCTTTCTTTCGTGACAAGCCTCCTACTGTTCGAATGTTTGCATTTGAGAGTGCGTTCAATGTTCGTGCTGAAAGACCGATTGATTCAATGCGAGTTTTAAGGAGTTCGGCGTCAATCTCTTGCTTCTCAGAAGAATCAGATTTTTCATCTGCAACTTCCGACTGAGAAACTTCGAGTTCTTCTTTGAAACCAATAATAGATTTCAATTGGTTGATCATGATTTCGATTGAGTTCTCAAGAGCTTCCTTTGGAGTGATAGTTCCATCAGTTTCAATAAAGATTTTCAAACGATTGAAATCAGTTCTATCACCTACACGCATATTCTCTACTTCGTAGCTTACGCGACGAATCGGGGTGAAAATTGCATCAAGTGCAATAGTACCAATATCAACTCGGTTTTTTTGAAGAACCTCTCGAGCAACATATCCCATACCCTTCTCAACACTCATTTCAATAGAAAGCTCTGAGTTTTTGTCAGTAAGGTTTGCAATAACTAGATCAGGATTAAGAATTTCAACCTGACCAACTATTTCAATATCTTTTGCAGTAACTTCCTTCACTCCTTTTGCCTTGAGTGTTAGAGTCTGAGGTTCATCACTAAGCATTTTAATACGAACTTTCTTTAGATTAAGAATGATGTTGATGACATCCTCTTTAACTCCAGAAATAGTAGAAAACTCATGGTCAACGCCATCAATTTTTACAGATGTGATTGCTCCTCCAGGTAATGAAGAAAGAATGATTCTTCGAAGAGAATTTCCAAGTGTATGACCGTATCCTGGATACAATCCGTCAATTTCATAACTACCAGAAAAATTGTCTTCTGAGACAATCTTTGGCTTTGATGGCAAAACTATTGAGTGATCTGACATGGTATTGATATAAAAAGCTATTAAAATTATCTGCTATAAAATTCCAAAATGGCGTTAATATCGTAAAGGGATTCACCACTCTCATACTTCGGCTTACCTTGGACAGTAGCGGTCTTTGTGTCAGCATCAAAACCTATCCAAGCTGGTCGATTGTGGGTCTTCAGTCTTTCTTCCAAGTCCTTAAATAAAGGCTTGTTCACACTTGCTGGTCTGATTGAAAGAGTGTCTCCCTCAGAAAGTGCAAATGAAGGAATTGTAATTCTCTTTCCATTTACCATCATGTGACCGTGACCAACCATTTGTCGAGCAGCAAGACGAGTTGGAGCAAAACCAGCTCGGTACGCAAAGCTATCTGCTCGAGTTTCTAGTGACTCAAAAAGTGCGTTTGCAACCTGGGTTCCCTTTTTTGCAAGAGCTTTTTTTACATAGTTACCAAATTGCTTTTCAGTAAGACAGTAAGTGAATCGAGCTTTTTGCTTTTCAAGTAATTGAGCGCCATATTCAGATTTTGGACGTACAAAACCTTTTCGTGTTTTTTCTCGGCGTGCCAAAGAAAGTGCAAACTTCTGTGTTTGTGTTTTTTCAAAGACTGGAGCTCCAAGTCGTCGTGCTATTTTGTATTTTGGTCCGATGATCATAAAAAAATATAATTACACTCTTCGTGGCTTTTTAGGTTTTGGCCCATTATGTGGCACAGGCGTAGCATCCTTAATTGATGTGAGGTTAATACCTTTTGATAAGAAACCTCGAATTCCTGACTCACGTCCAGAACCAACACCTTTTACTACAACAGTAACCTCTTTAATACCGATTGCCTGTGCCTTTGCACCGACAATTTCTCCAACCTTTGCTGCGGCAAATGGGGTTCCTTTTTTTGCACCACGGAAACCAAGAGAACCACTTGATGACCATGCAAGAGTGTTTCCCCTAGGATCAGTCAAAATAACCTTCGTGTTGTTGTAAGTAGATTGAACAGAAAGAATACCTGTATCTGCTCGTTTTTTTGAAATAGAAGAAACCGACTGTGAGCCTTGTGCCTCACCTTCTTCGCCTGCTTTTTTTACTATTCGTTTCTTTCCCATTATATTGTTCGTAACAGACAAGAAAATAGCACCTTTATCCTCCTTATGCGAGGTGCTAATTCCTCAAATTGCCCTATATGTAAATCTCATTATTAATAACATACTGCAAAAAAAATGTAAACCTTACTTCTTGTCGGCAACCTTTCTTCCTGTTCCCATAGTCTTTCGAATATTACCTCGACGTGTTCGAGAGTTCGTTTTTGTTCTTTGACCACGAACTGGAAGGCTTCGCATATGTCGCACACCACGATATGCTTTAATATCCTTCAATCTCTTAACATTACCCGCAATTTCTCGTTTTAAATCACCTTCAACCTTGTTTGCCTCGACATACTTCTTGATCTCGTTTTCCTGATCTACATTAAGATCCTTTGGTTTCAAATTGTATGCAATATTTGCTTGATCAAGAATTTTTCTTGCAAGTGGTCGGCCAATACCAAAAAGAGCAGTCAAGCCAATTTCAAGACGTTTTTCTTCTGGAAGTGTTATACCGAGTAATCGCATTTGAGTAGTTTAGGTTGTTAGTTTTATAGTGAGAATGCAGTATTAGTTTTGAGTTTATAAAAAAACTTGAAACTAACGATATATGTTAGCCCTGTCTCTGTTTATGACGTTGATTTGCCTTGCAAACAACATACACATAGCCCTTTCTTCGGACTACCTGACATTGAGAACACATTTTTTTAACTGACGATCGAACTTTCATAATAAATGGTTAGTGCTTGAAGTTTTTAATGCTTCATGCGCTGTGACTAGGCATTCTAATATACTATGGATTCCTTTGTCAAGAAATGGCTCTAGTAATAGACCTTTTAACTACAAACGTCTTGTAATTCTCCCCTTTCCACCGTAAGGATCTATCTCAACCTCAACCCGGTCTCCAACAAGTACACGAATTTTGTTCATCCTCATTTTTCCAGAGAGATATGCGAGAAACTCATCTCCATCACCTTCTGGTTTTATCTTAAAAAGGATGTTTGGGAGAGCTTCTGTAACAGTACCAACAGCGATAATTTCTTTTCCGGTTTTCGGCATTCTTGATTAGATTAAAATATATTATTTACTAAGTGAAACTTTGATTGTGATGTCCTTTACATCTGAAGGAAGTGTTCTTTTCCAAAATGGCCTTACAACTGCATTGATCTTTGATATTGAAGGGTAATTTTTCAATATTTCTGGAAGTGATGATTTTGATTTTCCTGCCATATCTTTTGCAAGGGCAATCGGATCAAACTGGCTTACGAATGTTAGATCACCTTGTAGTGTAAAATTGAAAGTATTAGATGACTGTGGATTAAATCCAGCTTTGTCTTTCATTGTGAAGGTAATATTTTCAACTTCCTTAATCATCGGTGGAACACTTGATACGAGATCAGGAGCAAGCATACTAGCTAAATACTGAGCCAAAGTCGAGCGCTTAAACATAACCCCAACAAGAGTACCTCTTTCATTAATAGTAACAGAATTACCTTTTATGTCAGATTGGGGCAAAGATTCGTAAGTTGTAAAGAGAGCATCTTGATACAAAATGTAATCTGCAGGTACTTGAGTAAGAATATCCTTCGATAAGCTTTCCTCAAGACTTGTATGAATATCGGTTTTTACTTTCGTGAGATCACTGTCAGAAACTTTTTTTACAGTTCCAGAAAAGCCTCCAGTCATTTCAGTTTTTGATCTAGCAAAAATATTTCGATATCGATTCGCATCAGTTTTAAATCCAGGAACTGTGAAGTCTGTTAATCCGATGTTGAATGATTCCCCTGGCTGATCAGCATAAACCACCACTTCAACACTTCCTGGTGTATTTGGTGCAGTCTGACCGGGTACGACTACTGAGTCATTGATTCGATACGTGAGACCCTCAGCAGTTTCAAAACGGGTATTTTTAATCAGTCTCTGAGGATTTTTATCAACATTATTGTATATGATAATGGTTCCACTTGCCTTTTTTTCAACTTTTTCTTCGCCAGTTGCTGTTACAGATTGACCTAAATCTTTCGATATCTTCACAACTTCATACGGTACACCACTTCCTGTTTGGCCTTGATAGGCACTTAGTATGGTATCAGCAGATACAGATGCTGTTTTTTCCACTGGAGATACTGTTACTGTAGCACCGGTGAATAATGAGAAAAATGCTATTAATACAATAAGAATCGCACCTCCACAGGCTGCCCAAATACCTTTTCTTGAGTATGGTTTACCTCCAAATCCTCTACCGGAGTACGGAAACACCTTTGGAGAGGTCTCCATACTTGATGATTCAACTTCTTCTACGGTATCAGAAGAGTATGTTGGAAATTGTGAGTATTCAGTAACAGGCTTTTTTTCAATAATTTTTGGTTGTGCAAAAGACTTATCTTTACGATTAGGTACTGGGATATTTCGAATGGAACGTTTTTCTGGAGGAACTATGTCTTGTAAAATATTCTTTGCCATGAGTATTAACTTTAAAAATCTTATACCCAACAATTGTAGTACATTTACAAATGAAATGTAAGTGTGTAGAAACTCTCAATGAATGCATCTATCGACTTGCGAAAAAAATTGCTTCAAGTGCAATAAACGGATGAGGAGTGACATGCTTACCAAATTCAATAAAATCCTTTTCCTTTTCTGAGTCAACAAATATTACGTTTTTGATTCCAAGTGGCTGAGCCTGTTCTTTAATCCAAGTAATGTACATACCAGAAATTTCCTGATCTGTAGTTACAAAACAAGAGAAAAAGTCATTATCTGTACCCAAGGAAAGTTCTCTACATGAAGAATCAAATGATTTTTTCCACTCATCACGATTTTGCTCAATAGCCGCAAGCGTTTTCTCTTTTGTTGCTGGTTCTGCAGAGTCATTCTCAGAAAGATTTATAAATGAACGCGCAATTTCCTCTGTCACTGAGAATACTTCCATTACTTTTCGAATAGCACTATTTTTACCTAATGGGAATGTTATTGATTTTTGGATAATACCACCACGTACGCATGAAATGTCAGTAGATTCACCTGATATATCAACAAGAAGAACTTCTTCCTCATATGGGTACATTTCACGGACAGCTCCATAGAAACTTAAGGGAAATGTATGGAAAGAAATATGTTTTGTATGAATGTGTTTATGGAGAATATCCTCAAGCTTCGTGACAAATCCTTGCGGCGTAAGACTCATATAGACTGATAATTCAGCATTACTTGCTCGTTTTCCGTATGGATGTGGGGTTGTATATCCATTCAATTTAACAGCTATCATCTCTCTCTCAATCATCCGTATATCCTTGTTTTTTACTTGCTCAAACTGACCTGCAAGGGCTTCTTGCTCAAACTTCACTTCCTCATCTTTGATTGATTCCTCGATTAAGTCTTGATCGAGGATAAAAGAAAATTTTTTTGAAATAACTACTTGTGAAGATTTAAGTGCATGCCATGGAGTTGAGAGAACGATGAATACATGCTCGATATGTTTACTTTTGAAATGCGAAAATTCTGCTGATGTAAAAGCGTTTGCATTTATTGATACAAGAAGTTTTTCAAATAGAATATATATAAGATTTTCTAGATGATTAAAATCTGGCTTGTCTGAAATAGAAATAGGCAACTTTGTTGTATAGAGAACTGTAGGCTTCTTCCCTTCTGTAAACAAAACTAATCCGGCTGATACTGTTGCACTTCCAATATCACAAATAATACAAAGCTTTTCTTTATGAGAATTCCACATATGAATAGTATAGCTGAATAGTTGTAACTAGTCAGTAGTAGTTTTTTAACTACTGGAGTATTGCCTTTATACGACGAACTCCTTGCGATGAAGCTTCTTCTTTTTGAATTTTAAATATTCCAAGTTCACCAGTGTGTTCAACATGTGGTCCCCCACAAAATTCCTTTGAAATTGCATTTCCATCTTTATCTTCAATAAAGTAGAGAGAAACGATGTCTGGGTATTTTGCACCAAATTCCATTTCAGCTCCAATTGACTCCGCTTCAATTTTTGGCATTTCTCGTCTTATAACAGAATGGTTTGCTTTAATATTTTTGTTCACAATATCTTCTACTTCTTTCTTTTCTTCTTCGGTCATTTTTCGATCAAATGCAAAATCAATACGGAGTCTTTCCTCGGTGATATTACTTCCCTTTTGTTTTACCTCTTTTCCGAGTACCTGCTGGAGTGCTGCAAGCAATAAGTGATGTGCGGTATGAAGTTTAACTGTTTTTTCGCTAGTGTTTGCAAGTCCTCCTTTAAACATTCCAGCAGAAGAGCTACGTGATAGTTCTTGGTGCTTTTTAATTTCTTTATCATGTTCATCTAAATCAACATTTTTACCGTATTGACCTGCAAGTTCTGTTATTAGTTCTATAGGTAAACCAAATGATGTTGTAAGCATAGAGGATTGTGTACCAGTAACAGTTGTAGAAGGAAGATTAAGAATCTTTTCAAACTCTTTCACACCGTTTTTTAGAGCATCAGCAAATTTTGCACATTCAATATTTAATACATTTTTTATATGTTCTTTTTGTGCAATAAGTTCAGGATATGCGTGCTTATAAACATCAGTTACTGTATCAACGAAAATCGAAATTCTCTTCTCATCAAGTGTTTTATCCGTTGTGCTAATAACTGCGCGTCTAATAAGGCGGCGGAGCACATACCCACGATCTGTATTTGATGGCATTACCCCATCTCCAATAAGAAAAACGCTTGTACGTAAATGGTCAGCAATGATTTTTTTATTTTTATCACTGTTTTGAGCCTTTACCATAAGATCCATAACTGGTTTCAAAATGTCAGTATCATAGGCTGTTTGTTTTCCCTGCATCACAGCAGTCATGCGCTCAAGACCTGCTCCAGTGTCTACATTTTTTTGAGCAAGTTTACCAATAACTTTTCCATCTTTCTTTTCAAATTCCATGAACACATCGTTCCAGATTTCAATAACTTGTTCTTCCTTTACTGCACGAAGAAACTCTTGATGTGATAGATCACCTACATTACCTGTCATATCATAAAACATCTCACTGCAAGGGCCACATGGACCATTGTCTCCAGGACTCCACCAGTTATCGTCTGCAGGTAATGCATAGATTCTGTTTTCTGGTATG
Source organism: uncultured Candidatus Saccharibacteria bacterium (assembly GCA_964646785.1). Classification (GTDB taxonomy): domain Bacteria; phylum Patescibacteriota; class Minisyncoccia; order Phycocordibacterales; family Zambryskibacteraceae; genus JBGTNQ01. The sequence goes on along the minus strand of CAZYGU010000002.1, from coordinate 37,914 downwards.
CCCAAACTTATCCAAATTTTTTTGGATTCCTCATCGTATGGAGCGTTTTCATCTCCTTCAAATATTGTGAAATAAAGTCTTGCAGGATCAAGACCAAGCCCCTCCTCTTTTGAGGTAAGAAACTCGTAGCTCCAAGTTATTGCTTCTTCTTTGAAATAATCACCTAATGACCAATTTCCCATCATTTCAAAAAATGAAAAGTGTCGATTATCACCAATATCTTCAAGGTCTCCAGTACGAACGCACTTTTGAACATCAACAATTCTTTTTCCCATTGGATGCGTTTGTCCAAGTAGATATGGAACAAGGGGTTGCATACCTGCTGTATTAAAAAGAACAGAAGGATCATTCTCAGGCACTAGTGATGCAGAAGGAATAACTTTATGTCCTCTTTTTTCAAAAAAAGCTAAAAATCTGTGTCTGATTTCGTGTGATTGCATATTATATAAATTGATTCAGTACTTTAAAGTCTTCCATTAAAGCACCCTTCATATGTACGTTATACACTGCAACAGCTGGGTGGTAAAGAGGAATAATTGTCACTGGCCCATATGATGCTTCAGTAAGGAACACCTTTCCGTGCATAGCGCTAATAGGTTTTAATGCATCATGAAGCTTAAATTTTTCCATAATATATACCATTGAATACCTACCAAGACTCGCAATAATTGAAGGCTGTAGAATATCAATTTGTCGATCTAAGAATGGTCCATAGATTTGTATTTCCTCCTGTGTGGGGTCTCTGTTCTCTTGTGGACGATCTTTAACAATATTCGTAATATAAACATCTTCACGTTTAATTCCAGCATGCAAAAGAAGTTCGTTTAGTACCTCACCTGCACGTCCACAAAAAGGCTTTCCAGTTTTAGCCTCATTTCTTCCTGGCGCTTCTCCAACAAACATAATTTTCGCACTATGACTTCCTTCGCCAATAACAGGAAAGTATTTATTCTTTGTTCGATACTCATACAGTGGCGAATCTGTAAGATCAAGAACCTCATTTCGTACCTCTTTTAGCAGTTCAGTTTTCCTATCCATGAAAATTAAAATAAAGTGTTCTTCATTTTTCCGTTACTATCTACTTTAGGATATTTTGTTTTTGGGATTGTAACCTGCGAAACTTCCTTTTTTGAACTTTCAGGCACATCTTTTATTGTTGCGACATATGTACAATAATCACAATTGGTATTTGCATGCGGAATACGGTCCCCATCAAGACATGATTTTATATTAAGAATTACATCTTCGATCCAATCTGTCTTTCCTTTGTACGGAATAAGCTTGATATCGAATTCAAGTTTTGCATCGAATGATTCTCTATCTGTCTGACCATTTGCATACACAAAATATCCAGTTTCAGAAACAGGAAAGTCATTTTTTCTAAACAACCATTGATATACCTCCATTTGCCTTTTATATCCATCTTGCCATGCTGCATCAAGATTTACTTCCTCATCTTTAGAAGTTGCTTTGTAGTCAACGATAATGAGTTCCCCATTTGGATCAACCCATACATCATCAATTCCACCCGATATAAGCATACCTGTTGCTGGATGCTTGTATTGAATACCGCCTTTCAATGCGTCCCTCCATTCATCCATACGTGGATGAGCATACGGCACAGCATCAAGTCCATACGCCTTAAGCAGTGGGTGTTTGCTTCCAGCAGCTCTATGAATATCAAATTCCTTTTTTAAAAGCTTATCGACAGCACTATTGAGAGTAAACGGAAATCCTTTTGGTCGTGATGTTCCCAGCTTATTATCAATGTAAAAACATCTTTGGCACTCCATAAACAAATCAATCTTTGAGCGCGAAAGACGCCAATGTTGCCCTCCATAATTCCAGTTGGAATTTCGTTTTGGTTTATAGTATTGAGACATTCTATAAGGAGTTTACCTCTTGTATAACTTTCGCAATCTTTTCTTTGTTCATACCAAGTGATCGTAGAAGCGAATCGTCTTCTTTAAGACTCTTACAAAGCACAATACCTCTACCGATAAGCATTTTCTTTTGTGAAGATGTAAGTGTAGAAAGACATGTAATTGGATGAAGTCCACTATCGACTATCATATCTTGAAGATTTCCAACCTTTGGATAGTTCCACCCAATCAGAATCAGTCCTTTGCATTCAGCATAATGAATCGCAGTTGTGCTAAATTTTGTATTCGTAATAAGCCACCCCTCATCAAGTTTTCTTTCCTTTCCATACATAAACGTGTTTTCTTTCAAATCATCGAAACGTGCTTTTACATACAGTGCGATCTTAAGATCACTTTTTATTCCAAGCTCATTATGAAATTTTGCTTCAGCCATAATAAGTTTATTTTCGTTCCAAGCGACAACATCAACCTCATGCTCAACACACCCACCAAGAATCATTTGATCAGTTAGAACCTCAAATCCCTTTTCACGAAGAATATGACCGACAAAATCTTCAAATGGAAAACCAGATGGCCCAAGGTCCATAATTGCTCGTCGGAGTGAGTATCGTGTAGCAACAGGTCTCTGTTTTTTGTCTAATAGAAAAAATGCATGCTTGTAGATTTGAGATGTAGACATACCATCCCTTAATTCTGCTGCAACATGATTAACAATTTCATCCACTGTTTCATGTTGTGCGCCTGCTCGCAGTAGTGAATTTTCGAGTTTTGATGGATTAAATTCCTCTTTTGACCCGTCTGCTTTAACAATAAAAATACTTTTTTCAGTCTTCATGATATTTAGTATACCAGAGCAATACTTAGTTTAAAAAATCCCACCCTCGATGAGGGTGGGATTACATGTTGTTACACAGGTTACGTTGTGAGCACATGCATGGCGCTTGGAGCTGCCAAAAAGCACTGACAAACAAACTCATGGGTAACTTGATACATGTCAGTTACTGAGTTTTTTACAACATACCCCTGATCAAGCAAACGACCAAAAGTAAAACCGTAGCCATGATTTCCGTAAACAAACTTGACGTCGGCCTCAGAAAATGGTTTCCAACTGTTCTGTTTTTTACATGTTGCAATGATCCAACGTGCAGATGTCTCGCTATCTACACATCCGAACGCTCCCCAGAAAAACTTATCGACATCAATATCTGCGGGGCGAATAGGATAACTGCTGACACTACTCTCAGTCCCATCTTCATGAATAACGTGTTTCGAATTCATGCTTCATACCCTCTGGAAGTTGTGATGGTGGTGATTCCTTGCACAAATTACCATGATTTATTTTGTATGTCACCTTGTTATTACTGGATGACTCCTCCACCTATAAGTACATCCATATCGTACACAACAGCAGATTGGCCTGGAGAAATATTGATAAATGGTTTCTTGAGCAGTATTGACCATTTTTTTCCTACTTGTATGAGTGTGCCTTCAAGTGGTGTTTGGTGGTATCGAAAGCGAATACTATAGGTTTTATTAATTACCGGATCAGTAAGCCAATTGATATTGATAAGTTTACACGAATTAGTCCCTACCAAATCATCAATTCCTGGTTTTTGAAGTGAGACTGTAATTGTGTTTTTTTGAATATCTTTCTTTACAACATAGAGAGGGTTTGATGAATTTCTTTTATTAGTTACGGTAAATCCATGACGTTGTCCAATTGTCAGGAAAGTTACACCATCATGAACACCAATCTTTCTACCTTCTGTATCAAGTACAATTCCTTTTTTTTCTTTAATAAAATGCTTAAGAAAATCTTTCATATCAACCTTACCCAAAAAACACAGCCCCTGACTATCTTTTTTTGTTGCATTTGGAAGTTTATACTTTTTTGCTAATGTACGAACTTTTGGTTTCTTCATTCCACCTACTGGAAATAAAATATGAGGCAATTGTTCTCTTTTTATGTTCCAAATAAAATAGCTTTGATCTTTTGCATCATCAGTGGACGCTAATAATCGATAATCTCCTGATGAAGTTGTTTGTATCTGAGCATAGTGCCCAGTTGCAACAAAATCAGCACCACTTTTTCTCGCATAATCATAAAATGCACCAAACTTTATTTCTTTATTACACATGACGTCAGGATTTGGGGTTTTTCCTTCCTTATATTCTCGAACCATGTAATCAACTACTTCCTTTTTGTACTCTTTCTCCAAATCAAGTGTAACAAAGGGAATATCAAGATGAGCACATATACGCATCGCGTCCCTACGATCCTCTCTCCATGTGCATGGCAAAAAATCAGGTGTCCACACCTTAATAAATACTCCTGTTACTTTGTATCCCCTACTTAAGAGCAAAGCAGCAGAGACAGCAGAATCAACTCCGCCCGAGAGGCCTACATAGACTGACGCACCTTTTTTAGTCTTTTTCTCATTCATATTGAACGAAAGCCAGTCTAGCACCTCATTTATTTAGGTACAATTCACGGTTCGTTTGGTGCTCATCAAATGTTTTGGCGTAATATATTTTTCCTTTTAAATCTGAAAGGTAGTAAAGATAGTCATTTTTTGTTGGATATAGCGCAGCTTCAAGTGCATCGAGGCCTGGATTTGATATGGGCACAAGTGGAATACCTTTTGATTTATATGTTGAAGTTGCAGCATCAACTTGAAGAGGCATATTGATTGCCAGTCTATTTGCAAGCACTCCAGAAACCATTTTCATATCTTCAGGTTTTGCTTCTTCCTCGAGAATTGATGCGAGGATTACAATGTTAGCGAAATTACGCTTAAGTACAGTTGCATCATTTTTTATGCGCTCAGTTTTTGTACTAAATACATCTTGCATTCTTCCAATAACACTTTTTGCACTTACATTCGGAAAAAATGAATATGTATCAGGAAAAAGATATCCTTGGGGAGCATTTTTTAAGAAATATTCATCATCAAATAACGAAAATTGTAGCTTAAAAAGATTAGCTATTTGTTTATTCGTTAAACCTTCAGGGATAGTAATTTTTTCAAGCTCAAGGCCAAAATTTCCTTTAACGAACCTGCGTGCAAGTGATGCAGTACCGTGAGGATTTGTAAAATAGTAATCTCCTGCGACAATATTTCTTTTTCCACCCTGAAGTACAACCAGCGCCTTAAATACAAACTCAGAGTAAATGAGATTTCGATCCTTTAATAGAGAAGCTGCTTGATTAAGTGTGGAACCTTTAGAAATCTCGACAATTTGAGGAAATGGAGCTTTTGTAAGTGGAGCAAAAATAAAAACTAAAGTGAATACAGCAAAAGAAACTATTGCGCATGCAAGAAAAAATTTATGCTTTTGCTTTAGTTGTGATAAATCAACCCTCATGTATTAGATAGGCAAATTTGATGGTGGCTCAGCTTTTCTTGATGGAGTACGAGTAAGTGTTGGTGTAGAAGCAACTCCTCCAGGAAAATGAAATAGTGTTGCGAGCTCTTCAGTTGTTAAAATAAATGGCTTAGCTCCTTCGAAGTTCTTAAACGGAATATTAAAAATTGACCTCCTTCGATATGCATCAAAAAGCTTTCTCTTTCTCTTCGCAGCTCGAAGCCCTTTAAAGTCTTCCCATGGGTAATCTGCGCCATTTGAAAAGTTCGGTTTAAAACCATTAAGATTCATTGATCCGAATTGCTTGAACAGTCCTGCGACACCACCTGCATTATTCCCATTAAATACATCTTTTGGAGCGATGTAGATTGCACGTATCATTGTTTCAAACGCAATTTTAGCCGCATTCCTTTCCATTGCCTTGATCACATCCCTTTGTGAATCAGTAAGCCCACCCATACTTGCCTGCTTTCCATCTTCTGGTTTTATAATTCCTTGCTCCTCAATAATTTTTTTAATTTCTTTAGTAATATCCTTTTTCCAGTCTGGTTTTTCTTTCACACGAAGATCCTTAAGGTTTTCCTTTTTATGCGCTTGAATCAGGATCTGGATCCAAATCTGTTCACCAGGCTTTATACTTCCAAGAAATTCAATCAATGGTGTGATTGGATCAATTTTAAACTCTTCATCGGGGTTTTTATCAAGTCCGTAATCAATATATGTTTTAATTGGATATGGATCAGGTTTTGTGAGAGCTAGTTGCGTACCCCATAAAGTTACTTCAGATGGATAGTATTCAGTTTGCATCGCATAATCAGGAACTTCTGTAACTTCAACATTAGGAAATTGAGAATATATTTGTGACTCAAGGACACTCTTAAACTTTTTATGTGTCCAAATGAAAAACTTCACCTGACCTCCGAGTGAGCAGATTTCGAGTGAAAACCATGAACGAACTTTTCCTCCAAGATATACGTCAATATAGTTTCCGACTGATGGTTGTGCCATAGCCTGAATGACCACCTCCATTGCAGCAGGAGACTTTGTAATTTCCTTTGGAAGTTTAAGCTCGAGAAGAATACTTTCTTGCTTATGAATATATTTTGTTCGTATGTACCTTATCCACGTCTGAAAAAAAAGAGTACCAAGAAGTATTGGTATCCAAAGCCATGCAAAAAAAACAATATAATCTATAACTGTGAGAAAAATACCAGATCGAAAAAGTTCAAGAAATGTATGTATCATTGTTCACACTCTATTGTATAGCAAAGCGCATTCCCTTTCTAGAAAAAATCCCCATGTTGTGGGGATTTTTTCTAGAAACTATTTCTCTACGATACTATACTTCCCATCCTTATCTTTTGAGAAAAACTTTGGATTCTGAAGGTTTACAAGGATAGTGTTTTCTTTTACATAGCGCTCTTTCAGTACCTTTTCAATTATCTTATCTTTAGTGAGCGGGCCATTCTTTTCAATAACTTTCTTGATAACATCCTTTACAACACCAGAAATATAACCCCATTCTGAAAGTGCATACAGACCTCGTCCAACAAGAACAAATCGTGGGTCTTTTATAAGTTCATTATGAGTAGTGGCAACATGTGCTTTTTTATCAAAATACTGTGTAATAGCTTTCGCTACTTCCTTAAAGTGGATTGGTGAGCCATGCTTTCGAATAACAAGAAAAGCATAATCTCTCATTCCTTTTACGTTTACATTTGGTGAGTTAGTCTTTCCCCATTCGCCAAGAGGGTTTTTGCCGATTTTTTGTGAAAGAGAAAGCCATCTTTTAACAACTTCTTCTTTTTTATATTCAACAGAGACATCCTTCACATACTCAAGAAAAGATTCAATCATGTCACCTTCTAGAACCAACTCATCATCAGAAAGATTACTGTAAAGCTTTTTTAAAGCGGAATGAATTTTTTCTGATAACGCTTTATCAACGTGCCATCGATGTTTGAATTCATCATCTTCTTTTTCCTTCACAAATTCCTCACCAATAACAAGCATGAAGTAAACATGGTTTTGAACACTCTTATCCTTACTTACATGACTCAAAATATCATCTTCTGAAACAACACCGCCAAGAGATGTGATGTATTCCTTGAGCTGATCGAATGCAAGTTTTTCTTTTGCGTAATCCTTTGATTTTCGGATGTTCGCAATTGAATGATTTTCAATCTGTCGGACTCGTTCACGGGTAATTCCGTACTTCTTCCCGATACCTTCAAGGGTCGTTCGTCGAGCACTTTCGTCAAGACCGTATCTCTTAATAATAACATCCCGTCCACGATCAGAGAGCACCGACAAAAGGCGCTTTGTGACTTGCTTTGGTTTGAATTTTATGGTGATAACGTCGCTCATACGGTTTATATTATAGCTTGTATTTGCTTAAGTTTATAGAATTGTCTCTCATTTGTATCATTTCAACGATAACAAGTCAAGTAATTCAATTTTGTGTTCAAATAACAATATTTACAAGGCGATTTTTGACAAAAATTATCTTTTTAATTTGATTATCCCCAACCCATTTTACGATTTCAGGTATTGACTTCACCCTTGACACAGTCTCATCCTCGGTTGCATCCCTATGTTGTTGAAATGTTGTACGTATTTTTCCATTTACTTGTACGGCAATAGTTACTTTTTCAGCAGAAATTTTTTGTAAATTAGCTACTGGCCACTGCGCCTCATGTACTGATTTTCTATTCCCTAAAAGCGACCAAAGTTCATCAGTTACATGGGGTGCAAATGGAGCAAGAAGACGAAGAAATGACTCGAACTGAGTTGTACTTGGTGTATGCTTTTCAAACTCGTTTAACAATATCATAAGAGATGAGATGGCTGTATTGAAACTCATTGTCTCAATATCAGCTCCAACTTTTACAATTGTTTTATGGAGTAGTGGTTCAAGTTCTTCATTCAGCGCTTCGTGTTTCTTTTTTACATCAATCTCATGACCCATTTTCCATACTCTTTCGATAAAACGCCTGCTTCCAATGATGCTGTCTGTTGACCATGCGACTGGTTGATCAAAAGGACCCATAAACATTTCGTATATTCGAAGTGTATCTGCCCCATAAAGACTTACTACTGTATCTGGATTCACCACATTCCCCTTCGACTTCGACATTTTTTCTCCACCTTCAGCTAATATAAGCCCGTGAGAGGTACGCTTCTTATATGGTTCTGATGTTGGTACAAGCCCGAGATCAAACAAAAATTTATTCCAAAATCTTGAATATAAAAGGTGAAGTGTTGTGTGTTCCATTCCACCGTTATACCAATCAATCGGAGAAAAATACTTAAGAGCATCAGCTCCAGCAAATGCTTTTGAATTTTTCGGATCAGTATAGCGTAAGAAGTACCATGATGAACCAGCCCAGTTTGGCATCGTATCAGTCTCTCTCTTTGCTTTTCCTTTACACTTTGGACATTTTACATTCACCCAAGAAGTAATATCAGCAAGTGGAGATTCACCATTATCGGTAGGTTCGTATTTTTTTACCTTTGGAAGAGTCACCGGAAGATCCTTTTCTGGAACAGGGACAACGCCGCAGTCAGGACAATGAATTACAGGGATTGGCTCACCCCAGTATCTTTGTCGAGAAAATACCCAATCACGTAACTTAAATGTTGTTACAGCCTTTCCATTAACTAATTTTATTAGTTCATTTTTTACTTTAATTGAATCTGCGCCATTTAATGATCCAGACCCAGTTAGTATTCCGTTCCCTGTCCATAGTTCGCTTTCATTAGTCAGTGTTTGCCAAGAATACCTGTGTGACTCTGGCAATCGAAACTTTTCCATTTCCGCAGAGGTAAGCCAGATAACATCATGTATCTCGTTTTCGCCAGCAGCTAAATCTTTTTGTTCATCATTTTGTAATTCAAAATACAGAACATGAAAATGTGCAAATCTGTTTACGTCTTTTGGGACATGGAAAAATTTTGCGTGTGTACGTGGTAGTACTTTTACTAATTTGAGATTTTGATATCCAGTTTCTTGACGAATTTCAGCAATAGCAGCTTCTTCCGCAGTTTGGCCAGGCTCAACACCACCAGTAATGAGAGTCTCCCAATCAACTTTCTTCCATTTTAGACCAATATACTTATCTTCTTTCCAATGCTTAACAATTGCCGTAATTGCTTCACGCTCAACTAAAGGCCTATCTTCGCGTATTTTGTCTGGCCCCGTATCTTGAATAAAAACTGGCTCAATAACTTTTTTAATCGATAAATTATATTTTTTTGCAAAAGAATAATCCCTTTCATCATGAGCGGGTACTGCCATGATGGCACCAGTACCGTACTGAGCTAATACATAATCAGCGACCCATAATGGAATCTCTTCATGTGTTGCTGGGTTTATCACTTTTACACCCATAAGCTCTATACCTGTTTTTTCTTTACTATGATCGGTTCTTTCGATCTCCGTTTTCTTTTTTGCCTCTGCTATGTATGCAGTTACTTCATCATAATTTTCAACCTTCAATTCGTTACTCTTAAGAATTTCATGTTCAGGTGAGACAACAAGGTATGTGGCACCAAAAATTGTATCTGGTCTTGTTGTAAAAACTTTTATTTTAGATTCATTATTTTTTATCTCAAATTCTATTTCTGCACCCTCAGATTTCCCTATCCAATTTCTTTGCTGAAGTTTTATTTGTGGAAGGTAGTCAACGTCATCAAGATCTTTGTCGAGACGATCAGCATACTTTGTAATCGCAAGCATCCATTGCTCTTTTTCTCTTTTTTCAACAGGAGTACCACAGCGTTCACAACACCCGTTGACCACTTCTTCATTTGCAAGACCAATTTTATCTTTTGGACACCAGTTGATGTTCATTTTTTTCTTGTAAGCAAGATCATGCTTCAAAAATTGAAGAAAAAGCCACTGTGTCCATCTATAATACTTTGGGTCTGTAGTATTTATTTCTCGTGACCAGTCAAATGAAAGTCCAAGTGACTTCATTTGTTTTCGATATGTATCTGTGTTTTTCTTTGTGATAACCGCAGGCTGAATGCCCGTCTTAATTGCATAGTTTTCAGTAGGAAGACCAAAAGCATCCCAACCTATTGGATACAAAACATTGAATCCTTCCATTCTTCGCTTACGCGAAATAATATCCATCGCTGTATACCCCCGAACATGCCCTGTATGGAGACCTTCTCCTGAAGGATAAGGGAATTCAACTAGTGAATACCATTTTGGTTTCTTAGACTTTATATCTGCCTTAAATGGCTTCTTCTTTTCCCACGTAGCTTGCCACTTCTTCTCAATCTTCTTTGGGTCGTATGGTTTCATAATGCGTTATTTTCTCATCATACAAGAAAAAACAGTCCTACACTAGGACTGTTTTTTTCTTTTACAAATCATTCTTGAATGGCGGATATCGATCAGGATCTAAGGTTCTAACGAAGCAGAAGTTTCCTGATTTATATGTCCAATTTTCATTTTCAATACCAACATAATACATTGCATTACTTATTCGTGGAGACGCTAAGGTAAGTCTTGAGTCACGATTAAATGTTGCACACAATTCAAATGTGAAGGCATTTTCAGAAAGTTTATAGGTATAGTTTTCTTTAGTTTGAGGATCAACAGGAAGATTGAAGTACGACAAGGAATCCTTCAGCGACTCAAGATTTGGAGGAAGGGTTTTTTTTGACTGCCAATAATTGATAATCTGTCCTTGAATATTTTGTAGATCAGCAACCTTTTGTCCATCGTATTTCATCAACCGTTGTGTGCGTGGTGATCCGATCACTGTAAAACCAAGAACAATAGCGACAAGTACAATAGCAATTGCTCCAACCTGCCACATTTTTCTTTTTGTTGGAGTTAGTGAACCATTCAAATTTGACCAGAAATATGTAAATACTGAACCTAGTACAACAAGCACAGCAACAATTTTCAATAAGAACGCAGTAGTAATATCCTTTCCGTCAAGAAAGTAGTACAACACCATAATAAGGTCGCCGACAATAACTGCTCCCGTAACAAACATCGTAAGGTATGTTGACCATCGTTTAACCCAAATATCTTTTTTTGCTGGGTCAGCGCTTTCAGATTTTGCGATAAATGCTCCGAGAACCAGAAGAACTGGTGTCAAAATAATAAGAGCCGCCACAGGAAAGCTCATTGATGGAGTGTAATAGTATGAATCAATCCCTGGATATGCACTATTAATAACGCTAAAAAGAAGATTCAATAAGAATCCTACTCCTGAATACAATGATACAAGAAGACCTAAATGAAGGAAAAAATCCTTTGCGGTTGTTTTGTGTGTTTCCATAGCTCAATTATATACCTACTTTCAAAAACATACACTTTAGTAGCGGCGAGCGAACAACCAAAGTTAACCCTGAAATTTTTGTGGTTTTTTCTTGTTTAAATTTTAAACTCAATCACATCTCCATCCTTCACAATATATTCTTTGCCTTCTGTTCGAAGCCAACCCTTTTCACGAGCATTTGCAAATGATCCTGCATCAAGAAGTTTGTCCCATTCGATAACTTCGGCACGAATGTACTTTTCTTTAAAATCTGTATGGATAGCGGTTCCTGCTTCTGGACCTGTTGCTCCCACTGGTACTGTCCATGCACGAGTTTCCACTTCACCTGTTGTAAAATATGTCATGAGCTTAAGGAGCTTATATCCTGCACGAATGAGATCGTCGATACCATCAGTTTGACTTCCTAAGCCCTCTTTCATTTCTTTTTTTTCTTCAGATGTCATATCCTTCAATTCATGTTCAATACCAGCATCAACAAACACGTGTTCTGAACCAGAGTCCTTCATAAATTGAAGAAGTTTTTCCCATCGTACATCATTCACTTCGTCAAGATTTTTACCCCCTGCTTTTTTATTCAACACATACAATATTGGTTTCATTGAAAGTAAATGAAGACCTTTAATTAAAGGTATTTCTTTTTCTGTAAGCTCAACTGAAGACGCAAGTTTTCCAGCCTCAAGTGCAGGTTTTATACGTTCAAGCATAGCTTTTTCTGCAATTGCGTCTTTGTTGCCTACTTTCACATCTCTTCCAAGTCCATCAAGTCTTTTTGTAACAGTTTGCAAATCAGCAAGGATAAGTTCGTAGTTAATAACTTCGATATCTGAAAGTGGATCAATTTTTCCTGCAACATGAATAACGTTCTCATCCTCAAAAATTCTTACCACTTCAGCAATTGCATCCACCTCACGAATATTTGATAAAAACTTATTTCCCAGACCTTCGCCTTCAGATGCACCTTTAACAAGGCCAGCAATATCAACGAATTCTACAACAGCTGGAATTGTCTTTTGAGTTTTACTAAAATCTGCAAGTTTATAGAGTCGATCATCAGGTACTGGAACGATACCAACTGATGGATCAATAGTACAAAACGGATAATTTTCCGCTGGAACAGACTTTTTCGTTAGTGCGTTAAAAAGCGTCGATTTACCAACGTTTGGTAGCCCTACAATTCCGATAGATAGTGACATAAAGCCTAGAATACCTTATATTTAGCCATTTTCCTATCATTGACTATATACTTCATTAGTAGTATAATATATTTAACGTCGTTTTGTTCTTTTTCGTAGGCATGCAGAGTGACGACGTTCTCTGCGAGCCCTACAAAGACAGGAGAGAAGTTCATGCATAAGATTCGGATTTCGCCAATGGAAACACACGGCACTTCCCACCGAGCAGAGCTCATAAAGGAAGTACTCGAAGCGGTAAGAGAAGTTCGTGAAACCAAGATGCTTCAAACCGTGTGCCAGCACGAGGGATACACCTACGTGCTCAATACGGTGTTCAAGGAAATTCATCTTGGTTTGGGAAAAATCCCTCAGCCCGGACTGCGTGCCCTTTGCGAACTGGTTCGCACTGAATGCGAGCAAAAAGCCATCTTCGAGCTTGTTGTTGAAGTTCAAGATGCTGACCAGAGGAAGGAAGGTTTGCATTTTTCAATGAATATGATGAGTTCGACACACGTCGTATTCTTCATTTCGAAACACTAACTGTCTCTCTTGCAACCCGCCCCGATCAAATGATCGGGGCGGTATTTTTTACATGATAAGAGCAAAAGCATTAGTACATAAACCACTAATCCTTGGTTTCGTTTTTTTCTATTTTCTTGATTTGCATATCAATGTAGACATCAATATCTGAAATTGCTTCCTTGAGATCTTTCATGGCTTGTTTCTCTTCAGCACTACTACTTCGTGATTTACTGACTTTCTCAACAAGATCAAACTGCTTAAATAACTCACTCGATAATACTTGAAGAGAATGATGCACACTATCTTCGATTCGTTTAAACTCTGCATGGCGACGTTTACGAAGCATGAAGAATTTGTACCAACCAATATATACAAGAAACAGTAGGGTGAATATCATTGCAACAAGTGGGATCAAAACAGTAAGAAGCCCTGTTGTAAATGATCCAATTTGAAGAAGTACTGGTTTTGTTACTTCAATTGAGACCTTTTTCGAAGATAGACTAACACTTCCATCTGCCTTTTTTAAATCAACCCAAAGTGTGTAGCTACCCTTTTCAGTAATCGGAGGACTTATAAAGTGGTAGGTCGAGCTACTGTCTGACGATATTGAGTATGTTTGTACCTGATCATTTCCGAACTTTAATGACACAGTTAACGGTGCATTCTGGTAAGGTGCAACTCCAGACACATTAATACTGTCATTAACTGCGATTGATGTTGGATATGAATCGATACTCACCGTTGATGCAACATCAGTCACGACATGTGAGCTCGTTTCAGCAACATTTCCTGCTTTGTCATATGCTTTTGCAATAATCAAATGATCACCTGTGGTAAGAATTGGGATATACAGCGGATCAGCTGTTTCGGTATCGGACGGAATTACAATTGGCTCAGCATTATCAACTGAGATTGTATAGTGATCTACACCTGACAGTTCATCTTGAGCACTTACACTAACCTTTGCGCCACCTTGGTCACCCTTGGTAACTAATAAGCTAAAATTCTTTGGATTTACTGTATCTATTTGAAGCTTATAGTGTGCTACTTTAGACCAACCCCGAGGCGTTTGATAATTCACATGAAAATACCAAACACCATCTTCCAGCTTATCGATAGTTTTTGAAGTAATTATAGGTTTATAGACAACACTTGTATCTGAATCTGAATGTGACCCAAGAAAAGTTTTAACTGAAGTAGCATCACTCGGTAAAGTCCAAGCAACTTGAACAGTACTATTGTTGTACCATGATTTTTGTTGAGGGTGTGATGATGATGTCACAACAGGTGCTGCAACAACCTGATTCGAGGACACCGGTGTCTGAACAGGTGTTGTGACAGGAGCCTGTACGGTACTTCCAATTGTGATTGTAGTTGGGTTTGTACCAGTAAGTACATCTGTTCCAAGACCATCATTCTCACGAATTGATGAATCACCAAAAATAAGTGACGCAGTTCCTGCTTTTTTTGCTAAAAATGTTATTGAAATTATTTTTCCAGTACTACCAGAATATCCAGGGTTTGGCGCTCCTCCATTAAACGTAATTTGTCCAAGAGAATTCGAAAACGCAGGGTTTTCAACCCATAGAGAAAAAATCGAACTACTAGTGTCTACAGAAACAACTTGCAAAAGATCAGTTGGAAACTGAATAATTGCATCACTGTTGTTTATTACCTTTCCCTGTGTATTTACTAATACTGAAACATTAAGGATATTTCCCGGACTCACCGTATTCGTACTTGGCGACAACGATAGTGTTGCTGCGTTAATACAAAATGGTATACAAAAAAAACACAAAAATATAAATAGAACGCTATATATATTGTTCAAAAAAAATTTCATGTTCGTCTTCTATATAATACGACAAAAATTATCATACATACTACAAATATAATAATACTATTTCGTACTGAGTGTGATACTGGTGATTGAGTAAATGTTTCTGTACGAACATTTCCTGCTTTATCGTATGCAGATACTGTAATTAATTCATTTCCCAATTCATTTTTTAAAACATATACACCATCACTTTGTACTGGTGCAAAATCACCTTCTGTTACTTCATAGTAATCAACACCTGAACCCTTATCTGCTGTAGAAAATACAATAAATTGCTTACCGTCATACACTGTACTGTCTTTTCCAAGAGTAATAGAAAATGGAAGAGGTGGCTCAGTGTCAGTTGATTTTGTGTTAGTCCACTCATCAATTGACTTAGTATCTTGAGTTTTTTGAACCACACGAACTGAAATACTCTTAATAACGACAGGAACAGCTGTTCCCTTTCCGTCATTTTTGTATGCAGTAATTTTTTCAGGAGCAATAGATATAATTCCTTCTTTAGTAAATTTTACAGCAATATTAAAAACTGAAGCTTTAGATGAATTAACACCATCAGGTACACCTCCAACAAATGAGACTTTCTGTGTTTCAAGAGATGCAGTAGGTGCAGTAGGCCATATAGTAAAAACTGATCCAGCAGTATTAAACTCATATTCTGCTTTTGAATCAAGAAGTACTGTTCCTTCAATTGCATTAAGTAGCTCATTTTCTGTATCAAGTTGTGCATGAATAAGCAATGTATCACCAACTGAAACAACATCATGACTTGCTGTCAGATACAGCTGTGCTCCAAATACATACGAAGGAATTAACCATAGTGTAAAAATACCTAGTGCACATATATATGTTTGTAATAAATATTTCATTTAGATTTTGTATTTTCTACCCCAATAGTAAAGCAGAATTGAGAAATCAACTGAATCAACCTTACCATCTTTATTTAAATCTACAGCTGGATTTTTAAATGGAGGTTTTGTTTTCCAAAATGCAAGCATAATTGAGAAATCAACTGAATTAACTTTTCCATCACAGTTTACATCTGAAATTCCACATTGTCCTGAGATAGGTGTAGGTGCCACTGGTAATGGTGATTGAGAAGCTCCTCCACCACCGCCACTTCCACCTGAACTGCCTCCTCCTGAGTTTCCACCTGAAGCAGCAACTGGAGTTATAGAATTTGACGCACTTGATGCTGTACTTGTACCAACTGAATTTGTAGCTGTCACAGTAAATGTGTATGCGGTTCCGTTTGAAAGTCCTGTGATAGTTATTGGTGATGATGTGTTATAGGCGGTAAAACTACCTACATCTGATGTAACAGTGTAATACGTAATTGCAGAACCACCATCACTTACTGGTGCAGTAAATGTAACAATCGCTTGCCCATCACCTGCCGTTGCTGTCCCAATTGTAGGAGCACCTGGAGCAGTTGCTGGTCCTGAAGGAGTTGCAGTAAATGATTGACTTGCTTGCGAAGAATCAGATCCAAAATTTACATTAAGATGGAACCAATAATTTCCAGCAATTGGAACGGTAGAATTTAGTGTCGTATCGAAGTTTTCGGCTGGTTGAACTAATTTTGCTGCTGTTGAACTAAAAACATCATCTCCACCACCACATTGGTTACTACTTGAATCAGTAACACACCATGTATATTGATATTCATATGCAACAGATCCTTCATTTGTTATTCGAACATTTGTGCCAATGGTCGGTATAGTTGTATCTGAGAATCCTTGAATCAGTACTTGTGCAGGTGCACCCGGTGTTGCACTTACTGGAGTTGATGATGCTCCAAGACCAATCGCATTTTTTGCAACAACTCTAAAGTCATATGCATTATCATTTGAAAGACTTGTGACAGTAACGAATGGACTTGTACCTACTCCATCGCTAAAAGTTGACCATGTGCCTCCACTTGAAAGCTTGTATTCAATAATATAATCCGTAATTGAAGTTCCGCCATTTGATGCGGGTGCAGTCCATGACAAATCAATACTGCTATCTTGCACTGTTGCAGCAAGATTTGTAGGTGCTCCTGGTACTGTTGCTGGAGTTATAGCATTACTTGTTCCTGATGATGTACTAGTTCCAACTACATTACTTGCAGTCACAGTAAATGTGTACGAAATACCATTTGTAAGACCAAGAACTACAGCAGAATTTCCAGTACTTGTTGCGGTATGTCCACCACTACTTGCAGTTACGGTATATATAGTAATTGCTGATCCTCCATTAAATGCAGGAGTTGACCAAGTTACTGTCGCACTTGTATCACCAATACTTGCGGCAACATTTGTTGGTGCATCTGGTGACGTAGCTGGTGTTACTGAATTTGAAGCGGTAGACGCAGTACTTGTACCAACAGCATTACTTGCAGTTACAGTAAATGTGTACGCGGTCCCGTTTGAAAGTCCTGTGATTGTAATTGGTGAACTTCCGCCAGTTGCTGTAAATCCACCGATGTTTGATGTAACTGTATATGTAGTAATTGCACTTCCACCATTTGATATTGGTGGCGTGAATGTAATTGTAGCTTGACCATCACCACGTACAGCTGTTACTCCTGTTGGCGCTCCTGGTGCACCTGCCGGTGTAACAGCATTACTTGTCCCTGATGCAGTACTTGTCCCAACTGCATTTGTTGCCTTAACTGTGAATGTATATGTTGTGCCATTATTTAAACCAGTGATTGTAATTGGAGAACTTCCGCCAGTTGCTGTAAATCCACCAGTGTTTGAATACACGGTGTAATACGTTATAGCACTTCCACCATCTGATGAAGGTGCGCTAAATGAGATCGTGGCTTCTCCATCACCACGTACAGCTGTTACTCCTGTAGGTGCATCGGGTAAAGTAGCTGGTGTCACAGAGTTACTTGTCGCCGATTGTGTACTTGTGCCAACTGCATTTGTTGCAGTTACGGTAAATGTGTATGCTGTTCCGTTAGAAAGACCCGTAATAGTTATTGGAGAAGAACCACCGTAAGCAGTGAACCCGCCAATATTTGATGAGACTGTGTAATACGTAATAGCACTTCCACCATTTGATGAAGGCGTACTAAATGAGATAGTTGCTTCTCCATTTCCACGCACAGCAGTGACGGAAGTTGGTGCGCCTGGTGCAGATGCTGGTGTTATAGAATTTGATGCAGTAGAACTTGCACTTGTGCCTACACTGTTTCTTGCAGTCACAGTAAATGTGTACGCGGTTCCATTATTAAGACCTGTAATTATGATTGGTGAACTTCCACCTGTAGCAACAAATCCCCCAATATTTGAAGCAACAGTATATATCGTAATTGGACTACCGCCGTCTGATGATGGTGCACTAAACGTAATTGTCGCCTGACCGTCACCTCGAACAGCAGTAACTGAAGTCGGTGCATCTGGAACTGTTGCTGGAACGACTGAATTTGTTGGGCTTGATGCAGTACTTGTTCCAACTGAATTTGTAGCCGTGACAGTAAATGTGTACGTTGTTCCATTTGAAAGTCCAGTAATAGTAACTGGTGAACTTGCGCTATATGTTGTGAATACACCCACATTAGATGTCACTGTATAGTATGAAATTGAGGCACCTCCTGTATTTACTGGAGGAGTAAACGTAATTGTTGCCTGACCATTTCCTGCTGTTGCGGTTCCTATTGTCGGCGCATCGGGAACTGTTGCTGGTGTAACTGCATTACTTGTTCCTGATGCAGTACTTGTCCCAACTGCATTTGTTGCCTTAACTGTGAATGTATATGTTGTGCCATTATTTAAACCAGTGATTGTAATTGGAGAACTTCCGCCAGTTGCTGTAAATCCACCAGTGTTTGAATACACGGTGTAATACGTTATAGCACTTCCACCATCTGATGAAGGTGCGCTAAATGAAATTGTTGCTTGTCCATTACCCATGACTGCACTTACAGAAGTTGGAGCATCTGGAACGGTTGCCGGTGTTACAGCATTACTTGTTGCTGATTGAGTACTTGTTCCGTATGCGTTACTTGCGGTTACCGTGAATGTATATGTCGTGCCATTTGAAAGTCCTGTGATCGTTATTGGAGATGAACCTCCTGTTGCTGTAAATCCACCGATGTTTGATGAAACTGTATATGTAGTAATTGCACTTCCGCCATCAGATGCTGATGCAGTAAATGAAATCGTTGCTTGTCCATTTCCAGCAGTAGCTGTTACAGAAGTAGGAGCACTTGGCACAGTGACAGGCACAACAGAATTTGTAGCACTTGATGGTGAACTTGTACCAACTGCGTTTGTCGCAGTCACTGTAAAGTTATATGTCGTTCCATTCGTAAGCCCAGTAATAACCACTGGTGATGTGCCGCTGTACACAGTAAAGCCACCAGTATTTGAGGTAACGGTGTAATACAAAACAGATGAGTATCCATCGTTTACCGGTGGGGTAAATGAAATTGTTGCTTGTCCATTTCCTACTGTTGCTGTACCAATTGTCGGCGCATCGGGAACAGTAGCAGGAGAAACAGTATTACTTGCTGATGAAACAGTACTTGTACCAACTGCGTTTGTCGCAGTCACTGTGAATGCATATGATGTACCATTTGAAAGACCTGTAATTGTAATTGGAGAACTAGCACCATATGCAACCAACCCTCCACTACTTGAATACACAGTGTAATACGTAATTGCACTTCCACCATCTGATAACGGCGCACTAAATGAAATTGTTGCTTGTCCATTTCCTCGAACTGCAGTTACTGATGTTGGTGCGTCTGGAACAGTAGCTGGAGTGACAGAATTTGTTGCAGATGAACTAACACTATCTCCGATTGCATTTGTAGCTTTTACAGTAAATGTATAAGCCGTTCCATTGCTGAGTCCAGTAATTGTGATTGGTGATGATCCTCCTGTTGCAGTGAATCCCCCTGTGCTTGAATACACAGTGTACGAAGTTATTACTGATCCACCATTTGATACTGGTGGTGTAAATGTAATTGTTGCTTGTCCATTTCCTGCTGTTGCTGTACCAATTGTTGGTGCATCAGGAACAGTTGCTGGTGTTACAGAATTTGTAGTTGCAGAAGCAGTACTTGTTCCCACTGCGTTTGTTGCTGTTACAGTAAATGTATATGAAACACCATTTGAAAGGCCTGTAATAACAATCGGAGATGAGCCACCGTATGCAACAAACCCACCAGTATTTGATGTTACTGTGTAATATGTAATTGAATCTCCACCATTTGATACTGGTGGTGTAAATGTAATTGTTGCTTGTCCATTTCCTGCTGTTGCTGTACCAATTGTTGGTGCATCAGGAACAGTTGCTGGTGTTACAGAATTTGTAGTTGCAGAAGCAGTACTTGTTCCCACTGCGTTTGTTGCTGTTACAGTAAATGTATATGAAACACCATTTGAAAGGCCTGTAATTGTAATCGGTGAACTTCCCCCATAGGCAGTAAATCCTCCAATGTTAGACGAGACTGTGTAATACAGAATCGTTGATCCGCCATTTGATACTGGTGGTGTAAATGTAATTGTCGCCTGACCATTACCACGAGTAGCTGTACCAATTGTAGGTGCATCAGGAACTGTTGCCGGTGTAACAGCATTACTTGTTGCTGAAGAAACACTGGTTCCATTTGCATTTGTTGCTGTTACAGTAAATGTATATGCAACACCATTTGTTAAACCTGTAACAACAATTGGTGAAGCTCCTGCGGTTGCAGTAAATCCGCCAGGTGATGATGTCACTGTATATGACAGTATCTGTCCGCCACCCATATTTGCTGGTGGAGTAAATGTAATTGTTGCTTGTCCATTACCAGCAACAGCGGTGACATTTGTCGGAGCATCTGGTGTAGTCTGGTAATTAAAGTATGGATATGTTGTTGTTTGCACTATGTCCCATACAGGGAAAATAGTGAAATCCCAGCCAACAAATGTTGCCTGTTGTTTCATTTGAGTCGTTGTTTTTCCTAATGTATTTGTTGGGGTTGTCGCATTACCAGCACCATCAGTTTTACCTGATGTAGTAATGTCCCAATAACTTGATGCCCATGTACCACTCACAGGGTTTCCAACAATTCCTCCTGCGTATTGAAGTGCTGTAGAAGCTCCTGTTGCACCAGTCGAACCAGCGCTTCCACCTGATCCGCCAGTGCCGGCTGCGCCTCCAGCACCTCCAGAAACTCCAGTAGATTTTGTTGCAGTTGGAACACCATAAGAATATGTACTTGAGGCAAGCGAAGTGGCCTGACTTCCAAGTAAACCTCCAACCAATGCATTCGCTCCGGCTCCACCCTGACCTCCATTCGCCCCACTTCCATTTACACCAACACTTCCTCCTCCAGCTGCACCACCATTACCTCCAGCGCCCCCAGTACCCCCATTTGCCGGAGTCCCCGCAGAAGCAGTTATATTTCCTTGGGCATAAGCATTCGTAATTGCACCCGTATTATCACCAACCAAACCTCCGCCTGTTACCGCACCTCCTGTACCACCATTTCCACCAATTGATCCAGCTTGTCCTGTACCACCATTTCCAGACCCACCAATTCCACCAACTCCACCATTTCCTCCCTTTCCTCCAGTGCCACCTATTGACCCGTTACCTCCTGTCATCGTCACAGTTGTTGAAGCATAACTGTTTGTAAATGATCCTGTTGTAATATTTGAACCAACAAGTCCTCCAGCAATGCTTGCTCCACCCGCTCCACCTGCACTTCCTGCAACACTTGTCCCACCATTTCCACCAGCCAATGTCCCACCATTTCCACCAGTTCCTGATGCACCACGCGTTCCCGCTGTTCCACCATTACCACCAAATGTTGTCACACTTCCAGCTGTCCATGAATTTGAAACCACCCCAGCAGTAAAGTTATAGCCGATTAAACCACCAGCATGAAGTACTCCACCATTGCCAGCATTCGAAGTGGTACCTTGGTTACCACCAGTTCCACCAGTTCCAGTTGCACCGCCGTTTCCACCATTACCAGCATTCCCTCCATTACCACCAGCCCCACCATCTGATCCTGTTATAGAAACCAAACCTAATGAATACACAGTTAGAATATTTCCAAGATTGTAACCAGCAAAACCACCCCCATATTTAACACCACCACCAGTTCCAGCTCCACTTGCACCTGCATTTCCTCCAGTACCACCAGTTCCAGCTGATGCACCATCTCCACCATCCCCACCATTTCCTCCTAATCCTCCAACCCCTCCTGCTCCACCACTAACAGTCAAAGATCCAAGTGAGTATGAATCCTTTATTACTCTCGTTGTTTCGTTTCTACCAACAAATCCGCCTGCGTATGCTATACCCCCAGCACCTCCTGCTGCTGCAGCTCCACCTACTCCGCCGTTTCCACCATTACCAGATGTACCTACTGAACCATCGGCACCGTTTCCTCCAGTACCACCAGTACCACCAGTACCAGCAACTCCAACTACATTTGAAGTTGAATATGAATATGTTTGAACAGTTCCATCATTTCTTCCAATGAGCCCACCGATATATAAAGTTCCAGCATTTCCTGCTGCAGCACCTGCACCAGCTGCACCTCCCGCAGCAGCAATACCGGCAGCACCACCATTTCCCCCTGTTCCACCTTGTCCACCATTTCCGCTTGTACCACTTACAGTTGCTCCAATTGCAGAACTTGTTGTAACGGTGTTGAGTGCATTTACGTTGTATCCAATAAGTCCTCCAGCGTAACTATCACCTCCAGCACCACCTGCGCCACCAATAGTTCCCGGCCCACCTGTACCTGTACTTAATGATGCACTTCCACCATTTCCCCCTGTTCCACCTTGTCCACCATTTCTCGCAAGTGAAGTTACTAATCCAGCAGCGTAAGAATTTAAAATAACTCCAGTTGCTGCATTGATTCCAACAAGTCCTCCTGCATATGCAGCACCTCCTGCTCCAGTTGTTCCTACTGCACCACCAGCTGCAGCTGTTGTAGCTGTTCCGCTATTACTTTGGCCTCCATCCCCACCATTTCCTGCCACACCAACATTACCGCTCGTTGAAGTAACGTTTCCAGTCGCATAAGAAACATCCTCGATAATTCCCCCACCAGCAAGAGCAGCTGTTCCATTTGTTCCAACAAGTCCACCAGCATAACTTGCACCACCAGCACCTGAAGCACCTCCGGCTCCGCCGACTCCTCCAATCGAAGCAGTTCCACCATTTCCTCCAATTATACCAACTCCTCCATTACCACTCGCTCCTCCGGTTGCACTCACATTACGAGTAGAATAATTTGTTGTAATCTGTAAGTTATTACTTGCTGATGCGTTTATTTGTCCGACAAGTCCTCCTGCATATGCAGCACCTCCAGCGGCACTAGCACCTGATGCACCAGTTGAACCTCCAGCGCCACTTCCGCCAACAGTTGAACTACCAGCATTCCCACCAATACCAGATTGTCCTCCGGTTGCAGTTACTGTCCCAGTTGCAGAACGGTTATCTAAGTAGTGAATGAAACCAGTTGTGACACTTGTAAGTCCAACAAGTCCTCCTGCATCTGCTTCACCGCCAATACCTGATGCCCCACCAGCGCCACCTGCTCCACCAATTGTTCCACCTGTTCCACCATTACCACCTGTATTTCCAGCAGCACCTACTCCACCTTGAGCAGTCACTACTCCGGTCGCATATGAATTAATTACCCCACTTCCTGCTGGCGTGATGGTAACCCTATGAATACCAATAAGCCCACCTGCATACGCAGCACCTCCCGCAGGCGGAGTTAATACAGATCCACCACCTGCACCTCCAGCGGCACCAGATGCAGACGCACCTCCATTTCCTCCTGTTCCTTGAGTTCCGCCATTTCCACCTGTTGCACTTACGTTACCAGTGGCATTTAGTGTAAGAAAATCAATTGAACCTGATGTAAGGTTACTGACTCCAACAAGTCCTCCCGCATCTGCTTCACCACCAACTCCAGAAACACCACCCAAACCTCCTGTTGCACCTGCATGGGTAGCACTTCCAGTAGAACCATTTCCTCCGTTTCCTCCTTGTCCTCCGTTACCTCCATTACCACCAACAACACTAACATTTCCAGTGGCATTGGAATTTGAAATACGCATTATTTGAGTTGTACCAGTAATACGTCCAACTAATCCACCACCATAAGCAGCGGCACCCGCTCCACCATTACCTCCAACTCCTGCAACTGCTGCGGTTCCACTTGATTGACTCGCACCAGATGTACCTCCATTTCCTCCTGTTCCACCTTGCCCCCCGTTTCCACTCGTAACAGAAATATTAACTGTCGAATATGAAAATCCTTGAATAGTACCAATTGTTGATATGAAATCTCCTACAAGTCCTCCGAAAGCACGAACCCCCCCAGCTCCTCCGTTTCCTCCAATCGTACCAACACCACCATTAAATGCACCGACTCCAGTTCCACCGTTACCTCCAGTTCCTCCTTGTCCACCATTTTGCTCAGTTCCTGAGATAGTTAAATTAGTTGCATATGAAGAAGTTATGATTCCTGAACTAAATCCGATAAGTCCACCAGCAAAAGCTCCAGAAGCTGCACCTCCTATACCGGCAGTACCAAGACCTCCCGCCCCACCCGCACCTCCTGCCGCAAGTCCTGAACCTCCATTTCCTGCATTACCACCATTACCTGGAGTTCCTCCTGTTATTGTGATGTTACCTTTTCCTGAAACAGAATCATAACTTGCATAAGAAGAAATCACATCAGAAGTTGAGTATCCCGCAAGACCTCCAGCATACACAACTCCAGAAGCACCTCCTGCACCAGGAACACTTCCTGCTGCACCAGTATTATTTGAAGCTGAAATACCAGCAGTTCCGTTTGCACCAGATCCACCAGTAAGAACAAGTGATGTTATTGAATATGACCCAGCTTCAACAACACCAGTTGTGTATCCAACAAGTCCTCCAGAATAAACTGCTCCTCCTGCGCCTCCGTTTGCTCCTGCTCCACCAGCACCGTATACAGCAGTACCAGTACCAATTCCGCCTGTTCCCCCAAGAGCAGGAGTACCTCCGTTTCCACCGGTTGCAGTTACTGTTCCAGTTTGCGCATAGCTTGAAGTAATAGTTCCCAATACATTTTGACCAACTAAACCTCCTGCTTGTACAGAAGTCGCAAGACCAGTAGCAGCAGCACCTCCAGCTCCGCCAGCTCCGCCAACGCCTCCAATGTGATTTGTGCCTGCTGAACCATTTCCTCCATTTCCACCAACACCTCCGTTACCTCCGTTTCCACCAAGCACAGTGACACTTGTTGTTGCATATGAATTTGTAATTGTTGCCGAAACTGCAGTAACACCATTTCGACCAACCAAACCTCCAACAGAAACTGCTCCACCAACACCTCCGTTACCTCCCGCACCTCCAGCAACCGCAGTACCGTTTGTAATACTTCCTGATGCACCTCCATTTCCTCCCGCTCCACCATTTCCTCCATTTCCACTTGTAGCTGTTACTGCTCCACCTATGTGGTATGAATTCAAAATCGAAGACGTGTTATCGCCAACCAATCCTCCGGTATAGTTCACACCACCGTTTGCACCAACTGTACCAGCCGTACCAGCAGTACCAGCCACCGATGAACCACCAGCTCCACCTGCTCCACCTGCTCCTGAGTTTCCTCCATTACCAGAAGTACCTTGGACAAATCCAGTTGAATATGAATTTGAAATATCTCCTGAAGTCACAAGACCAATTAAACCCCCAGCATAAGATGCACCTCCAAGTCCCGCAGCTCCACCGGTTCCACCAGTACCTCCAACCTGACCTGCACCCCCCGTGCTACCTGCTCCACCGTTCCCTGCATTACCACCATTACCAGCAAGAACCGTAATATTTCCTGAAGCTGTTGTTGATGCGATTGCAACAAGTGTGTTTGTAAAACCAACAAGACCTCCACCATATGCGAATCCACCGGCACCTCCAATTCCACCGTTGGCACCAGCACCTCCAACAACTGCACTTATTGCAGCTGCACCCGCACCTCCAACTTGACCCGTTCCACCATTGCCTCCAGTGACAGTAACGTTACCTGTTGCATAAGAATTAAAAATATTTTGTGCAGCACCAGAGTTGTATCCTTCGAGCCCACCACCGTAAACAGCGACACCAACTGCGCCCCCACCACCTCCTCCTCCTCCAGCACTTCCTGCCGCACCATTCACACCCGCTACTCCAGCACCTCCATCTCCTCCGTTTCCTGCTGTCACAACTACATTGTTTGTTGAATACACTGTATCAATGAGTACTGATACAAGTGAGTTAAAACCGATTGCTCCTCCCGCATACACGGCACCAATCACACCACCAGTTCCACCCGCGCCTCCAACTCCATTTTTTCCACTACCTGATCCTCCAGCACCGCCCGCAGCTCCAGCTCCAGCAGTTCCTCCATTTCCACCAACAGTAACTGTAATCGTACCTCCAATTGCTCTAGATTTTTGAATATTTCCGTTTCCTTGACCAGCAAGTCCTCCAATATATACAGCACCTCCAGAAGATCCGTTTCCTCCAGCTCCACCAATACCTCCAGCATGACCTCCAGTTCCAAGAGATCCACTTCCACCAACACCACCATTTCCACCGTTACCTCCATTTCTTCCAACTGCAGTGAGACTTCCTGTAACAATTGAATCAACAATCACTCCCGAGTTGTCGCCAACAAGTCCACCTATATATGTAGCTCCGCCAATACCACCAGCACCTCCGTTACCTGCAGTTGCACCGGCACTTGCAGCAACGTTTCCTGACGCTCCAGCATTTCCTCCTGTGCCTCCAGTTCCAGCAACTCCACCGAGCGCAGTAATTGATGTGATTGTATAAGTCACATCATGAATTACCCCAGCATTAAAACCGAGCACTCCACCGCTCGCAGCAAGTCCACCGTTTCCTCCAGCACCAGCCGTACCTCCAGCTCCACCAATTGCTCCCGCTGTGCTCCCACCATTTCCACCGTTACCACCACTTCCACCAGTTCCACCAGTACCACCAAGAGAAGCAACTGTCCCTGTTGTGTTTGGAATTGAAATTGTTGTACCAAGTACGCTGTCGTTACCAATCACACCTCCAGCATATGCAGCACCACCAGTGAGTCCCGCTCCACCTCCAACACCTGCAACTCCAACAACACCAGCACCACTCGCTCCTCCATTTCCTCCATTTCCTCCGTTGCCTCCATTTCCTCCGTTTGCATAAGCATTTCCACCTGCGTATGAATCAGAAGCAACTGATCCAGAATTAAATCCAATAAGTCCTCCGGCAGCAGCAACACCTCCTGCAAGTCCGGCACCTCCAGCTACACCAGTACCTCCCGTGAATGCCCCAGTAGATGAAGCACCTGAACCACCGGTGAGTCCGCTCGCTCCTGTACCTCCAGTTGAAGTAGCATTACCACTTGCATGTGATGCACCTTGAATGCTTCCGTTTGTTGAATTGAATCCAACAAGCCCACCAGCATATCCAACACCACCAAGGTTAGTTGTTGCGGCACCCGCAGCTCCACCAGCACCGCCTGCAGAAGTGCTGCTTGATCCACCGTTTCCACCAGCACCGTTTGAGCTACCGGCACCTCCAGTTGCAATTGCATTTCCTGTTGCATAAGAATTGTTGATTACCCCAGTGTTCATTCCAACCGCACCTCCGGCATAGCCCGCAGCACCAACAACACCAATACCACCAGTTCCACCGGTGCTTCCATAACCACCTCCGCCTCCGTTTCCACCAATACCAGAAGTACCGCCTGTTGAACTTGCAGTAATAAATGAGTGAGAATTATTTATTGTTCCTGCAGAGTTAAACGCAACAAGCCCACCAGCATATCCAATTCCACCACCAGCACCGGCACCTCCGGTTCCACCAATGGCACCCAAAGCTCCAGTTCCAGCAGTTCCTCCAACACCTCCAACTATTCCAGCACCTCCAGCACTTCCAAGTGAGCTCGCTGATCCTGATTCAATATATGTATTAGTAATAATTGCTGTGTTCAAACCTGCAATACCTCCTGCATACGCAACAGCACTCGCACCTCCAGCGCCTCCGTTTGCACCAGCAGCACCGGTACTTGAAGAACCTCCAGAAGCGTTACTTCCTCCAAGACCTGCCGCACCTCCGTTTGCGCCCGCAGAGGCAACCGCAGACATAATCCCACTCGCATAAGAATTTTGAATTGTGTTTGTGTTGTTACCAGAAATACCCGCAGCATAAGCAATTGCTCCGGCACCTCCAGCGCCTCCAGCACCTCCAACCGCTCCAGCTCCAACAAATGTTCCAGTAGACGCTCCTCCGTTTCCTCCAATTCCTCCAACCTGTGCAGTTCCTCCAGTTGAGGTTACATTTCCAGTTGAGTATGAAGAAGCTTGAATTACACCAGCGCTCTGTCCTGCAACTCCGCCTCCCGCAGCGGCAGCTCCGGCTCCACCAGCACCTGCAACAGTACCAGTACCTCCAGCAAAGCTTGTTCCACCAATTCCTCCGCTACCTCCGTTACCTGCAGTCCCCCCGTTTCCTCCGTTCACAATAATATTTCCTGTGTTGTAACTTCCAGAAACAGTTCCCAAAACAATGTTTCCTGCAACACCACCTGCAAATGCTGCACCACCAGTTCCACCTGCAGCTCCAGCACCACCGACACCTCCTGTACCCGCTGTTCCCGCACCACCATTTCCTCCGTTACCTCCATTTCCGCCGTTTCCACCTTGAGCTGTGATCGTGCCTGTTGAATATGAATTTTGAATTTCTCCATTATTTAAAAATCCGACAACTCCACCAACATATGCAATACCTCCGGTGAGTCCAACGCTTCCGGCAACACCCGCAACTCCAGTTGTAAATGTGTAGCCAGCACCTCCGTTTGCGCCAGCACCTCCCGCACCTGAAGTTCCTGTAACATCTACTGTTGAGTACACATTAAGAAGTGAAGTACCTGTATTATTTCCAACCACACCACCGGCATATACAATTCCTCCAATAATCGCCGTTCCTGCAGCCCCTTGAGTTCCTCCAGACCACGTGCCTCCAGCACCACCCGCCCCAGCTGCACCACCAGCTCCAGCGGTACCATTTATATTTCCGGTTGTATGATAACTATCTACAATGGCAAGTGTATTGTTACCCACAACACCTCCAATATATAAAACTCCAGCAGCACCACCAGTTCCACCTGCAAGACCCGCAAGACCAGTCTGAGCAGCAACACCAGTTCCTCCAGCACCTCCAGCACCAGCTTGACCATTTACTGCGTTTGTAGAATATGCAAAACGAATTGTACCTGTATTACTACCAACAAGTCCTCCAGCATACGTAGAAGAAATTGCAGCAGAACCTCCAGCACCACTCGCTCCTCCAGCTCCAGATGTTCCCGCTGATCCTTTAGCCCCACCCGATCCTCCAGTGCCACCAATGCCACCGTCACCACCAACAACTGTTACAACTCCAGTTAACGAGTTTGCTGTGATAATTGATCCCAAATTTATTCCAACCAATCCTCCACTGTACGCAGCTCCACCCGCACCTCCGTTTCCCGCGGCACCTCCAACACCACCAGTACCGGTAGTTGTGAGTGATGCGCTTCCTCCCGCTCCTCCTGCTGCTCCATTTTTTCCAGCAGTACCAGTTGCTGTAACAGACCCAGTTGAATAGACATTTGATATCGAACCGTTAATGAATCCGGGAGTATTATTTTGAGCAACTAAACCTCCGGCATATGCAATGGCTCCAGCACCTCCCGCACCACCAATTGCTGTTGCACCTGATGCAGCAGCGATAACTGAACCTGCAGCAGAAGCACCACCTGAACTTCCAGCAGAAGCATTACCAGGAGTACCTCCAGTTGCTTGCACTATACCAGTCGCATAACTTCCATTTTCAATAGTGCCCGAATTATTTCCTACAAGACCTCCAGCATACGTTGTTCCAGCCGCTCCACCAGCAGCACCCGCGCCGCCGATACCACCAAGGTTTGCACCTCCTCCTCCAACTCCTGCATTTCCACCTGTACCCGATGTTCCTGCATTACCTCCTGCACCACCTCTTGCAGTTACATTTCCTGTTGCATACGACTCATCAATTGTTCCTGCATTGACCCACCCTATAAGACCTCCAACATATGCAATGTTTCCTGCACCAGCAACTCCAGCCGCTCCACCAGCGCCTCCCGTACCTGTACCAACTCCAGCAACAGATCCATTTCCTCCGTTTCCAGCATTACCACTTGAACCTCCAGCACCACCAACACCTGTGACAGACGCTGAGCTTGTCGCCAAAGTAATACTTCCTTGCTGAGAATACCCAACAACTCCTCCCACGTATGCGAGACCTCCTGTTGCAGCTGCGTTACTTGCTGCCGCACCACCAGTTCCACCTGCATTTGCACCTGTTGTAATGTTTCCTCCGTTTCCTCCGTTTCCACCAGCTCCACCCGCACCTCCAGTACCAATAATATTTCCTGTAACACTTACATTTGTAATTGTTCCAGTGTTATATCCAACCACTCCACCTAAATACAAAGTACTTCCTGCCGTACCCGCACCACCAGCAACACCATTTGAGGTTGCTGCACCGTCTGATCCATTTGCTCCAGTACTACCAACTGTACCAGCTGTACTTGTCGCAGATATTGAAACATCTAAGATACTCACATTTTTTACAAGGTTCGTGGAATACCCAAAAAGACCAACATAACTTGATGTTGTGGTACTAATATACAAATTATTAATTGCAAAATTATTTCCATCGAAAATTCCTGTAAATGGATTTGCGAGAGTTCCTACTGGATCAAAACCTGCACCAGTGTTCCAACCAGTAGTAGTTGCTGCGTCAATATTATTATTCAATTTGTATGTACTTGTTGCAGTTGTTTTCATTGCTTGCAATCCGTACACATCAAAAATTAGAAATGGATCACTACTAATACCGAGACCTGTGTATCTTCGAAATACACCTGCATTTAATGTGAAGCTTCCAGTTACTGACAGCGTATTTGTTCCTGGATTTATTGCGGTAAATGTTACAGCTGAGTTCTGAGTATAATTCCCAGACCGGCCTCCAGAATTCGTAATTGAAAGATTTGCATTTTGGAGAATTGTGCCAGTGTACCCACTGATTGTCATAGAACCAACAGTGACATTTGTATCAATAGTAACTACCGTTGCTGCACCGCCCGATGATGCATCGAAAACTACGTTACTTGTCGCGTCAGGTGCATTTCCTGCACCTGGTGCTCCGTTCGACGATGCTGCCCAGTGGTTTGCTGCGTCTGACCAATCTCCAGTTCCACCAACCCAATATGCTGTAGCAGGTGCTGGGTCTATAATTTGATCGATATCAATATCCCCAATAATTTTCAAATCAAAAGTATCAGTTGAAGTTGCAAGATCAGTAAGGAGCACTCTGTACTTACCATCATGGTCTATGGCATCAATAGTAGTTATATAACTTCCATCTAACGTATATATTTCAACCCTTACAGAATCTCTTTCATTATGAGGTCTCGCATACAGCGTTATATCTTTTGTGTTATCAAGGATCTGCTCAAATGTCACACGAACAAACTGACCATTTAAAAGTGGCGCATAGGCACCGTCAACATTTCGAACTACATTATATATATCAGCAATTACATTTTTATCTGAATCTAACTGTAGTGCATTCGAAATATAAATAATAGAGAAAGTTTGAGTCGAGAGATGTGGCACTACCCACGCAACATGATCAATATATCCATTACTATCCTCGTCGGTTGCAACAAACGACATCTCCTCATTTCCGTTGTTTTGCCATTTAATTTTTATTTGATTCTCCTGACCAACTTTAAATATTTCAGGAATTTGTGTATGAACCGGAACATTTATCATTGGAGTTATGAGCTCTTGCTCAGGTGTTGCTGAAACCACGACTGTTTTGCCAGTACCATCATAAGTCTCAATTATGGTTGGCAACGTTGATAATGCAGAAACACTGCCACTGCTCGATGTAGCAGCATCAACGTTCTCAACGTCTTCATCAGAAACATCTGAAGTGATTTGAACTGTAGTAGTTGGTGTTGAAGTCGAAAGATCAACATACGATACTTCTTCGTGTGTAGTTAATACATTTGCTTCATCAGATAAAGTAGTGCTTGGACCATCTTCAACTACTGGTTCAACTGGAGTCTCGATGGACACACTGTTAGTTGAATTATTTTCAGTTGATTGAGTTGAAGTAATTTCGGGAATCAAAGATGTATCCGCAATTTGCGTGGTCTCAGATTCCGGTGTCACACTCAAAGTATCATCTGCGTTTGCAAACAATGGAAATACACATGCGACAAAAAAACAAACCAAAATGATTTTAGTTAGCGACAAGATCCGCAACGAAAATGTACGCGTGAACATACTGAAATTTTAACAATATTTGCTCCTGTTATATACAAAAAAACATGAACAGAATTAGATGTATTTTGTAAACCAAAATGGGATGAAATTTTGCTGATCAAAACCCAATTTAAATTATTTTCTCCTATCAATAACAAATGCAATCGAAACATTTAAAAAAAGTTTTTTGATGAATGAGCACTTTTTTCATCATGATATTTAAATGTGAAACATATTATTTATTATTCTAAAGTAGCAATATTTAGTTGAATAACTAGGTAGTTATGTATTCATACATCAGCTGCGTTGAATAAGTCATATATATGGTAAGGACAAAACATTAATAAACATTACTAATCTTTATATATTCAGTGCCTAATATAGTTGTAATACAAAAAGTTCTGATTTATACACTTCAAATATTGAAATTACCATACCGTGCGTGTTTCACGACAACTCACCAAAAAATAATTTGTATTTTTGACTACTAGCTAATTTCATATCATAAATTTTTTTACTGTAACCAAATAAGAAGCAGGTGGTAATAATTTTTAACACTTAATACTTCCCTACATTGTTGTACATCTGTAAATTATTATTGTGTTGATGATGGTGAGTTATCCACATTAAAAAACTACACAATTAGTTTGTGTAGTTTTAATTTCTATAACATTCCTTTTAATTCTTCTTGATGTCTTTGCATTACCTCCATCGTTGCTGCCATTTGATCTTTTCCTTTTTCAACTTCAGCTTGTATTTCACTCACAATATTTTTAAAAAAATCTGGATTTTTTTCAATCATTGAAAATATTTGTTCCCTTTGTTCAACAGGAACATCCTTCATTTTCGACTCCATCATTTTCCTCATCAAAAAGTTTTGAATCATACTATGTATTTATTTCAGTAAGATGATGATTTTACGCATTCTTTCGCATTCTCGCAAGCCCACCATATAAACCTCCAATGTCACCAAGAGTTGCCTTCTTGATCGGTGGAACAATTGGAAATACTTTCAGTATTTGTGTTACATACTGCTGAGTTTTCTCAACAGATATGCCAACGTGATTCATCATCGAACCACCCAGCACTACAACATCAGGAGACCAATCAACAATAATATTATTAAGTCCGAATGCAAGGTTCTTTGCTAAGCTATCCCATATCACTTCATCGCGGATATCAATTGGCTTTTTTCCTGTTCTTTTTTCAAGTGCCTTACCTGAAATAAGATCCTCAAGTGTATGACCTTCTGCATCCAAAATTTGTTTACCTGGTTCAAAACCAACTGAATGATCCTCTACTTTTCCATGTACAATTTTTGCTCCTCCAACCCCTGTAGAAACAGTTATATAAGCAACTATTTCATACCCTTTACCAGCCCCAAATACAGCTTCTCCGATACCAACCATTACTGCATCATTATCTATGGATACCGTTGTATAAAAAGATTTCTCAAGGTCTTGTTTTAAAGGTTTTCCTGCCCAATCAGGTAAATTATCACTACTTATGAGTGTGCCTTGCACATCGTCCCAAGGCCCAGCAATTCCACCAATAATTTGAGTAATTGGCTGACCACCAGAAAGACTAAGCACCGTTTTCTTAAGCAGATCAATCCCATCATCATATGATTGCGGGGTATCAAGTATCACTGGATCATTAAAACTTTCTGACGAAAGTGCACTAGTTACTCTTGTTTTTGTACCACCAATATCAAAAATAATATGCATTATGTTATGGATTTAATGAAACACTTTTCATGATCAGTGGTAAATCAGAATCAAAGGTTACTTTTAATTTTTTAATAGACGCAGAACTATTCACTACCGCCTCTAGGTTATAGGTGAGTTCAAAACTTAATACTTTATTTTGAGCTTGAATCGGAATTAGGTAAACCATCTTTCCTCGCTCAGTGTCTCCTAATACAAATGGCCCAAATATATTTACACCATCGTGTGTTGTCCCAAAAATTTTTGGAACATACGCATTTTGCTCATCATACAAATGTTGGTATGTGTTGTGATCTTTATTTGGTTTATCTTCAAGGTTTTTGTTCATATACCAGCTTTGATTCGAAGGGTTATATGAAAGAAATTTATCAGAGAGATCTAGCACAAAGTCTTGAGCTGAAATAATCTGCAATTTTGTACTAAATGTTGCAAAATCAATATTTGGATTTGGAGTGAGAATAAAATCATATGTAGCAAGAATATTTCGTAAACTTGTACCAAGACGAACACTTACATAAGAAGGTGTCTTTATAGTAATACCTTGTGCTGAAAATGATTTCCAACCATTCGTGACTTCTGGTGAATTTTTTATTGGAGGTACAACCGATTCTTTTTCGGTCTGAATCGGTGTAGGCGGTGCATTTGTGCTACTTTCACTAAACGAAAGCAGCACTACTAGCGTTGCTACTACGACCAGAAGAAATAAGATAATATACGTAAGCTTCTTCTCTCTCATATATACCCATTATACCACGCATAATGAGGCTTATTACAAGGCTTTCCTAATGAGGAATTTATACCCTTCCACATGTGGCTGATCATACGGATTTACATTCCATAATTCTGAAAGAATAATAACAACAAGCATTTCATTCATCATATGAAAACCAAGATCAAATTCTGATACCGACTCTAGTGTACTTTCAACATATGGAAGTTGATGTTCTGTGTACGTTTGGATAACACTATCGTAAATAACCTTAAGGATAAATTCTGGAGTCTCTTCAGAAAGTTTTGGTAATATTTCATGTAAAATTTTTGCATCTCCAATTGTATTTGTATGATCTGATTCAACATTAAAAAACCATGCTATGCGATGTTCTGGCTGACTAAGATATAACTGCAACATAGAATGGAGATCAGTCGTTCCAACAGATACTGTAGGAGTAATAGACTTCTGAAAAGCTTGCCCAAGTGAAGTTTGAGACTTACCTAAGCTTTCAGCAAATAATTGTCTACTCCATTTCCCTACCTGCTCAAGATTCTTATTGAAAAAGAAAAAATCAATAATGGTTGGAATGTTGTTAGAAATTCTTTTATCAAGAGCAGTTGCAACTCGTACAACATGAGGTGCTGTATTTTTTTTGACTTGAGTAAAATCATGGAGTGCCTTTTTTGCTCCATCATACAAATCATCAAGGGAAAGATTACTGAACAAAAGCGGAACCATAACAACTGGTGAAAAAAGACCGAATCTTTCTGTAAGTGCTTGCGGAATCGTCGATATAGTAATTGAATGATGGTGTGCCCACATGTGAAGTGGTGACTCCTTACTTGTAACAACAATAATTCTTTCTTTCACTGTACTAAAACGCTCTTCTAAAATTGAAAGAAGAAGTTTTGCATTTACAACCGTCTCTATTGTCTTACCAGATTTACTTATAACGATAATAAGAAATTCATTGGGATCTTTAAACGATTGAGTTATTGAGCGGATTTCATCTTCCTCTCCTTCATACAAAGTATCAAGAAAAACAAATGATCGAGCAGATTCGTGTTTCGGAAATGCATCAATGATTGCTTGTGCACCAAGATTTGCACCGCCAATACCGAGAACAAATACTGTCTTGAGTTCAGGTGTATCTTTTTTATTTTTTAGAACTTGATAAGAATCTCTTAATGATTGGTCCTCAAGATATGAAAGAAAATGAAGTGGAGTTTTATATGAAAAATCAAACTGAACATCAAGTATGCGTTTTTGAAGTGCCTCAAAAGGCATGTGAACAACATATTGATGATCGTCAAATGAGTTAAAACCAGATAATGATAGAGAACGCATGAAGTAATTGTACTACAAAAAAGTTCGTAACGACGAGTACAAAACCTACTTTTTACACATTATGGCAATGCAAGAATTTTTTGAAAATCCTCATGAAGACCAGGAGTTGTTTCGTACGTTTTTGACTCCTCAGGAGTTGTCCAAACTAGTTCTGAGTGTTCCCATGAAAGCTTGATATTTGGGTTCGTGATTTCTACGAGATATAAATGTCTAATCCACTCTCGATCAAGAGCATCATCGACAAAAAGATATGTATCACTTTTTTTTATTTCCTTAATATCAGACTGATTAAGTCCAAGTTCTTCTTCAATTTCAAACTTAACTTTCTCCTCCATAGTCTTATCGTCATCAACAAACCCAGCTAAACATGACCAAAGACCTTGGTAGGTAAGCATTTTGGTACTACGCTTAACTAAAAGAAACTTATCACGATACTTCACAAAAATAATAATAACTGGTGCAGATTTTGCATGACTATAATCTGTTGGCATATTGGTATTAAGTATATCACCTAGCTTTTGCAACGCCATAAGCCTGTGCACTGCCCTGAGTACTCTGTTTACGTTGTGAGGTAATAAATCGAACAAGCTCATCAGCCACTATGTTTCTTCCAGATTCCTTCATGTGTTCGTTTGGAAGTAATCCATGCTCAAAATTTTTTGAACCAACTGAGAAAACAAGGTTCAAACACGGAACTCCTTCTTCTTTAAGAACAGCACACACTACATCAGTATTCTTTTTCACTTGTTGTTTAAACATTGGTCCAACATATTGAACCCCCTGCTCATAATCAATTGGTGTAATGTAGACATACAAATGAATACCGTGCTCATTCGCCATGTTTGCAATATTCTGCAACGATAGAAGTTTTCTGTGATTTGAATCCAGCTGACCCATGTAGTCATACTGGTAAAAATCTTTCACTATATCTTCAGTGATAGTGTCCTGACGCGCCTTATCTTCAAATATTCCCACAGTTCCAATTTGTGTCTTACCGCTAAAGACTGGTGTGTCTCGAAACATTTCGCTTGTGACACTTTCAAAATTAACAGCTTGAAAAATACTAAGTGGTTTTCCAAAATAAAAAACAAATTTATTGTGTGTTAAGAAAAAAATTTCTTTTTCAAATTGATACTCTGGTCGCATATCCCATTGCGGCGAAAATGAACGCATGTTGATTGGAATAATAATTGCATCAGGCTTTTTTGAAGCATGCGAGATATAGGTCACCATAGCTTCAAATACATTGAGGCCATACCCAGGTGACGACATATCGCCAATTTTTATTGTTGGATCTTGTGCCGTCACCATTTCTGCTATTGAACGCGTATCATGATCACTTGGTGCATATGCTTTTATAATACTGTCACCAAAATAGAGAGTACTATACGTTTCATGAAGGTTAAGATATGTATCAAGTTTTCCAATACCAGGAATACCAAGTGTAAGCATGGGTACATTTGGAACAAGATAACGAGAAAGAAGCACCTGGGATAGTACTAAAATTAAAATAAGAACAGTACATCGTACAAAAAGTTTTCTCATATCAGAATTGATAATAAATGAACGGTGTCTCGCGAGCTACTCCTAAATTCATAATTGCTAAAGCAATAAGAATATATATCGTCCACCTGAATAAGGTTTGCTTAGTTCTAATATATGAAATAATTCCTCTCTTGTGGTCAATTATCTCTAAACAAA
>CAZYGU010000001.1:55030-64077 GCA_964646785.1 uncultured Candidatus Saccharibacteria bacterium | reverse complement strand
TTGCAGAAGTACCGGTTGCGTTTATGAAAGTAAAGTTTTGG
Organism: uncultured Candidatus Saccharibacteria bacterium; assembly: GCA_964646785.1. Lineage (GTDB taxonomy): Bacteria > Patescibacteriota > Minisyncoccia > Phycocordibacterales > Zambryskibacteraceae > JBGTNQ01. The sequence goes on along the minus strand of CAZYGU010000001.1, from coordinate 64,036 downwards.
AGGGTTGATGAGCCAGTAACTTGTAAGTTGTTCAAGTTACCCTGTCCATTTACTTCAAGGGAAACACTTGGGTTGGTTGTTCCGATACCAAGTCTCTGGCTCGCAGTAAATACTGATGAAAGCACCCCACTTGTGTTGTAGATATCCAAAATATTTGCTGATGCACCAGAAGCAGGAAGAAGGGCAAGAGTGGTTGATGCTGCTGAACTTGAAACAATAGAGAGTTTTGCATATGGAGTAGTTGTAGCACCAATACCTACCGCATCAGTTGTTGTAGCAAGAGTAACATGTCCCACACTATCTGTTGTCCATCCTCCTCCAGTTGAAGCACCAGAAACAGTAATGTTTCCGCAAGCCACATCACCAGAAACATTAGTTTGGAGAGCTTGTGATCCGGCACATCCAGTCACACCAGAAAGAGTAAGTGTGGATGAAAATCTTCCTGTTCCAATAACATCAAGTGTTTGATTTGGATTTACTGTGCCAACACCAACCTTCCCTCCAAAGTATGCATTTCCTGTTGTGGTTGATCGTCCATTCACAGTGAGTCCTCCAGTCGCACTTCCATCACCAATCGTTGATGATGCATTCACGATAATACCGATAGTCGTTGTTGGAGTAAGTACACCATTTACAACATTCCATGTTCCAAATTGATTCTGGAAGTATGCAGCTGAAGTTGTTGAGAATGCTGAACCAGTATTTTGTGACAAGAAGTATGAAGCAGATGTAGTAGAAAATGCTGTTCCTTGATTAAGAGAAAGGAAGTTTGTTGCTGAAGTTGTTGAGAATGCTGCTCCTTGATTTACAGAAAGGAAGTATGAAGCTGATGTTGTTGAGAAGAAATCACGCTGAGTCTTCCAGAAATCAGCTGAGGTGGTAGAGAAGCTCGTGTCTATAATTGTATTACATCCGAAAGTTCCTGCATTCCAAGTAAGAGCGTTTGATGCTGAGTTACAAGTAGTAAGACCTGCCCCGCTAAAGTTTGTTGCAGAAAGGTTAGTTGCAAAGAGATTCGTACTCGTTGCCTTACTTGAAGTACTGTTTAGTGCAGTGAAGTTTTGGAGAGTGGTTGAACCTGTTGCAAGAATGTTTGTAGCAGTAAGAGTGTTTGTGAGAGTAAGGTTTGCTCCTGAACCAGTAGTGAATGCAAGAGTTCCAGCAAAGAATGAAGTTGATGTTGCGTTTGTTGAAGTACTGTTTAGTGCAGTGAAGTTTTGGAGAGTTGATGATCCGGTGATAAGAAGATTCTGAGCAGTAAGAGTGTTTGCAAGAGTAAGGTTTGATCCTGAACCAGTAGTGAACGCAAGGTTTGTGCTTGTTGCATTTGTTGTCGTACCGTTCGTTACAGTAAGAGCTGAAATGGTTGATGAAGCATATGCAGTAAGTCCTCCATTAAACTGGGTTAGAGTTGATGTTGCGTTTCCGGCAAGTGCGAATGGATATGATGAAGAAAGTCCTGCTGATGTAATGTAATCAGTACCTGCCACTGCTGCAGTAACAAGACCATTTACTGACTTGAGGATTCCACTACCTGTTGAAACAAAGAGGTTTGAAGTTGATGCTGTAGTTGCAACAAAGTTTGAAGCGAAGAAGTTGGTTGAAGTACCGTTTGTTGTCGTGCCATTCGTTACAGTAAGAGCAGCGATCGTTGATGATGCATTCACGATAATACCGATAGTGGTTGTTGGAGTAAGTACACCATTTACAACATTCCATGTTCCAAATTGATTCTGGAAGTATGCAGCTGAAGTTGTTGAGAATGCTGAACCAGTATTTTGTGACAAGAAGTATGAAGCAGATGTAGTAGAAAATGCTGTTCCTTGATTAAGAGAAAGGAAGTTTGTTGCTGAAGTTGTTGAGAATGCTGCTCCTTGATTTACAGAAAGGAAGTATGAAGCTGATGTTGTTGAGAAGAAATCACGCTGAGTCTTCCAGAAATCAGCTGAGGTGGTAGAGAAGCTACTACTTGAAAGTGTGTTACATCCAAAGATACCAGCATTCCATGTGAGTGCACTGTTTGCAGTATTACATGTAGTAAGTCCAGCACCATTAAAGTTTGTAGTGAAAAGATTTGTTGAAGATGCTGTTGTTGCAAAGAAGTTTGTTGTAGTTGCAGAAGTACCGGTTGCGTTTATGAAAGTAAAGTTTTGGAGGGTTGATGAGCCAGTAACTTGTAAGTTGTTCAAGTTACCCTGTCCATTTACTTCAAGGGAAACACTTGGGTTGGTTGTTCCGATACCAAGTCTCTGGCTCGCAGTAAATACTGATGAAAGCACCCCACTTGTGTTGTAGATATCCAAAATATTTGCTGATGCACCAGAAGCAGGAAGAAGGGCAAGAGTGGTTGATGCTGCTGAACTTGAAACAATAGAGAGTTTTGCATATGGAGTAGTTGTAGCACCAATACCTACCGCATCAGTTGTTGTAGCAAGAGTAACATGTCCCACACTATCTGTTGTCCATCCTCCTCCAGTTGAAGCACCAGAAACAGTAATGTTTCCGCAAGCCACATCACCAGAAACATTAGTTTGGAGAGCTTGTGATCCGGCACATCCAGTCACACCAGAAAGAGTAAGTGTGGATGAAAATCTTCCTGTTCCAATAACATCAAGTGTTTGATTTGGATTTACTGTGCCAACACCAACCTTCCCTCCAAAGTATGCATTTCCTGTTGTGGTTGATCGTCCATTCACAGTGAGTCCTCCAGTCGCACTTCCATCACCAATCGTTGATGATGCATTCACGATAATACCGATAGTCGTTGTTGGAGTAAGTACACCATTTACAACATTCCATGTTCCAAATTGATTCTGGAAGTATGCAGCTGAAGTTGTTGAGAATGCTGAACCAGTATTTTGTGACAAGAAGTATGAAGCAGATGTAGTAGAAAATGCTGTTCCTTGATTAAGAGAAAGGAAGTTTGTTGCTGAAGTTGTTGAGAATGCTGCTCCTTGATTTACAGAAAGGAAGTATGAAGCTGATGTTGTTGAGAAGAAATCACGCTGAGTCTTCCAGAAATCAGCTGAGGTGGTAGAGAAGCTCGTGTCTATAATTGTATTACATCCGAAAGTTCCTGCATTCCAAGTAAGAGCGTTTGATGCTGAGTTACAAGTAGTAAGACCTGCCCCGCTAAAGTTTGTTGCAGAAAGGTTAGTTGCAAAGAGATTCGTACTCGTTGCCTTACTTGAAGTACTGTTTAGTGCAGTGAAGTTTTGGAGAGTGGTTGAACCTGTTGCAAGAATGTTTGTAGCAGTAAGAGTGTTTGTGAGAGTAAGGTTTGCTCCTGAACCAGTAGTGAATGCAAGAGTTCCAGCAAAGAATGAAGTTGATGTTGCGTTTGTTGAAGTACTGTTTAGTGCAGTGAAGTTTTGGAGAGTTGATGATCCGGTGATAAGAAGATTCTGAGCAGTAAGAGTGTTTGCAAGAGTAAGGTTTGATCCTGAACCAGTAGTGAACGCAAGGTTTGTGCTTGTTGCATTTGTTGTCGTACCGTTCGTTACAGTAAGAGCTGAAATGGTTGATGAAGCATATGCAGTAAGTCCTCCATTAAACTGGGTTAGAGTTGATGTTGCGTTTCCGGCAAGTGCGAATGGATATGATGAAGAAAGTCCTGCTGATGTAATGTAATCAGTACCTGCCACTGCTGCAGTAACAAGACCATTTACTGACTTGAGGATTCCACTACCTGTTGAAACAAAGAGGTTTGAAGTTGATGCTGTAGTTGCAACAAAGTTTGAAGCGAAGAAGTTGGTTGAAGTACCGTTTGTTGTCGTGCCATTCGTTACAGTAAGAGCAGCGATCGTTGATGATGCATTCACGATAATACCGATAGTGGTTGTTGGAGTAAGTACACCATTTACAACATTCCATGTTCCAAATTGATTCTGGAAGTATGCAGCTGAAGTTGTTGAGAATGCTGAACCAGTATTTTGTGACAAGAAGTATGAAGCAGATGTAGTAGAAAATGCTGTTCCTTGATTAAGAGAAAGGAAGTTTGTTGCTGAAGTTGTTGAGAATGCTGCTCCTTGATTTACAGAAAGGAAGTATGAAGCTGATGTTGTTGAGAAGAAATCACGCTGAGTCTTCCAGAAATCAGCTGAGGTGGTAGAGAAGCTACTACTTGAAAGTGTGTTACATCCAAAGATACCAGCATTCCATGTGAGTGCACTGTTTGCAGTATTACATGTAGTAAGTCCAGCACCATTAAAGTTTGTAGTGAAAAGATTTGTTGAAGATGCTGTTGTTGCAAAGAAGTTTGTTGTAGTTGCAGAAGTACCGGTTGCGTTTATGAAAGTAAAGTTTTGGAGGGTTGATGAGCCGGTTGCTAGAATGTTTGCAGTAGCGAGAGTACCACTAAGTGTTTGATTCGTACCATTTGATGTTGTGAATGATAGATTTGTTGCAAAGAAATTTGTTGTGGTTGCAGAAGTACCTGTTGCATTTGCAAAGGTGAAATTCTGGAGAGTTGTTGAACCAAGCGCATTAAGTGTTCCTGATGGGAAAATAAAATTACCTCCAGTTCCAAAAGTTCCAGCAGTAATCGTTGATGCAGACTGTGTTCCAGTATGATTTGTTCGATCAAGATAGAATGTTCCTTCTTGTCCATCAAATGTTCCTGTCCAATCACCAGTTGCATTGAGTGACAATACCCCTCCTGTATTCTGAAGTCCTGAACCAGTAAGATCAGTAAAGTATTCAGAATTCAGACCGAATACATTTGTATTAAAAGATGTTGATGTACCGCTGTTTGCGGTAAATCGATTAAGTGTTGCTGTGGTTGTTGATGTAATTCCAGAAGCAAGAATTGAACCTTCGACAGCAAGATTTCCTCCAATTGAAAGTTTTTCAGAAGGAGTTGAACTTCCAATTCCTACATTCCCATTATTTTTTACAACAAATACTGGTAATGAGTTACTTTGTAATGCAAACACATCACCAGCTCCCAATTGATTAACAGTAAGAATCGTTTGTGCAGATGAAGTAGCAATTGTTGATGTTGCGTTTGTTCGTACGAATTGAGTTGAATCAAGACCATCAAGTGTATCTGCGCTTTCAGCAACGATTGCAGCTGGCACAGCACCAAGAACTTTTCGTGGCGCCATTTCTCCGTCCCACACAGGACTGCCACCCAAACCTCCAACCTCTACACCAAGATATAGTGTTTGATTGAAATCAACATTCGTAAATGGAGTCGAGCTACCAAGCATAACTGAAAAGAGTCCATTTGTTACTGTCGCACGATCACCAGGCGCAGTACTTCGATCTTCACTCCAAATTGCAGATCCTCCTGTAATACTTGTATATAAAGCAAAACGCATATGATAGAGACCGTCTGCAACTGCAACATTTGATGCGTTCGTAAGTTTTCCTTGATAATTGATCTGTTTATTAAAAGCAGCTTCTGCTGTTTTAGCGCCTAATCCAAGAGTTGCGAGCACAGGAAAAAGACCCGGTGTTGTCATTACCGTTGCAAGGATCAATATGATTGCAAATGTTTTTTCTAGTGTTCGACGCATGAATTCTTTTTAATCTCGCTTCATTGGATGAATGTCTATTTCTTCGATAACCGGGTGAATATCTGGAACGATGTTACTTTCTATAATTGGAGGAACGATGATGTGTTCTATTTCTTCCTTGTTTTTATGTCTTCGGACCAAATCTCTAAGTGCTCTGTAGATGAGGTAGAGGAGAATGATGATAAGAAGGAAGTTCCAACTATTATTAAGAATGAAAATTCCTAATAAGCGGAGCATTGATTGATTGGAATCAAATACAGTTTCAACTGAAGCTGAGAGTGAACCAAGAATTTTTTTCAAACCTTGATTTTTGTAATCAACAATTGAAATTTTCACTCCGTAAATTCCTGATACCTGGAGAGCACCTATTGTTGCTGTATACGCGGTCTTCTCTTTATTTACTCGAAGCAAGAATGAGAATGTTTTTGTTTCATCATCTGGAGAAGTCAGTGTGACAACAATACTTTTCAATACCTCAGGAACTTTTTCGTATGCGAGTGAAACAGTGAGATTTTGATTTCCATCAATTGAAACTTTTTCCCCGTTACTAATTGATCCGATTTTTTTTCCATTCTGGATAAAGTCGAAATCAGTAAACGTTAGTTGATTGATGAGTGGATCAACACGAGGAGAAGCAGGAAGATAATCGAATGGATCATATGGCTTCACGATTTCACCAGGAAGTGGAATACGTCCTTGTGCAAGTAATCCAGATGAGTAGGATCCATCAGAATATTTCACAAACAATGCATAGTAGTATCGTGTACCAACAGTGACATCATTGTCTTGAAATTTTTCAGCTCCACCTTCGTAAATAACCTGTCCATCATTTTCATCAGCTGGATAATATGATGTGTTCTTTACAACTCGCACTTCTGCAAAATCATCAATAGCTGGATTATTCCAAGAAAGAAGAATTGATGATGTATCAGGAGTAGCAACAAAGTTATTTGCATTGAGACGTCCCGATTCAAGAGAAAGTGTAGTGAAGATCTGGTTTTCAAGTGATCCCTGTATTCCAAATGCATTTACTGCATTAATCTTGAATACATACTGTGTCGCAGGAGTAAGATCTCTCAATGTGACGCTGTGACTCAATGAAAGTACTGTTTCTCCACTTGAACCAAGCTCATAATCGCCCGTTAAACCCCATGAAAACGTGCTCTGTGATGGTTGAGTCGTCTTCCAAGTGACAATGGCTCCTTTTGTCGACGGTGTTACCAGAAGATCGTAGATAACAGGAGATTGATGTTGTCCTGATGTTCCAGTACCACCAGTAGTCGTCGGAGGAGTTACTACCGGAGTAGCAAATGTCGTAGCTGATGCAGACGCAGATTGCGCAGAAGCGTTGTAGGAAGCGTCTACAGCAGAAACGGTATATGAGTAGGTGGTACTTGGAGTCAGTCCAACATCTGAGTATGTTGTCAGTGTTGAAGTAGCGACAAATACACTATCTCTATACACTCGATATGCTGTAACTGCTACATTGTCAGTGGATGCAGTCCAAGATAGATCGATCTGTGTACTTGAGATCGCCGTAGCTGAAAGTCCCGTTGGGATTGAAGGTGCGGTTGTATCAGCTCCTACTGTGACGCTGACATTAAACTGACCTTCGACCGCGTATAATTGTGTGAAAGAACAGAAAAAGGATAGAAGAACCAAGAGTGCAATACTTTTTCGAACCCAAAATTGCTTCATATACTTTTTTATAATGCGATTGCTGTTACGGTCGATGTCGCAGTGTAGACACCAGACGCTTGTGTATTTGACGCACCAGACTCAGCACGGAATTTGAGAGTTGTCGCACTGCCAGTTGGATGATTTGCAGAAGATTTTTGTGAAATCGTCTGACTACTTGTAGTAAGTGGTGACCAACATGCATCAGCAGTATCAGTACTTCCTGTATTACAAGCAGAACCATTGTCTTTAAATCTCGCAACAATATCCGAACCTTCTGGTGAAAAACCAAATTCTGAAGTCGCAGCGGAAACAGAGAACGTGAAGTCTGGATTTACTCCTGCTGGAGTGTAATCAGCAAATGAGTCAGGACCTTTTATGAGTGCGGGTGAACTACTTGCTGAAATTGAGAGTTGGTATCCTGCAGGATCATCAGTTGTAACAGTAACAACAGTAGAACCATTTGCTACACCACCACCAGATGCAGGTATTGCAGGAGTAAGTACTACATTTGATGTTGAAACAGAAATGTATACTGCAAGCATTTGCTGATATCCCGCATGAATCTTGTATGAAGTACTTCCTGAATTACCTGTCGCAATTTCTCCAGCAGTAGATTCTTGTGTGTAAGAAGTTGAAGTAGAAAGCCCTCCTCCAAAATTTACTGAATCACTCTGTAGTGAATAATTTGTACTTGTCATAACTGAAGCCATGACAGGAGTCACAAGAAATGAAAAACCAGCAACTATAAGTATCGTAGACTTAAACATGGCTTTATTTTTTTCTTCGACTTACGACAGAAACACCAGCAAACACAACAACGAGAATCACAAGAAGAATCGAAACCTTTGAAATGGCAATGAACGTAACTTGCTTCTGACTCACAACATCACTGTATCCATGATTAAGCTCAACAGTCGCGGTATACCACCCAAACATACCCGCAGTTGATACTTCAACTTCACGTGTGCGTACTGACCCTGGAAGAACAAACCAAGGATCAATCGCTCGCACTTGCACTACTCGACCAAACATATTCTTCACCTGCATTCCTCCATACGGATTGAGATGTACAGTTCCAGAATTTTCGAATGCAATCTGAAACATTGCAGGTGTTCCAAAAAAAACTTTTTTTTCTTTTGCAATTTGAAACGACTTTATGTATCCATTTGTTTTTACTTCTCCAGGAACAGTGATGAACACGAGTGTTGCAATTCTTCCTAATACAACTGCTCCACTTTGATTATCGTTTGCAACTGCAGTTTGGGCTGTGACAACAACACTTCCAAATTTTCCTCCAGCAATTTCACTTGCAGGAATTGAAACTAATACAGGAACACGAACACGATCTCCATGCTCTAACCGAAAACTTTGACTTGAAACACTGAGGAAATTTTTCAATGATGTTTCACTTTCAGTATTTCCTAATAGTGTAACTACTTCATTTGAATTTTTTCCTGAAACAAAATCTTCAAAACTAATCGTGTAATTTTCTGTTCTTCCGGTTCTATTTTCTACCTCCACGAAAATCGTTTCACTGGTACCCTGTGAAATTGTTTCTTCAATTTTTGCTGGACCAACAATAAAACGATTTTCTACTGAAGCCTTCGGAGCATGCTCTATTTCAAAAGCAAAAGCTCCAACAGGAGCCATGAAAAACACACTGAGCAAAGTGATTCCAAAAACCTTTGCGAATGTATTTGAGATTTTCATGGTGTAGATGATGTTAATTGTTTATAAATTCGACCTTTCTTTTTTCATGGAATCCCGCCCATGCTTTGAGTGTCTGTGTCGAGACCGCCAAAGCTTG
>CAZYGU010000001.1:27866-54930 GCA_964646785.1 uncultured Candidatus Saccharibacteria bacterium | reverse complement strand
TGCGTAACTTGTGTAGGGCGATTTACTTGTGTATCTTCCTTTCCAGCAAGTACCAAAACAGTTTCCTTTGTGTTCACAAACCAATCATGCAATGTGTTGTACACCACAAGAGGAACACGTCCAATTGAATGTGCAACACTTCCCAATACATTTGCCTGCATCTCTGAATTCACACCATTCCAAAGACGTGCATAAATATCACGAGAATCTTTATTCGCGGAAATACCAAATTGAAAACCAGAAAGAGCAACGAGCAGTGCAAGTGTTCCAACAAAAAGTCGAACACCCACTGAAGAAAATACACTTGGTTTTGAAACAGAAACTGGAGATGGAATAGAAACTGCAACAACAGGCTCAGCTACAGGGATAGAATCTGCAAATACTGGATAAGAAATCTGTGGGTCCTTAAATGCAGGGTAAGAAACCAGTGGTACCTTAGGAGCAACTGGAGTAGGTATATTCAAATCAAGACTAGGTCCAACTACAGAAACGATATCAGAACCAATACTGAAATTTAAAAGGCCTTCCTGCTCAATTTTAGGGGTCGAAACCGATTCAGTTTTTGCAGCTTCTGCAATTAAACTTTTTGTATCACGAGGACCACGAGATCGTGTACCAACTAAGTTAGAACTTTTGTGTTGGATAAGAGATTCCAAACCAACATACCATGAGCGTCCAACCATTCGACAATCAAGTTTGCCATCTCGGCAAAGTTGTCCAATATAGTCATTAACATAGCCACTTATTTTCGCAGCTCGGCTAGACGAGATGTACTTTTTACCATCGAAATAAAGATCATCGTTCATTGGATATATTATAGATTTAGTTGAACAAATTAGACATGAATTTCTGGGGATAAATATGCATATTTTTTATTTCACTTTTAAAGTTTAATCTCGTCAAAAAAATTAATTTTTAAGCACAATAAAAAAAATTTTTTGAAATAAAAATCAAAAAAAATACTAAATCAGCACATAACTAGAATTCCCAAATTATTTACATTTTAGACAAGGAAAAACAGTGATCAAACACAAAAAAACTCAAACTAAGAAACTTAAGAAAAAATTTTAGATTAAAACCTTAATAGTTATCAACACTATAAACATTGATAAAATATCATTATCCTTATATACTTTTATGTATACCTTTATCAATGTTTATATATCATTAATTCTATATTTATAGCCATGGAATACAAAAAATACATTACAGTGAAGGAAGCATCTTATATACTCGGTGTCTCACCATTAACGCTGAGAAACTGGGACAAAAATGGAAAGTTCCCTGCTCAGCGTCATCCAATGAACAATTACCGTGTATACAAGACTGACGATATATTAAAAATTATTGATGATATTGAAGGTGGAAGTAATAGAAGTAATGCTAAAAATAGAATGAAGAAGCTATCTGTAGTCCATTTAAGCGATGAATAGGCTTTATATTTAAACTTTTAAACTGAATTAATGATAGAAAAAATCGATGGATCCCCTTTCCATCGATTTTTTCTATATATTTCTTCACCCTTACATATACATTAGTTTGCATTTGAGTATGCGCAAAGTGATGATGCATATTTAAATTACTAATTTTGGTTATTATTTTATTACTTATTCGTTTTGCGACACTAATTTTTAATTTAATATTATATGTTGATAAATATAGTTATCTCGGATGCCCGAGAATTTTCCTTATCCTGTGAAACATCTTTTTTTGCACAAAATAGCCCAGGATACTGCTTGTATCCTGGGCTTTCTCTATCTCTTTATCCTTGCTTCACTAGCAAGAAGTAGCATTGCTTGATATCGATAGAACTCATGAATGGTAGTACTCCGTCTTCGTCATATCTAACAAAACGACGTTTCCCTCCTACAAAATCGAGAGCAAAGTGAACATTCTGCCCATCCACCTTTTCGTCAGTCGGGTCTACAATAACAACAGAAATTCGTTCTTTCTGAATCTCTGGATATGAGGCTCCAAAATGAAGGAGTTCTTGCGCATTCGCAGAACGATACCCTTCCTTGTGTGCTTGATGAAAATTCTGTATATTTCGAAAATGGCAGAGTTCAACTTGAACTGATACTGTTTCGTTACCTGATTTCCATCGAATACTTTCTCCAAGAATTTCATTGTCTACAAAGTCATACCGTCCTGCTTCCAACAAATCAGAAAATGATTTTCTATAGTCAACCAGAATCCCAAACATGTCGGGATTCAGTCTCAAGAAATCTCGAAACGTTGCTCTATCAGGAATACTTCCTCGCTTAATTGCTACTGCGATATCTGAAAGAATTCCTTGACCAAGAAGATACTCTTGCACATCATGGGAACTGAGTCCCTTATCGACTAACGTGCGATGAAGTTTCGCCATCTGATCGAATGAAATGGAGGTACTCATTGTAGTCTCCTGTACTAGTCCGCACATGCGGGTAGCTGTTTACCATAGTGACCCTAGCGTCACCACAGTATTGAAAGCACTACAACTAGAGCCCTCAATACTATGGTGATCTACTCAGACATGGAAACGTTCCGAGTAAAGAAATACCATAACAAACTACTATTTGCAAAATTACCTCCTCACACAAAAAAATCCGCATGTGCGGATTTTTTTGTGTGATATTTTACAACTAATACTATCCAAGTATTTTCTCAAAAAGCGATTTTAACACTGCTGGATTTCCAGAACCCTTTGTAGCTTTCATCCCCTGCCCTACAAGAAATTGAACGACAGAAACTTTTCCGCTTTTGTATTCTGCTACAACATTTGGGTTCGCATCAATAATTGATTGCACAATAGAGGTCAGTTCACCTTCGTCACTATTTTGAATAACACCTAAAATTTTTGCCTTACTTTCTGGGTCAACCTTTTTAACATCAGAATAAGTTGCTTCGATAATTCTCCTAGCACCAGTAGAAGATATGGATCCTCCAACCATCATTGTGGTAATCCCTAAAACGCTAGAAATTGGAACTTTACTCTCTAAGTTAACACTACTGAAGTTGACCTCACTATCCTTTTTAATAATACCCGCAAGATTTGTTGTAAGTAGACTCGCTGCTATTTGTAATTTCTCAGGTTCATTTTTAAACACTTCGGTGGCCAGATTAAAGTGATCCCCCCAATTTCTATTTCTTACAAAAACCTCAACATCCTCAGGTTTTAAACCAAGCTTTGTTAATCGCTCACGCTTTTCCCACGGAAGTTCAGGGAGTGATTGTTTTAGTGTATTTGGGTTCAGCTCTGGAACTTCAGAAATTATAATCTTTGGTAGGTCAGGTTCCGGGAAGTATCGATAATCATGCGAGTCTTCCTTTACACGTTGTGAAAATGTAACCTCCTTAACTTCGTCCCATCCTCGGGTTTCTTGTACAACTTTTGAACCTTCTTCTAATAGTTTAATGTGACGGGCAACTTCAAACGCAATCGCACGCTCAACAGCACGAAACGAATTGAGATTTTTTACTTCACATTTTGTACCAAACGTATCAGTCTTTGAAACTGAAATATTTGCTTCAACTCTCATTTCACCTTTTTCCATATTTGCTTCACCGACTCCAAGAGTTTGTAGTAAAAGTTGAAGTTCTTTTGCAAACATTGATGCTTGCTCTGCACTATGAATAACTGGCTCTGTAACAAGTTCCATTAGTGGAATTCCTGCTCGATTAAAATCAACGAGACTAAAGTCTCCTGTGTCATGACTTGAACGAGCCGTATCTTCTTCCAAATGAATACGAGTAATCTTTACTCCAGCAAGCTCACCTCCTGTAACAAACGGATATTTATATTGAGTTATCTGATACCCTTTTGGGATATCTGGGTAAAAATAGTTTTTTCGATCAAATTCAGTGTAGTCGGCAATAGTTCCATTAATTGCTGTACCAACACGTATAACATGCTTAATTGCCTCCATATTGGCAACTGGAAGTGTTCCTGGATAGCCCATACACACTGGACACACGTTCACATTAGGACGTTTCTCGTCAGGATCATTTTTCGAATCGCAGAACATCTTGGTCTGAGTCTTAAGCTCAGCATGAACCTCGAGTCCTATCGTAACCTTATATGCTTCATTCATAATAGAAATATAGCATAGCCTAGAACCGTCTAGCCTTCAATCTGTCTTGAAATGAACGTCTTAAGATCTTTTATTGTGTCTTCATCAAAAATAGAAACGGAAATGCAATGTGGATTTATCTTCTTCAAAATATCAATCTTTTCGCTCAGCTCTTCAGGAGAAATTGTATCTGATTTTGTGAGAATAATTGCTTCAGGTTTTTCTGTGATACCTCCACCATAGAGTTTCAACTCTTCACGAATCGTGCGATAAGAATGAAGAACATCATCTTCTGCTGAAATACAATGTAATACCATTTTTGTTCTTTTGATATGACGAAGAAACTTGTGTCCCAATCCTTTTCCATCTGAAGCACCCTCAATGAGTCCTGGAATATCAGCAAGAATAAATCCGTAAAAATCTCCGAGGTTTGGTTCTAATGTAGTAAATTGAAAATTACCAACTTTTGCTTTTGCATTTGTAAGTGTGTTCAACAAACTCGACTTACCTGCATTTGGGAGTCCAACAAATCCTGCATCAGCAACCAGTTCAAGTTCAATATAAAAATCTGCTTCTTCACCTAGTGCACCCGGAGTTGATTCCGTTGGTCGTATATTTCGAGACGACTTAAAATGTTCATTACCAAGTCCACCACGACCACCTTCAAGTATTTTTTCAATTTGCCCAATTGTTCGTAATTCGACACGACGCCTTGTTTCAAGATTTGTAACGATTGATCCAACTGGAAGTTTGATCGTAAGATCTTCTCCATTTTTTCCTTGACGAGTTTTCTTTTGTCCTGGATCACCATTCCATGCAGTGAACTCTTTTTGATTTCTGTATGATGCTAAGATACCGAGATCACGAACTGCCTCAACAAAAATATCTCCACCTCTTCCACCATTTCCACCAGATGGTCCCGAAAACTCTTTTCCTTTTTCATGAAGCCAAAGCACGACTCCGTCGCCCCCCTTCCCTGCACGCGCATGTATTGTTAATTCATCGATAAACATAATGGTGAAGTAAAAAAATAAATAAAAGAATTAGGAATTTAATGCAATACGAGCTAGAGCAATTGCCCCCTCCTTACTTTCTGCCACCGCAATAAATCGTCCATTATGACAAAACACAGCATCCTGTACGCCTGATATTTCTTGCAATTCAGCATCTCGTTTTCCTGCCCAAGTCACAGGAAACATCTTTCGGAGATCGAACGAACGTGGCTCATTTCGTACCCCTTTTACTGACCATTTCTTCATATCAATGTCAGGGTACACTACAAATTGGGGTTCTGGATATCTCGCAAGAACTTCTGCCCATGGGTATCTATTTTCAAGTACAATGATCCCCTTCTCTTCCGACTTTTGATATATATCCTCAACAATATGTTCTTGTGTTACGAAGTTTTTTGCCTTTTCGATTTCGCGAAAAAGAAGATCTTTTGCAATGGATACACAACTTAAGAAAGCTCTATCAATGTTTTTATTTGTAACATTAACATCAGGAAAATATGCACTAAATACGTCACCGATTGTATATGGATATATATCTTTATGAATGTTTGTATAGATAGAAATTCCATTATCTGGAGCATCAATTGCGGATACCAGTCTCTGTTCTATTCTTTCAGCAACAATCGAATCACCACCACATAACTCAACTCCATACTCCTTCCACAAAAGGCCGAAAGAAGCGTATGGAATTGTATTCTGATGCATACCAGCACCCCCTATCTGATGGTGGTCAAAACGGCCGTTTTTAGGGTCATAGACACCCCCAACATCAATAACAAAGTCAGCCTTTTCATAGGCCTTTGGATCACGAGTCCGAACAACAAAAACCTCTTCTTTTAACGCCAACATGAGGGTAGCAACCGCAAATATTTCGTCAGCATGGAACGCTCCACTATGAGTAGCAACTGTTTTATTCATACAAGTATTGACCGCAGTATATCGTTATTTTACTGGATAGCAAACATCACAAAGACCTAACGCTTCAGCTCGCTCAAGATATGAAATAACAGTGAGAACGAATTCTGCATGACTCCAGGTAAGTGGTGCAACAGAAAGCTGCTCCCCTGTCATGGGATGAATCTGCTCTGATAAAATCCCTGACGGAAGTGCGTGAACAACGAACCAATCAAATTGCTTTCCAATTTTTTTTAAATCATCCTCTGTTTTTGCACATGCAATATCGTATTGCATCATCCAGAGGGTTGTAATAAACCATGGGTTACCCGGAACATCGGGAGTTACTTCATAAAATGAATCTTTTTCATGTCGAGCAAAACCTCCTATAGAAATTGGTTTTGATAATCTCTCAGCAACTGCTTTTCTTGCATCCTTCATTCGAGCATCATCAGCGGGAAGGATACCGAATTGAAAAACACCAAACAAACTTGATACATCAAAACTCTCATCTTTTTTCACCACAGAATTTTCAACAGTTAGGAGCTTATCGAAATATTTTGTTTCCGGATTATAGAAGAAAGAAAGTATCGACTGCTGAATCTCCTCTGCTGCCCTACGATACATATCTTCATCATCTCTCTTTCCTAATACATCAGCAAAACGTGATGCAGCTATGAGCGCTCCATATACAGTGGATGCAGTAAATGTTGTGACCCCTCTCCTTTCCTCCCATAAATCATAACTTTCAACTGGTAGATTCGTTACAAACTTTTCTCGATACTTCATCATGAATCGTGCAGTTTGTTTAATAAGAAGATCATATACATTTTCAACAAATTCAAGATCCTTACTTTTTTCATAGTGACGCCAAAGCCCAATTACAAGAAGCGCAGTTTCATCTTCTTGAATTGGTAATTGCTCCTTCCCATTTTTTGACCAAGGGTGCCAAGAACTTCCAAGTGACTTATCGGGTTGATACTTATGCAGCATGTATCCCTCTTCGGTAATAACTTGATTTGCAAACTCATAAAAGCGGTGTGCTATGTCAAAATATCCAGCCTTATCAAGTGCCATAGCGATAAACGCTCCATCGCGAGGCCATACATATGCATACGTATCTCTTCCGTAGCGAAAGTTATCAGAATCACCAGATGCAAGAATACCTCCTCCATTATCACAATGTGTGCGAATAATGAACAAAGATTTTTTAAATAATTCGATAACCTCAGGTGAAAGACCATAAAATGTGAATGTGAACTTGTTCACCCATGCATGCCAAAAGTTTCGAGTAGTTTCAATAACATGTGCTGGAGTTTTTTCTAGCAATAAATCTTGTAGCGCGGCTGCTTCACGAAATGTTTGTGCAACTGTAATCCAATATCGAATAATCCCAGTACCATGAGCTGGAACCGAGACATCGAAGGCAATCGTTGAATCAACAGATCCATGCTCGATTGGATTTTTTGAAAGAACTCCATCTTCTGCATCACGCCAAGTACCTTCTTTTCCTTCAATTTTAAATATACCAACACTATAATCAGTAAAACGGCTACCTCCTGACTCACCACTCACCAAAAATACTCTCCTTCCTTTGTAATGGACCACTGCTTCTGTTGCTGGATTATAGTAGGCCGTATCAGCATGGGTTGTTTGGGAAATTTGAAACTGTTGATTAAAGAATACTTTTATCGTTCTTACTTGCGATGCATTATTCTCTACTGTTACAGTCCGAACAAAAATATTTTTCTCGTTATATAACACATCTGTAAACAAGAGACTCACTCCGATTGTATTATTTCGTGCAACAATATGTGACACCATCGTTTCTTTCTCATAGTCTACCTGTACATTCCATCCTTCGTCAGAAATCCAAGAGAAAACACCGTCAACAAATACCCCAATCTTATGTACATCACCAGCAGCGATATGATTTTCTAAACCTGCATAAGGAAAATAAAAATCTCGTACCTGACCAAAACGGTCAAAACATAATAGTGCTGTGCCATTTCCAAGTACGAGAGAGCGCGACATTGTTTTATTTTATCACAGGAAAGTACATCATCTAAGGATTACAACAAACAAAAAAGAAAGTTATAGCGAAACAGAGAGAAGTGCTCTTAATGCTTCAGGAGTTGGGCACGCACGACAGTGATACGAAAGAAGAGGATCTTGAGAAACATATTCAATCCAATTTGCAAAATCATTTCTTTCTGGCGATACATGAGCTTTCCATACATGTGTAGGCATACCACGAAGAGTATCTCGTAATTCATGTAATGTTTGAAGCTTCTCACCTGACACTAATACAAATCGCTCTTCATCAGAAATATACCTATGAGGTTTTATTGACCGTACTGAACCTTGTATGGATTCATCACTATTCTCCACCACGATTGAAATAGTAGGTTGCTCACTACCCTCTTGAGCAGACATTTCTGAGAAGTCAGGATATGACACTACATCTTCTAGTTGAGGAGAATCTACCTGTTCCAAAACTTCGAAAGAAGACTCCAGTGGTTGCTCATTCAATGACTCTACAACCATTTGTGAGAAATCTGGGTATGAAAGTATGCTATTTTTCTCTGAAGGAATTTCCTCCTGCTTCTCAACATCAGTGACAACAGATATTACAATAGGATCTGCAGTTGGTGCAGTGACCCCGAAGATTCTGTCGAATAAACTTCTTTTATTTTTTTTCTTTTTTCCAAACATACATTATGCAGTTTCAGGTAAACGAATTTTATTAATTGTAACATGATGTTCTCTTTCTTTGCGAGATTCTTCGATGCGT
Source organism: uncultured Candidatus Saccharibacteria bacterium (assembly GCA_964646785.1). Taxonomy (GTDB): domain Bacteria; phylum Patescibacteriota; class Minisyncoccia; order Phycocordibacterales; family Zambryskibacteraceae; genus JBGTNQ01. The sequence continues at coordinate 46,177 of CAZYGU010000001.1, read as the reverse complement.
AACTTTAAATCTTGGAGTACATTCATATACGCAATGAAAGCATCATAAGGTGTCTCATACGGATTAAAATATTTATGAACATCTCCGTCCGCAAACCACTTTGTACACATATAATAAAAATGATCAGATGTTTGAAGCCTTCTCCAGTCACGAAGTATCAATGGATCACCGCTTGCTACAACACTTTTTTCCAAACCATATACTGAATTAAGTGCATCATGCTGGATATCATTTGAACGCCACGCAGATAAGTCACGTTCAATATCAGCCCATGAAATGACATGAGGAATATCGAGCTCTGATACTGATTCATGACGATCTATCACTTGTGAAGGTGTGAGAAATCGATTATCAACATGTTTTAGCACTTCACCAGGAAGAGCCTTTAGAAAATCAAAAATACCAGTCGATTCCCACTGATGTTCCCCAAACGTTTCATAATCCATAAACAGATTAATCGTGTCTCCACTCCCATTGATTGCATTAATCCATTTCGCAAACGTATCAGCAGTGAGTGGATACCCCTCCCATTCTTTACTTCCAAAACGAAAGGCAATATCATCTGAAAGTTTATAATTTTTTAATAGAAGCTTTATATTTCGGGTACCTGAAGGTTTGTATACAAAATTCGGACTTCGCCAATCTAATACATGATCTGCTCCCTCAGTAAGAATTCCTTTATATCCCATTAATTCCACTTCCCGAGCTATATCATTACTGTAGATCAATTCAGTATTTCGAAATACCGTAGGTGTAACATCAAATAGCTTTTTAATAAGCGCACTATGCTCACTCACTTGTTCATGAAATTCATCCTTTGAATATAGTGCTGCAAGTGAGTGATAATAGGTCTCCGCAAGAATTTCTACCCTGCCAGTTGCAACAAGATCTTGAAATGACCTAATCACTTCTGGCGCATACATAGCTGCTTGTTCAAGAAATACCCCTGACAGTGAAAAACTAACACGAAACTCTGGATAGGTATGAAGCAAATCAAGGAGAACTTTATTTGTTGGTATATAACACTTTTCCGCAACCTTTAGGAGTATTTTTTTATTATTTACATTTGACTCTCCGTCATCGTTAAAATACTCTCGATCATGGCCAATATCAAACATCCGATATCGCTTAACACGCATTGGCTGATGAACTTGAAAATAAAAGCATACTGATGGCATAGGAGAAGTGTTTGATGTTTAGTTGTTAGCTATTGTAAAGATGCAGTGATATAAAACAGTAGACACACACCCTTATAGATTGAAGAATGGGTATCTAACTACTTTTTACTAATTGCTTATAGAGCATTATACATTTCTCTGCAGCTTCCTTCCATCCAATAGATCTTGCTTCCGTATGTGCACCATTCATGAGGCTTTGGTGAAGAGAATTATGTGTCAAAATTGCTACCACTTTATCTGCAATACCATCAACATCCCAAAAATCAACCTTTAGAGCATTGCGCAATACTTCACTTACTCCTGCTTGTTTTGAAATAATAACTGGTGTGTCATGAATAGCAGCTTCAAGTGGAGTAATACCAAATGGTTCTGAAACAGAAGGCATGATATATAAATCTGCTGCTTTATAGATCGAAGACAATTCTTCTCCTCTGAGAAAACCTGTAAACATAAATTTTGATGACAAGTTCGCTTTTGATACTGACTGGATAATACCCCCCTCCATGTCACCTGAACCGGAAACAACGAAATATACATTTGGAAAATGCTGAACAACTTTCTGTGCAACTTTAACAAAGTAATCGGGACCTTTTTGCAAAGTGAGTCGTCCAACAAACAACACAATCTTATTCCCATCCTTTTTTAATCGTTCAAGAAATAGAGGAGTTGTTGTTTCACTAATAAAATCTGACTCATTAATTCCATTATGAACAACAAATATTTTTTCAGGAAAAATCCCGTAATGTGCAACAATAATATCTTTTGTGTACTGAGAAACCGCTATGATTCTATCTGCCTCTTCCATTCCCTGTCTTTCGGTATCATACACTGCCTGGTTTACCTGACCACTTCCAACTCTATCAAACTCAGTCGCATGAACGTGCACAACAAGAGGTTTACCGCTCTCACGCTTTGCTTCGATGCCAGCTGGAAATGAAAGCCAATCATGAGCATGAATAACATCATGCGGAACCTCTTGAGCAATTTTTCCTGCGACCTCAGCGTATCGCAATACCTCATCAAGAAGACTGTGCCCATAAAAACTATCTACTGAACTTCCACGCAAAAGTGCATATCGCGATGAAGTAAGATATGGAGTCAAAAGCGTCTCAACACCACGAAGTGATATATCCCCATGATCGTCACCAAATACAAGGGGACAATGCCCATCTGAAAATGGAAACCTTTTAGGTAATACAAATGTTACAGATATACCAAGATCACTCATTGCCCGAGTTAAACCCCAGCATGCGACACCTAAACCTCCACTATTATATGGTGGGAATTCCCACCCGAACATAAGAACTCGCATATATGAACGTGGTATTAAACTGCATCGATTATCTCACAAAAAAACATTATGAATACAGAAACTACTCTTTTGCACCGTGTACAACGACAGGATAAATATCAAATAAAGAAAACAACATACTGAGAATCACAGGACCAGCGATAAAACCTATTGGTCCAAAGAAAGATAATCCTCCAAATACCGATAAGAGAATAAGAAACGGATGAATATGAATATCTCTATTGATGAGTGTCGGACCGAGAAAGTTATCAATTAATCCTACTGCTAAAGCACCCCATAATAATAATCCTAGACCAAATAATGGACCAGAAGAAAAGAACACAAATAAAATACCCGGTATAAGTACAATACTCGTACCAATTGTCGGCATGAGAGAAGTAACTGCAGCAACTGTTCCCCAAATTACTGGACTTGGAACGCCAAAAATAGCAAAACCAATTCCAGTAAGAAGTCCTTGAATAACTCCAATAACAAGATTCCCTCGAACAACTGAATTCACTGCAACAACGATACGACCAATAATCTTTTTATCATTTATATCCTCCAGTGGACTTAAATCGATAAGGGTTTCAACAAGTTTCTTTCCGTCCTTGAAAAAATAAAATAGAGCAAGAAGCATCAAGAATAAACTGAAAGCAATATTTACAGCACCAGAAAACACGATTGAAAAATGTTTCAGAAACCATGAAAGTCCACTCTCTAGATATGTTTGTGCATCACCCTCAAGTAGGGATACATTCGCGTGAGGAAAATATTGTGCCACTCCGGACTGGAATGCAGCAATTGAATTTGTGATATGAACATTTCCACCATCAGAAAGAATAGATGTGTACAAATTTGTCGCCTCTTGGAATAAAAGTGTTCCAAGAAAAGAGATAGGACCAACGATAACAAAGAATACAATCAGTACTGAAAAAAATGCACTCAGAGCATGACGATTGTGAAATACAGAGAGAACTTTCTTGTGAACAGGATCGAATAAAATTGCAAACACGAGTGCTAAAAATAATACAGAAAAAAAAGGCAGAAATATAAAGAAACTAAGAGTTAGTATTGCTAAAATAACAAGATAAAAAAAGATAAGTTGAATACGATGGTGTTTCATACAATAAGTATAGCAAGTATCTACTCAGGAATGTATGGCTGAAATCTATCAGTAAAACGAACGATTGTAGAATTATGCTCTTCTACTTTCTCTGGTGTTGCTGTAACGAATAGCATCATTCCCTTCCTAGTGTCCTCTGAGAAATTCTGATCAAACACAAAATTACCCAAACTGTACGCAATAAGACCTCCATGATAGCTTTCTACCTGCTGTATAACATGAGGATGATGCCCAATTACCATTCGAGCACCTGTATCAATAAGCTCGTGAGCAATCGTTTTTTGGAAATCAGAAGCATTTGTTTCGTACTCATCTCCCCAATGCAAAGAAACAATCACAATATCAGCCTGCGTGTTTGCTCGTACAACATCCTCTTTCATCCACTCTCTGTTGAGTGGTGCGATAGCGGGAATAGTATTATTAGGGTTTTTGTTTGCAAATTGACTATATGCAAGAAAGGCAACCTTCACACCATTTTTCTCAATAATAGTTGGTAATCGTGCCTCAGAAATAGTTGCACCTCCTCCAACAGGAAACATTCCGTTGTTTCGTACATGAGAAATCGTATCAAGAAAAGCAGTTGGCCCCCAATCAAATGTATGATTATTAGCGATTGATAACACATCAAACCCTCCATACAATGGCCCTTTCAAAAAGTCTGGATGACTACGAAATGAGTAGATACTGCCAACATTTTCCCCACGAGTTGATACTGAGGTCTCAAGGTTTCCAAAGGTTATATCGGGGCGACTTGTTACATCTTTTAACCGTAAAAAATAATATAAGGGATCCTGCTCTTCATACATAATCCTCCCGATTTGACGTGAAAGCATAATGTCACCAACAAAAAGAAAACTCACTTGCTTTGAAGGGATATTGGCTGCAGGATTTTTCTGTAATACAAATATACATCCAACAATAAGAACAATCAGTGTGCTTATTATGATACTTTTTAGTAAGGAATGTTTTTTTCTATTCATGGGTATATTCATAAGACAGACGATTATATTCATCCGTTCGATATTCGCGAATTCCATCCGGTTGCCACAACACAAATGTACGAATACCCACATCTAACGCCAGACGACTACAGGTTGTACAATAGGGTCTTCCTGATCGTTTTATTTCACCTTGTTCATTCACTCGAGTAAAATACAAAATTGAGTCTGTTATTTTCCCCCCATTCCTTCTTAGTGCGTCGAGGATAGCTCTCCATTCTGCATGCATACAGCATGTTTGATCATATTTCGGTTTCCCATTACCGTGCCTAGTTTTACATGTCCGGTTCTCTTCTCTATCAAGAGGTGGAGCATTATACCCTTCACCAATGATCTGATTATCTTTTACAATTACTGTGCCACATTTTGCCTCCAAACATAGTGCTTTTTCAGCTACCTTAGCAGCTTCCATCATCCACTCTATTGCTTTCTTTTCTGATTCACCGGCGAGATAGTGTGTGCTCATGCAAAATATAACGAAGTATTATTTTTTTTCCATCATCAATTTCTGATGCTCAGGAGTATCAAGAAGACCACATTTTTTATATTTCTTTCCTGACCCACAAGGACACTGATCATTTCTCCCTACTTCATCAGCAGACTTACCAACAGGTGCAGACTCACGAGTAAGCTCTTCTGCTCCTTCTCTAATCTCAGAAAGATTTTTTTCTACTTCAACATTCATTCGTGTAGCAATATGAGGTAACAATTTTAGTATTTCATCTTCAATATTTGCTTCCATTTCTTTAAAAAGATGTAGACCTTCTTTTTTATACTCAACAAGAGGTTCACGCTGACCATATGCACGAAGGTTCACACTACTCCTTAAGTAGTCCATCATCTCTAAGTGATCAACCCAAAACATATCAATTGTTTGAAGAATAAGAATACGCGCAGAAGATAGGAACTCCTGTTCTCCTAGTTCTGCTCGTTTTTTTGCGATATGCTCCTTTTCTTCTTCTGTGGCCTTCTCATTAAGGTTTTTAAGATATGCATCAACAGCATGGTCAATATCAAGAAGAATATCTCTTCTTTTTTTATAGATAATCGTTCTTTGAAAGTTCATTACATCATCAAACTGAAGTACCCCCTTTCGTGAATCAAAGTGAAACCCTTCTATGCGTTCCTGGGCTTTCTCAAGAGAGTTCGTAATAAGCCTATTTTCAATTGGCTGATCTTCAGGAATACCTATTTTACCCATCATTTTCTTAATGGTTTCAGATGCAAAGATACGCATAAGATTATCCTCGAGCGAAACAAAGAATTGCGTCTCTCCAGGATCTCCTTGTCGTCCCGATCGTCCGCGAAGTTGGTTATCAATTCGTCGTGCTTCATGACGTTCGGTTCCTAATACAAACAATCCTCCAAGAGATTTAATTTCCTCGTACTCTTCAGTACTTCCAGGATTTCCGCCAAGTTTAATATCAACTCCTCGTCCTGCAAGGTTTGTAGCGATAGTAACTCCACCCTTTCGTCCAGCTTGTGCAACAATCTCTCCTTCTCGCTCGTGATTCTTTGCGTTCAATACCTCATGTGGAACACCTTCTCGTAAAAGATACTGTGAAAGGAGTTCATTTTTTTCAATTGAAACAGTACCAATAAGAACCGGTTGGCCTTTTTTATTTAATTCTTTTACTCTACGAGCAATCGCCTTGAACTTCCCTATTTCTGTCTGGAAAATAAGATCATTTGAATCAATTCTCTGCATTGGTCTATTTGTTGGAATCGTTACTGATCCAAGACCATACACCTTATAGAACTCCTCAGCGGAAGTTTCTGCTGTTCCAGTCATTCCAGAAAGTTTCTTGTACATTCTGAAATAGTTCTGGAATGTAATTGAAGCAAATGTTCGTGATTCTTTTTGTACTGGAACATGTTCCTTTGCTTCAACAGCTTGATGAAGTCCTTCTGACCAACGACGTCCAGGCTGAAGACGACCTGTAAACTCATCTACGATCATGACCTCACCATCACGTACAACATAATGAGTGTCACGTTCAAAAAGAGCCTTCGCTCTTACTGCTGTTTCAAGATGGTGTACATACTTAATTCCTTTGTCGGTATAAATATTATCTACCCCAAGCAACTCTTCTGCACGACTAATACCCTCATCCGTAAGCGCAATAGAACGAAACTTCTCATCAACGGTAAAATGTGTATCTTTTTCTAGCTTTGTCGCAATATCCGCAAATGTTGCGTACAAATTTTCAGACTCGGTTGTGGGAGAAGAAATAATAAGCGGAGTACGTGCCTCATCAATCAAAATGGAGTCAATTTCATCAACAATTGCATAATGATACCCTCTTTGTCGCAATCGATCTTCTGTATATTCAATGTTGTCTCGAAGATAATCAAATCCAAATTCATTGTTTGTTCCATAAGTAATATCTGCAGCATATGCTTCTCGTCGAGTTACTGGACGGAGAAAATCTTTCACAACATGAAACGATCCTTCGGTATCTCGCTCAGTATCCTCATCATCCGTTGCTTGATTTGGATCGTAGATAAAAGAGCTATCATGATTGATCACAGAAACAGTGAGACCTAGAAATGAGTATATCTGCCCCATCCATACTGCATCACGCTTTGAAAGATAATCATTCACCGTCACTACATGAACACCCTTTCCTTCAAGCGCATTGAGATACGCAGGAAGTGTTGCAACAAGAGTCTTTCCTTCTCCTGTTTTCATTTCAGAAATTTTTCCCTCATGAAGGACGACTCCCCCAATAAGTTGCACATCAAAATGTCTCTGTCCAAGAGTACGTCGTGATGCCTCACGAACCACAGCAAATGCTTCTGGAAGTATACTGTCTAATGATTCACCTTTCTCGAGACGAGATTTAAATTCACTCGTTTTAGCCTTGAGATCCTCATCAGAAAGAGCCTGAACCACTTCTTCAAAACCATTAATGGTTTTTACCAATGGAGCAATACGCTTCAGCTCAGAATCTGATATTCCACTACTTCCAAATAGCCCCTTGAATGAAAATGCCATATATCTATTCGCTAAAAAGCTTAAGAGACACATTTTATCATAAAAACAAAACCCCGCATATGCGGGGTTTTGTTATAAGATCGGCGGTAAAGATTACACTCGGCGAGAAGCTTTTCGCTTTGTTGTTTTCTTTGCTGCTTTTCTCTTTGGAGCTTTCTTAGCTACCTTTTTCTTTTTTGCTGCCATAGTATTTTTGTTTTACATTTTTTACGTGTAAAACGTGAGAAAAATTATTTCTAAAGTTTACAATAATTTGTGCTCATCACGACACTGATGTTACACAATTATTCGACCTACATTTATTATCGTATAGAAAAAACATGCACACAATATTTTTTTCAATCATTGTGTGGATAAGTCATGACAAAAATATTTTTATATAAAAAAAATTTTAAATCTTTTTTTCATTTCACATTACGTTTTTAATTTTAAATTACATTACATAAGAAATATCGCTCAATCATTTTTTAACTAGCATACTTATGTAAATATTTTTTTGTACATACAATATGTTTTCATATATAAAATATTTTGAAACATTTTGTGTTAATTTTTTTACGAAGTATGCAATACAATGTGATGTTATAAAAGAACAAACCCATTCCTCAAAAGAAGAATGGGTTGTGTCCAGATATGGTCAGCGGGGCTAGCTCCAGAACAAATGTCTATGTGAGTGCGTCCGCTGACCATAGCCGGACGCAACCTCTATATAGTAAAAGATTTACACACAAACGCAAATCCCGCCTTACGGCGGGACTTACGCAGACATTCGTTTGTTTGGGCTAACAGCGTTAGCACTCACAATGGGTAGTATACTCCATTCAAACCTAAAAGTCAAGCATTTTGCTTTTTAAGCCTATAAACCTATCTGTTTAATGTACGCTTCAACCTGCTCCTTATACGCTGGATTAAGAGTAACAAGTTCATTAAGGATCTGTACCGCCTTTACCTTTTGACCAATTTGCACATATGAAACCGCTAGTGAAATTGATGTTTGTGGATCCTTCTTCCCTCGCTCTGTCTGTATTCTTTTTTCAAAGATTCCAACTAGATCAGTATAGCGTCCAGTATCAACTAAAGCCGCGACAATACGATCATCGAAAAGAAGTACTTCTTGATCAATTGTAGAGAATATCTGGTTTGCAAGATTATTATCGTTCAAATATACAGCACCAACTCCGTACAAAATTTGAGCTTCGCGGAATGTTGGATCAAGCTCATACGCTCGCTTAAACATATTGAATGCAGATTGATAATCTTTTTTTGCAATGTACGTTGCACCATACTCAAAAAGAATTGTTTGTTTTGTTGGAGATAATTCTGATGCTCGCTTAAATGCAGCGAGTGACTGATCAAGTGCACCAACCGATCTAAGGAAATTTCCTTGGAATACAAATGAGCGCGCATCATTTGGATTATCTTTTACTTGGGAATCAAACTCGCTCTGCGCGAACGCAACGTAATCGTATTGAATATCTTGAGGAACTTTGTTTGAAAGAAATGTCTGTGCAGAGGTTGCAAGTTGTTCACGTGCCTCAGTTGAAGCAAATGTATTCATTGTAGATACTTTTTTAAATCCAGCGAGTGACGATTTTGCATCCCCTCTTTGTAAATCAGTCATCGCAACAATAAGCGTGCGTCCTGCACGAATTGGCTTAATATTCCAGTTATAGATAGTAAGAACAACCAGCACACAGAGAAATGCTGAGATGACATTACGAGGAGTTGATTCATGCATCCAAGTCGGAAGTTCTAGATGTTTTGAATGGGATATCGATTGTACATATGCAAGAAGAGAGAAGAAAAGAATATAACTTACAAGGTTATCAAACACAAAAATACCCTGAAACATGTATGCACAAATAAGACCTGTGAGGATACTTTTCTCTGCTACAGTAAGTGGTACTGCATGTTTTCTCCAAAGATACCATACACAGGTCACAAATAGTGCAAAATACGGAATGAATACAAGAAGACCGCCAGCAACGAGCCAGTCAATAAACATATTGTGTGCACGATCAAACCACTGCTCTTGTGCATACATATGTGGGTTATAGTCACGACTAAAAATAACACTAAAGTTTTCCTGCCCCCATCCAAGTAGTGGCCTCTCTTTTATTCCACTAAACGCAATTGGCCAGATATAGTAGCGGCCTTGTGTTTTTATGTCAGAAAATGAAAGACTTGAAAAACGAGAAAGAACAGGACTTTGTACTATAAAATCCGCTTTTCGGATAGCAAGGAACCCACCAACAAGCACAAATAGTGTTACCACCATTCCAATCGCAATATTACGCACACCTTTATGTTCGGAACCTCCTCTCCATGCAATTAGAATCGCAGTAATAAACAACCCTCCAATCAATCCTAAGATTGCACCTCGAGTAGCGGTGTAATAAAGAATGAAAAGCTGAAGCCCCATAATTGGAACAATGAACCACAAATGCGACTTCTTATGTGTGAATGCACGCATAGCAAAAATACAAGTAAAGAAGAACATAAACATCATGAACACAGCCATGTATGTTGCATTCCCAAATGTTCCATCAAGCCTCACCCCTCCCTGATTAATTACAATCTTACCTGACAATTGTCGTAAGCCGTAGAAGCACATAATAACCGATGTCCCAATCCATGTTCCAAAAAAACCTCTCCATAATTTTTCTGTACGAATAGTTGCTGAAAGTACAATAAAATAGAGGTAGAAATGAATATGCGAAACAAACCCTTCCATACGCTCAAAATTACTCCAAAAACTTTTCGATCCATTTTCACCAAGTAAATCCGCAATTCCAAGAAGGATGAAAAATGCTGTATATGCATAAAAAATCCATGTTTTCTTTGGAAGATACTCTTTATCTCGAAGAGCTAATATTGCCCAAAGAACAAATATAACTTCTACAATAAGCCGAAAGGCAAAATTCTTTCCTGAAATAAAAGGAAAAAGAATTGATGAGGACACATAAAAAATAAGAAACGGAACTATAAAAAGCCCACATAAAATCGTGTTTCGTAGCATTGTATTCATGCCAAAAACTATAGCATGTTAGGAAACCGGTCGCTAGTAAATCAGCCTTTTTTGGCTTAGTATGAGTGAAATGGAAGTTATAAAACAAAAAGCTCACAATGCGCTTAAATGGAGTGAAAAATACACAAAAACCGACATGGTCTATCTTGCTCGTGGGGGCTTTTGGCTTACTCTCAACAATATCCTTACTACCCCGATGGTTTTCATTGTGGCAGTCGTATTTGCTAATAAAGTTCCACCGGAAACATATGGAGTATACAAATTTCTTCTCTCAACATTAGGAATACTCTCAATTACCAATCTATCGGGAATGGGAAGCTTATATTCACAAGCTGTGTCACGAGGCATTGAAGGATCACTATTTCCTATTATTAAAACAAAAATTCGTTGGGGTTTAATAGGCAGTGTTGCAAGTATCGGTATTGCTATTTATTACTTCACTCAAGGAAATACCACACTATTTTGGGGATTTCTTATTGCATCACTTTTTATTCCAGTAATGGATACCCTTAATATTTATCAAAGTTATCTTCAAGGAAAAAAATTATTTAAACTCTCATCCCTATCTTACTCGAGCTCACAACTCATTGCAGCAATTGCAATGATTTCAACTTTATTTTTCACAAAGAATCTCTACATCATATTTGCAGTATATCTATCATCATGGACAGTAATACGATTGTTCTTTTTTCTTCGAACCATAAAACTTTATCCTCCAAATAAACTTACTGACCCAGAGACAATACCATATGGTATCCAATCAAGTTTTATTGATTTTCTTGCCTCAATTATAAGTTCTATTGACCAGATATTAATCTTTCATTATCTCGGAGCTACGGAACTAGCGATTTTTACGTTTGCTACTGCACCAGTAACTCAATTCATTAGTATTTTTAAAAACATTCCTGCTCTTGCTATGCCAAAAATGGCACCAAGACCTATTCAGGAGATCAATCAAGTTATTCACAAAAGAGTAATCGGAGCATTCCTTGGGTCGCTTCTTGTTATTGGTGCATACTATATGATGGCACCGTTCATTTACAAAATATTTTTTCCTCAGTACCTCGGCTCAATTTTGCTTTCTCGAATTTTTGTTATTACTTCCTTCTTTTCAGTTCCTATTGCAATACTAAGCCCAGCAGTAGGATCGAAGGTCACACAAATACCCAAGAAGATGCTTTATTTTTTTAATATTCCAGGAATTGTCGCAACACTATTTATTCTTATTACAATCCAAAAAATTGGTGTCGTGAGCGTTATTTATTCTCGTATTATCCTTGTAGGAACAACGTTTCTTATCAGTTGGTTGTTCTGGCAATACATCGTAAAAAAGGATAAGGAGCTTATTTCAAATACCAATCAAGAGAGTCCTGTACAAATCGCTCCATAGTGAAAAAATTTTCCATCCTCTTTCTCCCCATGATTCCTAGTTTTTGAGCATATTCAGGATCATCCAAAAGCTTTTTCAATGCACCAGCAAGCATCTCAATATTTCGTGGATTTACAATAATTCCCGTTTGACCATCGAGTACAATTTCTGGAGTCCCGCCGAAGCAAGTCCCAACTACTGGTTTGCCCGCTGCACCTGCTTCCATGTTAAATATGTTAAATGCATCAAAATAGAGTGATGGCGTTGCAACAACATTACAAACTGCGTACGCTTTTCTCATATCATCTTGTGAAAGCCACCCTGTAAAAACGATATGATCCCTGATACCAAGTTGAGTGGCATACTGCAAAAGATAATCTGCGTACCCATTTGGGGTACCAGCAATAAGCATGGAAACTGAAGTATCGGAATTCACTAATACCTGCAATGCATCAACCATGACCTTTCCCCCTTTTGCTTCACTCAAGCGACCACCAAAAAACACAACTTTTTTACCGAGAAGTCCCAATTTTTTCGCGTATATATGTGTTTCTTCTGGTGACACGTATTGATCTTTCAACTCAATACCATAGTGAATCGTTGTTACATTTTTGATACCATTTTGTGACAACGCGTCTTTCACTTTATCTGTGATAGAGAATATCTTTTTTGGATACGTATTAAGATAATATCTAATCGCCAAATTTCGAAATGGATTATATCGTTTTTTTGCCGTTTTTAAATTTTGTAAAAAACCTACTTTATAAGAAAATTGAGTGTGAACGGAAAGATCATTTTTGTCATAATAATTCACCAATTTTCCATAATTGAATGCCATAGCATCGTGTGTCGTAAGAAACACCTTGTCGGTATATTTCCTAGCTATTTTAAGCGCATGGTACGAAATATTATTATGAATATTGTGTGCATGAATAACATCCGGTTTTACTTCTTGGATAATCTTTTCTATGACACCAAGAGTTCCAGGATTATACAAACTTACATATGCAGCAAATCTTCCATCATAATCATTATAGAGATCGTATACTTTCATCCCATCAAGATTCTTCCATCCTCTAGGAACGGTTTTGTCTTGGACTGTAGTGATCACAAACATTTCATGTCCAGCTTTTGCAATAGCTTTTGCTAGGTTGTAAGTAATAATCCCAGCACCTCCAAAACTTTTTGGAGGAAAATCATCAGAAAGAAATAAAATACGCATAGTTATGAAATTGATTCAAGAATTATTTTTCCTATCTTTTTTATAGGTTTAGGGATAGATAGTCCGCGAACATATTCAGAAATGTTTCTCACGTAAAGCATATATCGATTTTGTATTCGATCAAAAAAGTTATTCTTATCCACTTTTGTAGCGTATGTAATAGAATCAACAAACCTAACATTCTTAAAGTGGCTCGAATTATAGAGATACTCTTCAACAACCTTTCTTGGCCCTGCCCATCCAACCGTGTCATGAAATGCAATTATTCCCCCTAATAAAACTTTTGGCTCCCATTCCAAAAAATCTTTTTTCACAGGTTCGTACTCATGAGCACCATCGATAAAAATAAGTCCTATATCTTTTTGAAAATCATTTACTGCATCGCCTGATGTTTTAACAATTGGCACAACAATATCCTCAACTTGTGCGCGTTTTATATTTTCTTTAAAGGTATCAAAAGTCCACACCTTGCCCCCAAAAGCATCTTGGTGCTCAGGACTTCCTGTATGTGGGTCAATTGCAAATACCTTACTTTTACTTCCTTCCCGTGAACCAAGAGCCAAGCACACTGTTGATTTACCTTTCCATGAACCGATCTCAACAACACTTCCCCGCTTTACGTGCTGTGCTAGTTTAAACAACAATCCACCTTCCTTATCAGTAAGAAAACCGTCAACTGTATCCAAGTATTTTTTAAGATCGATCATACAATTAAATCTTTTTTTTAAAAACAAAACACCAACCTAATGTGTTTTTTCTATTTGCAACAGATGTATCTAGTGTATCAAGCCACATCATAAAATGACCGTATACCAAAAGACACTTACCAATAATTTTCCCAAATAGCGGTCGCTTATATAACTCTAATCGGTCGACAAGATACCTGATCATCATTTGTCCTCGTGTAGTAAAAAATCCACCTCTTTGTTCGTAAGTAATCGTTTCAAACCCTGCACGCTCAAACATATCAATCAAACCAAACTTTGTATATCGAAAATAATCATGAGGCTCTTCATGAAGCTCATTCCATTGTGGTGCTGTAAGAAGAATGTGGCCACCAGGTTTCAGTACGCGATAAAATTCCTTTACACTTTCAAATGGAAGGTTGAGATGCTCAAGCACCTGAGTGCATACAATTGAGTCTACTTCACTATCACTAAGTGGAATTTTCTCTGCCCTTCCCACAATATCAACCCCCTTCCCAGCATCAATATCCATAGTGAGATACTCCTTACAAGGAAACAACCCTTTATATCTGCCACCTTCTCCAGCACCAACATCAAGAGTCTTCCCTGTTATATGGTGTGCATATTTAATCACTTGCTGGCGCAGTAATATTCGTTCTGGTTGAAATATATACATACTATTTTATTATCACTCTATTCTTATATTCCACAGATTTCCAGTAGGGTAAATGATTCTCCTTCAAACCAACAAAAAATTGAATGAGAAATGAATAGAGTGCTCTTAAAAACGCATACTTGAATCCGTGTATTCCTTCTTTATGTAATTGCTGTCTAAAATACACTCTCCTAAATTTATATTGAAACATCCAGAACCCACGCAAAAGGTGACCTAAAAAACTTTTTGTTTTTGGTGTTCTGTCAATTTCAAGACCTAAATAAAAAAATCTACTATGGGGACGGACAAGCCAGTGCTTCTCTCGCTGACAATGCCAAAGCGGTGGAGAGAACATAACCGGAGTTGAAGTGTGCACAAAAAACTCATGGACAATTGATTCTTGGTCATTTCCATAAAAAATATTTTTTTCTCTTTTCACTATTCGCTCAATTGGCTCTTGAAGAGTAGGAAGAAAATCATCATATCGAATAATAGTCACTACATCAGGTTTAAACTTTTGAAGAAAGTCTTTTAGTGTATCCTTAAACTCCTTACTCAATCTTTCATCAGCATCAAGCACAAGAGAATATTCCTTCGTAGCCTTTGATAGTGAGAAATTTTTTGCAATTCCATAATGAAAATCCTTTTGCTCTGGATATTGATAGAAGAAAACTTTTGCAGGAAATTTCGATTGGTACTGTCTTATTATATCAATACTGCCATCAGTCGACCCTGTATCAACAATAATCATTTCATCTGCAAAATCTATATGCGAATCAAAGTAATCGGACAAACCAGATGCTTCGTTTTTTACTATTGTGCAAATTGATACGGTATTCATTGTGATTCAATTGAAATTAATTTAAACAAAATTCGAAATATCTGAATCATTTATGAGTGCTACAAAATTAGAATATGTGCTTTTCTCATATTCTGGACCATATACAACCTTCAACAAAGTACTAGGCATAATTTTATAAATAGTATACCCATGAAGAACGAATAAATCATATATATCCTTAAAAAAAGTTCGCGAGTATATCGCCGCATTTCCAAACTCAAACTGAATGCAATAAATCTGTTTATTTTTTAACAAGTTTTGTGCGCCCTTAAAAACCGCAAGTTCATGCCCCTCAACGTCAACCTTAAGTAAGTCAATCGAACGCAGATTATGAGCCGTTACATACTGATCGAGTGTAATAGACTGAACAGACTCTTTTAAAATTGTGTAAGATTTTTCCTCTGTATCATGAAAAGAATTTAATTCTGGTGCCTCTTTATTGATGAACATTTCTTTTTTACCTACAGAGTCACTTACTGCAACATAATTAAGAAAAACACCAGGAGTTCCACCGAAGGAATCTTCAAGTTTTTTAAAAGTTAAACTATCAGGTTCAAAGCAATGAATCGTCCTATTCCTAACATGATTTGTATTATCAATTATATAGCGGGTATAGTCACCCACATTTGCACCAACGTCAAAAAAAACAGATTTATTACTTAATGCAAAAAATTTAGAAAGAAATCGATACTCACCGTTTGTAGACATATCTATGTTTTGATCATTTTGAAAAAAATTCACATATTGCTTAGAAATATCGTAAATAAATCTGCGATATTTTGGGTGTTTGTAGTTAAATAAAAAATTTTTAATACATTTAATAACAAAGTGTTTCATAGATCTGAATTATAATGTTACCAAAATACCACCTTATCATTAATATTCTCCAAAATATCTTTTTTGATTTCACTATTATAACTAGCAGCTTTCAAAATGATATTCACTGGACCTAGATCCTTTAGTATTTTAGGTGACTCAACCATAAACCCTGTCCCATAGAGTCTCTTCCCTTGCTTCATTGCACTGTTATCAAGAATGGAAACAATGTTGTCAGTTTTCAAACCAAACTGAATGAGTGTCTGAGAAAAGATATGCGCACCAAAAAGATACACAGGAAGTGTGCTTACCTCAGTAAGTGCATTCAACTCTTTTACCATAGCAAGGTGGTACTCAACATAATCCATATAGAGCTTTTTATACTCTTCATATTTATTCTCCATCAAAGGCAAGGATTCTGGAGCTTCTACCCGCTCAGTCGCGTAAAACACACTATGGGGATTACCATAGTATTCCTTAGCAAGAACTTTAAACCCAAATTTTTTTAAAATATATTCTGTGATGTCTTCTGTGAGAAATGCTGTATGTTCAAAGTTAAGTGCATTTGTCCACTTGAGTTTGATCATTGGGAGCAGTGTTGGAAAGGTAAAAATATGCTTAGCACCTTTTTTCATGAACTTCGAAATATGTTCAATAAATACAAGTGGATCATAGGTATGTTCAAACACATGAGAATGAATGACTGTGTCGAAATCTCCTTCGATTGTAAACGTATCATCAAACCAAGCTTTAATGACGGTAATTTCCTTGTCATCAATTTGTTCAGGATTTGGTTCTACAATAGTCCATTTCACATCAGGATTATGAGCGCGGTAGTTACGAACAATATGATCATGTGCACCTCCGATTTCTAGTACATTTTTTGGATTGAATTGATGAAGAAATTTCGCAAATGCAGTGTAGTGATCTTGCCACACCTTTCCAGTACCATCGTTGTGATTATTTAAATACAACACTTCAAGCGGAAGCAATTTCCCAAGTTGGATGATTCCTGTGTCTCTACAGATATTCCATTCCATATCCGCTAGTAAATCTTCACTTTGAGGTGTATCAACACAACCCATGAACACGGGAAAATCTTTGAATGTATAGAGTGGTTCCAAATTCTCTTTTTCGGTAACAACACTTTTGGATCGCAAGATGTAGTCTGTTATTTTCTTCATATCAAATCATTTCTTACTTCCCCATATACCTCCTTCAATGCGTAGATTTAATGGATCAAGCGGTGTAAAGAACTTTTCCATAATATGGAAACAAGCTTCTGCTACCGCACCACTTCCCCCGACTGAACTTGTTACATAATCTGCATAGTGCTTTGTTTTTTCAAACACATTAGCAGGAGCAATAGCATATCCCACTTTATCAAATACCATGGCATCAAAAATACCATCTCCCATATATATACATTCTTCAAGTGGATATCTCTCTTCTATCCAGGCGACCCTTTCAAAGGTGCTTACTTGAAATAGGGGTAACTTCATATCTTCTTCTACTCTTTTTTGAGTAATAGGAAACCCCCTTTTGTCACCAGTTACTGCAATAACATTAATAAATGGCTTTATAAGAAGTAAGCCGTCTGCATCATCAGGGCCAAAAATTTTTGCTACTTTTCCTTCAGTTGTGTAGTGAAACTGCCCATCAGTAAGTACACCATCAACATCAATAATAAAGTTTTTCATATTATGGGTTTTGTAAAGCTTGCCAAAGATGAAGTTTCCCGAAATAAAACAAGAATGGATTAAACGCATCGTGATGAAGTGGTGACATACTGAGCCAAATCAATGCACGGATCACTTGTACTTTTTTCTTATCAAATCCTTGCTCAGCCAAAAAAGTTTCAAGTACTTTTTCACATTCTACCAAATGAGGTTTTCTTTGGATATCACATGTGATCATATCTCCCTCTGTTGAAATAGCAAAAAGATTTCTGCTTATAATATCGTGATTCACAACTAAGTTATGAGCTAATTTTCCAAAATCGTAATACATATCACCACCTCTGAGTAGTCCCCCAAAATCCTGTCGCCAGTCGAGCAAACAATATCCTTCTTCAGTTTTTAGTATATTCTCGAGAATATAATC
>CAZYGU010000001.1:18389-27766 GCA_964646785.1 uncultured Candidatus Saccharibacteria bacterium | reverse complement strand
AAGACTGGGACCAAGATAAAAATTTCTTAAAATCATCTTTTGTTGCAACCTCTGAATAGAGACCACCTTGTACAAATTCGTACTTATAAAAATTCTTTCTTACCTCAAGAGTTCTTGGTACCAACCCTTTTAAAATTTCTCCCCGAGCAACACGATCTGTGACTTTTTTTTCTTGAGCAAAAAATTTAATCGCAAAATCTCCAAAGAAAAATAATGACTCATCTACTTTATCTAAGTTTTCAAAATGATCTGATATTTTTGCCCGGGCATTAATGAGTGCTGATGGATTTCCGATATCAAGCCATGAAGGTACAGCGACAGCCTTCACTTTTGCACCTCGAGAAATCATATCGGAAAGAGTAATAGTGTCATTCAACCGTGAATCATTCGGATCAGTAGCATATATGCGCTCAAGTGTTTCCCAGTAATTTTTGTAATCCTGAACACCTATTAATCCAATATGGACTAAATCAGCACCTAGTGCACCCTTGTCGTTGTATTTAGATATATAACCATCCTCATTAACATCAAACGATGTATACTGTGTCATATCATCCATTGAGAGCCCAGCTGCCCAGTTTTCACTCGGTTCAGGTGCTTTCCATCTTTCAACGATAGTGTCACATGCATGAAAAATGAATGGGCACTGCAATTCTTGCTTTGCTTGTAACATAGAATATCCAAGACTTGTTCCGGGACCTTCATACTTATCGACCCATATAAAAGTAAAGTGAATTGTTGGATATGCAAGCTCCAAGAAATCTTTTACCTGATCACCTTTATACCCTAAGGTTATGACGAATTCAGTATCTGATGAATATGACTCAATAATATATGAAATTGCTGGTTTTTTCCCAACACGAACAAGAGCTTTGTTTATATACTTTGTGAGTTCATTAAGTCGTGATCCTGTTCCTGATGTGGTAAGAAATACTTTCATTCAATTATCTACTCAAAAGTTTTTTAAATTCTTTAATTTTTACATCAACATCCCCTTCTGGTTTAAAGATAGCTGAAGTTCCACACACAAGCATATTTGCACCTCGCTTCAACATCTCTCGTCCGCTTTCGAAACTCACTCCTCCATCAATCTCAATAAGCATGTCAGGGTATTTCTTGAGTTTTGTTTTCAATTCAGAAATCTTTTGCATCATGCCAGGAATTAACTTATGACCCAAAATACCCGGGTTAATTGCCATAAGCATCACAAGGTCAATATCCCCAAGAACATAATCGAGAACAGAAAGACTGGTACTTGGATTAAGTGCAATACCTGGCTTTGAACCACTTTTTCTTATCATTTTAACAAGATGATCAAGATGACTTGTCGCTTCAGCATGAATCACAATATAGTCAGCACCTGCTTCAGCAAATACTGGAATTGCCTTTTCTGGATCATCAACCATCAAATGTACATCAACTGGTATATTCGTTAATCTTTTCACCGCTTTTAACATTTCTGGATAAAGTCCGAATCGTGGCACAAATTGATTATCCATCACATCAAAATGAATATAATCAATACCTCCCCTTTCAAGCTTAGTTATTTCACCTTTCAAATCAGAGATATCAGCACAAATAAGTGAAGCCGCAAGAGCAAATTTTGGTTTCTTCTTTGTAGATATTTTTTTCATATTATTCAAGATTAGAATGTCTTGCCCACATCGTATCATGGGTCTCACCAAGCTCATCCATAAGTCGTAAAACCAAAGCATCGAAAAAGATACTTAATGATTGTTCATTAAGTGTTGTCATTGGCTGAATGGACACAAACCCTTCGACTTGTTTTGTTTTTGATGGTGCCTTGATCTCAACAATACTATGAGCTAACTTCCCGATACGAGAATCTGGATTACCTGTAATAAGAGCGACTTGGGATTCATTCTTTTTTGCTATCAGTGTCAGCTCGTATATTGTCTGTGTTTCGCCGGAGCCCGAACACACCAAGAATAAATCCTCTGATTTTATTGATGGGACATTTGCATCACCGAGAATATACGCATCAAATCCCATATGCTTTAGTCGCATAATAAATCCTCGTACTGCCATACCCACTCTTCCTGCACCACTGCCAATAATCTTTCGAGCAGACAATATATGGTTTACTAATTGATTCACCTGTTTTTCATCAACTCGTGACAGCACTGATTTCATTTCAGAAAAAATACTTTCAAGGTGCTTTTGGATAGGAACTGCACCCGATACTTTATACATACCTCTTTCAACAAGAGAATATCCTGCTACATTTACATTGTCATCTATACATGCAAATAATTCTTGATTTGATATAGCCATTCTAAACGGGAACACATCGAATCTTTCTGGACCCTTCTCCATTTCAAACGGAGTAACAATTGGATATTTTTGTAGTTGATTACTAAATACAATACGATTAATTTTCTCAAAAAGTTCTTTATGACCTATAGGGGAAATAATCTTGAGCTTTGTTAACAGACCAAGTATTTTAAAAATATATTTCTTATAAAAAAGTGGTAATCGTTGCTGATCATTCATCCACATTTTTTTCAGAAAATCTCTCTGAAAAATTCCACACATTGAGATAATGAAATACGAATATCCTGTCTCCCGAACCATTCTCCACTTTTCCGAGGTAAGATCTACAACACTAATATGTTTTTTTATTTTGAAATCAATTTTTTTTGAAAGATCATCAAATACTTTTCGAGCTTTTCCCAACATCCACCAACTATAAGTTAGATAGTCAGCGCCTTGTTCACTCATCTCATATACTACAGAGGTGATTTCTTCTTGAGGAGCAACATTCATATGATCTTCATTCCATACAAGAATGTATGGATGTTTTGCTTTTTCAAGCATTTCAAGAGAGTTTGATATCCACCCACGAGAATCATCAAGCAATTCAAACAGTACAAGCGAGTCTCCGAGTTGCTCTTGTAAAAAATCAATTGCTTCTTTTCGAAAAGTTCCTCGAATATTTATAAGCCAGTTATCACTTACTGTATTAAAAGAAAAAAAAGAACTCTTAAAATGCTGGAGTCTTGTAAGAGAATTTATTCGAAGATTACCGATAATTGTGAGTTTAGTGTTACTCCTCATGAATATAATATTCGTAATACGTTTGAGCAGTATTATCCCAGGAAAAACGACTGTGAAATTCAAGTGAATTCTCTCCAAAGACATTTGCTTGTTCTAGAAGAATATCAAGCAAACGCTGACTTATTTCCTGATGGTTACCCTGCTCAGCTAGATAGCCATTGTAGCAGTTTGAAAGGGCACTTTCAATTCCACAATTTCGGCTTCCAATAACAGGTTTCCCGAACTGTGCAGCCTCCAATAATACCAACCCAAACCCTTCAAAGTGATACTGATCATTGTTTGAATTCAACATGAAGACATCACAAATACCATAGAAAAAAGAGAGAACAGAATCATCATACATATGGGAAATTATCAAAACGTTATTTTTAAGCCCTTCACTCTCTATATAGGTACGGATCTGATTCATGTAATATACGTCCGAATCATCACCGATAATGACATACAGAAAATTTGGAAATGATTGCTTTAATAGATTGAGTGAGCACAAAGTATTAAACTGACCTTTCCTTTTTTTTATATCTCCAACCGTTAAGATAACAGGCTTTTTACCATTAAGAGAAAATTGTTTTTTGTATGTATCAATGGCATCAACATCCAACTGAGGAAGCTTTGTTACACCCATAAAAACCGTCTCCGCTTTTGCCTTGCTATGAAGTGCCTTAAGACGATCTCTTACATAGTCACTAATGCAAAATATTTTTTCAGCACGCGTGTATGCAACCCGTAAAGCAGCACCTCGAATCTTTTCACGAAGTGGTGCAATTGTGTATGTCCCAATTCCAGTAATAAATAACTTTTTTTTACGACCAAACACAGCCCAAAAACCATATACACCATATGGCCATCCATCATGTGCATGAATGACATCAAAATCTTTTGCAAACTTCCTAACTGCAATCGCATTTAACACAAAATGTTTCAATAATGTCCATGTATTTTTTTGATGAAACACTGGTTTCAATATATTGTATTCAAATGATTCAGCGGGTGTTTTTGCCTCAGAGACAACAGAAATCGAAACAGGGTACTTCCCCATAGCGCGAGTAACTTCGGCAGAATATCGCCCAAGCCCACCCTTGTTTCCTAGATAATTAGTGATATAGAGGACCTTCATTTTTTGAACATAAATAGTACCCTCTTTAGCCATAACTTTACAAATACGAGTTTCTCAAAAAATGCAAAAGTTGCGCTTTTGTATATATAAATATATTCATCAGAAAGATCTTTTCCAAATGACATTTTGAAACGCGCTATACTTTCCGTTTTAGGGTTACTTATATTAACTGATGCCATATCAAGGGAAATGAAATTTCTTGCCTTCCCCCACAGACACGCCTCCCACACAAGCCTCCGAGTAGCATATGCAATTTGTTTATAGATCTCCTTTTGCTCAACAACCAGCCTCTTGGAAAAAATTGACCGTATTCTTAAGTAAGGCTGACTTTGAATAACGTATAGCCCCGAAACTAATTCTCCACCAATATACGCACCGAAACACAGCATCCCCGAAAGCGATTCTATAGATGTCGGAACTCTCCCTTGAGAAAATTCAAAATTACGATATAGATTATAAAACTCAATATCAACTGTATCTTTCATGACAATATGGAGTTTTTCATCCTTATATGTTTTCCGAATCTCATTTCGGGTTGTGTCATTAAAGCCTTGCATAATTTCCTCCTCTGTTTTCCTCAAATCAATACATAATGTTGGTTTTGAAAATGAAGAAAATTTTGGAAGATCAAGTTTTTGATATGACAAAGCAACAATCGATGAGTATTTATTACTCCGAAACAATTCGGAAATTTTTTCATCTTCAAGAATAATCGAAGCTGTATGAAAAAATAATTTTTTTTGAGAGATAATCATGACCGAAGATTAAGAAGATACAATCTAAGTGAAAACTTCATCAGTGACTCGCCTGGTTTTGGGGAAATATTCTTAAAATAGTGCACTTTAGAATTTTTACTTGGAACCGAGTTTATACCTTTCCCTTGAGACACAACAAAACGGTACCCGGCATCGTTTAAACTCTGTACTAAGGCGTTATTTCCTCTTCCATAAGGAAACGAAAACGCAGTAACTTTCTGACCAACCTTCTCTTCTATGCGCTCCTTCGAGTACAAAGTCTCATGACGAAAATCTTCAGGGGCAAGCTCTGTAAGTCTTGTATGTGATACCCCATGAGAACCAAAACGAAAAACACTATTCTCCATTCTTTTTACATCATCCCAATTAAGAAATATATCAAACAAATAAGAATACTCACTAAGCGGATACTGAGAAAGTTCTTTCACCCTATTATATTCTGTCCCCATTTTTAGATTCTCAATCTTTTTAATTTGATTTTCTGATGAAACACCAAGAAGCGACAACGCTTCTTTATAGAGAATTGTCCAGATCATATGAGTCCTATCTAAAATACCTGAAACAAGAAACATGGTTGCGGGAACATTATACTTCTCCAAGATTGGTTTTGCATTTACAAGATTATCTTTAAATCCATCATCAAAATAAATGATAGTTGGTTTCTGTATAGTATTAAAATCAAGGGTCTCAATATCATCAAAAGAAATAAATGTATGTCCCTTCTTATGAAGATATGCAATCTGCTGTTCAAAAGAATCTGAATCAATTGAAATATGAGTGTACAAATCTTGTCGCAATTCCTTATTAGTTTTTTTTGATCCAATACTGTGATACATCAAAAGAAAAACCTTTTTCCTCATAAAAAAACCACACAATGCATTTATCCCACTCCAATATGCAAGAAAGTAAAGAGTGTTTTTAATCATAATGATTTACCAACCACAAAGTCAGCAATATGCTTTCCTCTCATGTACCAAGTATAATCCTTACTCACACCACGAGCACCTGACACAATTGTATTCATTACTTCCTGATTATTTCTTAGAAGCGATATCTTTTCAGCCCATTCATGTGGGTTCTTGTAATCATTCACGAGAAGAGCGTTCTTTCCATCTTTTAGAACCTCTTCAATAGGGGCAGTGCGTGCAGACACGATAGGCTTCTCTGAACACAAGTACTCGAACATCTTTGTTGGAGAGTTGCCAATTTGAGCTCCAGCAGCTGGAAGTAGCAATACATCAGCGGATTTCCAGTATCGATACACTTCTTGTTTTCCTACCCAAGGGAGAAATAGTACCTTTTTAGAAACGCTGAGTCGCTTTGCAAGTTCAAGATGATCTTTAATTTCGTTTCCTTTTTTACCAACACCCACGAACAACACATCTTGAGCCATATAAGGCATTGCGCTAATAATGTCTTCAATACCATATGAATCGTAATTACCTGTTTTATACAAATTACCTGAATACATGAGAATATATGCGTTTTGTGGGAAACCAAAGATTTCTCTTAATTCAGATTTCGTTTCAGAAATCTTTTCAAACCGCTCTGGTTCAGATGCTGCACAAAAAGCAACAATAATATTGGTATTTATTTTTTCATAATAATCCTTTAGCCCATAACTAATAGCAATCAGTCCATCTGAGATGTTTGAAAAAAAATTATTTAGAAATTGCCCATGTTTTTTATGGAGAACAGCATGAAGTTCAAGAAATATTGGTTTTTTCCATAAATATTTTGCTAGTAAAATTGGCAAAATGAGCGAGCAATCACGATAATACAAAACATCAAATGTTTTTCTATGAGCAAGAACATACCAGGCAATTGAACAATTAACAGCAACTGTTTCAAGCCAATTTACTAGACGAATACGACTTCCCTTCAATAAATTCGAGAATGAAGGAAGTGAAACAATTTCAAACCTTTTTATTACATCATGTTTTTGAAAAAATTCTTCCTTAGATCGATTAGTCCGAAGACTATCATCTGAACTTAAAAGTATCACATGTACATCTTGTTGCATTGCCAATGCTTCACATGTTTTTGTTGTGGTATAAACATGCGCCTTATTCGACAAAAAATTCATCCTGGTGATGTGTAAAATCGTTGTCATAGATGAAAAGTATAGAGGGACTATACCATAAAACCCTCGAATTCTGCGATGATCACTTCGACACTTTTACGCTTTAAAATATAGTCTTTTTTAATAAACAACTCATGAAGGTAGTAAAGAAAGAAGAGCCTTTTATCTGGCACAGAAGGTAGTTCCATATGCTTCCAGTATTCAAAAAAGATATCTTTCCACGATGGAAGCTTACTTCTAACAATTAGATGGAAGATATCATAGCCAGGGATTGTAATAGCACCAAATGTATCACAATCAATAATATGTACGACCTCCTTCTCAACTCGAATATTATCAAAAGTAAAATCTCCATGCTGAGATATTGACGGCAAGACTATTTCAGTATCACCCCATATTTCAGCGCAATACTTCCAAAGATAATCTTTTGACTCTTGTGGACCTTCGAGTGCGTCAATCAATTTTTTACCATACTGAGCAGTGAGAGTTAGGGCGCTGTCTAATTGCTTCTGCATATATTGTGAAAGTTTTGTGTACTGACCCATAATTAGAGGAAGATCTTTTGTAACATCAGACTTCCTTCCGACACAAACGCTTTCAACGCTAAAAATTTCATGCCCAGCATCATATAAAGATAGAGCTTCAGGAAACAACGCTGAACATTCAATATCCTTAACCTGTGTATTCAGTTGCATAAGTCGTGTAAAACCACTGCGAATTACTGACGCATCAGTATACGATCTAACGGTTTTTACAACAGCGATTGGCTCACTTTGTCCTTTTCCAAACACAAACAGCAGCACCTTATTACCGAGTCCTGTCCCAGAGAGTGCTGTGTTGTATTTCAAAAAATATAGATCACGAGAATCGACCAATCTTTTTTCCAATACTTTTGTGAGTTCTTTTTCAATCTGTTTAATCATGTTTGACAATAATACCAAAACTAAAAAAGAAGAAGCGATACACCCTCACAATAATTGGCACCTGCATCAAGGAAAGGAGTATCTTCTTTAGTATATTGTTTGAATGCTTAAACGTTTTAATTGCGTACTGAAACATATAAATTTGTTCATAAGGAACAATAACACGCGGTAAGTTGTAACCAGGAAATAGCAGGTAAAAATCTGGTTTTATTGAAAAACCAGAATCGCGAAACAATTTTTCATATCCTTTTTTTGAATATGTATATGTGCGATATGCGCCTTTTCCTCTCATACGCGAATACCAATCAGCAAGAAAGCGTGGCATATAACTAGTATATAAAAGTCCTCCGTGATCGGTTGCTCTCAGATATGTCGACGCCCACCTATTTTCAATACCTATATACAATCTTCCTCCTGGTTTTAATAATTTTTTACAAATTTCAAGAGCTTTAATTTGTGCAACACGAGGATCTTTATATTTATCTGTAAGACCCACCCACTCGAGCACCCCATTCATAACGATCAAATCAACACTATGATTTTGAAGTGGTAAATCATAGATATCACCAACAAATACATCAATGTTAGTAAGATTAAGAGTTTTTGCACGCTGTTTTAAAAATGCCATGCGCGCCTGAGATTGGTCACACGCTATAACACGTCCACATACCCGTGCAAGAGGTATACTGATTCGACCAAGACCTGCACCAACATCAAGGACAACAGAATCTTTTGTTAAAGGAATATACAACCTCCAATCTGCTCGATCTTCGTCATAGGTAAAATCAAGTTTCTTTTGAAGATCTGGAGTAAATGTGTGAAATCCATCTTTTTGAATCTGAGCAGTGATAGCATTAAGTTCTTGTTCGGGTATCTTCCCCCAGTATATGTTTGGTGAAAAAAGAGGAATTCCATCTTTAACTGAAACTTCTTTACGACAAGAAGAACAAACCATCTTGTCTGATGAGACACGAAGTAATATGTTGCAACGATTACAATAAAATAGTGAATTATTTTGCACAAACTTTTTTGAACACATCTGAAAGACCATGAGCCATTTCCTTTGTATTACATATCGTATCGACTTTCAGTCGTGCGTGCTCTGCAATACTTCGTCTCTTTACGGGATCAGATATTATCCGAATGCTTCTCACAATAGCATCGCTGTCATAAAAATCAACGAGGCACATATCGACATTATGGCTGCCATAATCTTCAATATAGGCCTTTTTACTCGCAATAATAGGCAGTCCAACGGCCATTGCCTCAAGAAGTACAGTGGGGCCAGAAGAATCAGATCCATCTGTATAAGAATCATTATGAGTAATAAGAAGAAGCGCTTTTGCTTGCCGATAAAGATTATCAAGATCTTCTCTTGGAATATTTATATGAATACGAATATTAGCAGGCATGTCTTCTAT
>CAZYGU010000001.1:0-18289 GCA_964646785.1 uncultured Candidatus Saccharibacteria bacterium | reverse complement strand
TTGAGATAAAAACACGATGCCATCAGCATCCTTTAATATCCACACCAACACCTTAAACTGCCATGAGGTGCTCGAGTACACATTAAGCATCCGGACGAATACAGAATTAAAAATTACAAACTTTGTTTTTGTTGGAATAATTTTTTTCCATATCAACATATAGATAATTGAAATCCCAAATACCACATCATATTTTCGTGCATAAAAATACATAAGACTATGTCTGACTCGAAAACCAAGATAAGGCGCAAAAAAATTTCCAATAGAACTATCTTCAAATTCTTTGTAGTCAGCATCAACACCAAAATCCTTTAGATGGTTCATGCCGTAAAATTGTGTATCTGGGTAATCAACACTCGGTACACCCTTGAATACATTCCTTCTTTTACCAGAAAAGACATACAGCGCTCGCATTCTATTGTTATTGCTTTTTTCCATAGATCATACAAGTTCGAAGAATTGGGCCTGTAGTATGCACACGAAATGCCTCCAGCGGTGAATGATGAACAAGAAAGCCATCGTTCTCAAGTATTGTAATAATATCTTCAAGAGGATATACCATTGTCACGTCATCAATATGAAATTCAATAATGATATTTTTAATAAATGAAAGTTTTTTATTATCACGAAGATCCTCAAGAACCGAACCTTCAGCTCCTTCAATATCAAGCTTAATCATATCAATCGATGAGTGAATATAATCAGAAAGACGTCTTTGAGGTACAGCAATTGTAGTTTGATCACTGCCGAGTGTATCAGGCTTAATAACACTTGCACTTCCTGAAGCTCGTACATTCTTGTGATAAAAAAGCTCTATCTCACCTTCTTCTTTTCCAAGTGCAACTTGATGAAGAGTCACATCATTTGATAGGTTGTTATTTTTTATATTTCTTTTTAAATATTCAAGAACAACTGGATTGGGCTCGAAACATACAAATTGTGCATGAGGATACCGCCACTTAAAATACAGCATGCGAATACCAATATTTGTTCCACAATCAAATACAACCATTGGGGCTGTATCCCTTTCAATTCGAATAAATGGTTTCAGAAAAATTTCATGAATCAAGCCAAAAAAAGCCGGGCGAAATGGAAATTCAATTTCAAAGCCTAAAAAATGCTCCTTATTTGGGTACTCCAATTTCATTCGGTTTCTTATTAAAAGCCGAAGATACGAAGCCGTAAGCCTGATAGCATCTAGAAACGAATAAGACAGAAAAATGCTTTGTATTGTCTTTAAAAAACTGGCCATAATTGTTGTTTTTCTAGTCTACTATATGTCCAACGGTTTGCACTATTTCTGGTGAGCTTTGTGTTGCAAATACATTAAAATAATCTAGATGTACATACTCATTTGCTTGGGGAGATGTAAGTGAAATAAGTCTAATATTTGGATTCCTTCTGGTAACGAATGCCTTGTAGTTATCAGCAATAATATAAATTATGTACCCTCGGTCATGAAGAAAGGTAAATAACGCATCAGAAGAATCATGAATCTTTGATAATACACGCGGACTTACTTCCAAAATTAGGTCGGGCTTTTGCTTAAGTAATTCTTTTGCGCCTTCAAGAGCAAATAGTTCATACCCTTCAATATCTAGAAGCATGAGATCAAAACCAGATATACCCTTATTACGAGCATATGTATCAAGACTAACCATAGGGACTTCTTCTGTACGAGATGAAACGTGATTTTTACTATAAGGGATAATTGAAGATCGAATGTTTTCAACATACATTGTCACAATTGAGTTCGTGTTCCCTAATGCCATTTTTTCAAGTGTAATTTTTTTAGACTCAACAGGGTTAAGCATAATATTTTCTTTCGATCGAACATACAAATTTTGTACGGGTTCAAACGCAAACACACGACCTTTTGTACTCTGAGCTGATTCCAAAACAGTAAATCCAATATGTGAACCAGCAATAACAATTGATTGTTTTTGTTTAGATAATTGTTCAAGAAGCTTCATCGTGCTTGGTTCCCATATGTATTCTATATAAGGACCAAGAAACATAATAAATCGATTTAATATATCTTCCATGCCAACTTTTAATACAATACCTTTTTTCAATAAAACAATTTTTGTATAAGAAAGACCAAGTACCCGTGATGCAAGAGGCCAAAGAAAAAGGTCTCGAGCTTTTTGGCTCATGGGTACATACGAACAAAAAAGACCTGTGACTGTTATGAAAAAACTTTTCATGTTATATGATAAATTCTTGACAGAGCATCACGAATAAGACTATCTACAGTGTCTTGTGAAAAAATTTCTTCAGCTCTTTTTTTTCCTTTTGCACCAAGTTCAAGTGTCTTCTGAGGATCACTTACCAAATCTATAATCGCTTTGATAGTTTCTTTTTTTGTCTCTGCGCACAACACCATTTCTCTATTAATAAACGGATACCCTGCCAAGCCTCTCTGTGCAGTAATTGTGGGAACTCCTAGAGATATTGGCTCAAAAATCTTTTGTTGCATACCTGCACCAAATAGTGAAGGAGAAACAGCGATATCCATGTTTTGCCAAAAAGTAATGACACTAGGGACAAATCCCTCATATATAATTTGTGGAGGCATGTTCCCTTCAAATTCTTTTGGAAATTTACTTCCTGTAACATGAAGTGTTACTTGCTCTTTTATTTGATCTGGTAAAGAAGGTATTACATCTTCAACAAGAAACCTAAGCGCTTCACGATTATGGTGGACATTATACGTAGAAGGCATGAATCCGATTCGAATACCATCATGGGAAACTTTATTTCTTGGAATTACTACACGACCAGGAAGAGAACGAAGTGGAAGGGTTTTCACAGGTGTTTTCCCAAAACGTTTATACATTACTTCTTCTTTTGGAGTAATGGAAAAAAAATAATTACTTCGCGAAAATGAAAGATACTCGCTCATGTATTTAGGGAGTGAACGAATGCGGTTTAAGAATGTTCTCCCATCTTCATCAAGAAAATGAATAGGTTCAAAATTAATTGAACGTGTGATAATAGGTATCTTTCGTTTTTCACATATATGATATAGCGGCCATAAATAGGAATAATCAAACCATACATAGTCAGGATTAAAGCTTTCGACAGATTCTTGTACAACTGTTTGTGTGTATGAATCAAAATATTCAAACGACGCCCCGTCCCAGTACAAAGGCCAACAAAGACGTTTAAAAAATGTCCAGTACTTCAAAAAACCTTTTCTAGCTCTATATGCATATGGTATTGGTGTAATACAAATATTAAGCTTTTCTTTGTATTCATTGATTGATTGCGCATCACTCTCAAACGCTTTCGTAATAACCCTCACATCATAACCATTGCGAACAAACCATTCGATCCCAGAAAGTCTGTCTTGTTCACATGCGCCAGTATTCGTAAATGGCGACCGTGGAGTAATAATAAGAATTTTCTTTTTTCTTTCCATTTATATTGTAATATTGTACCTTTTTGCCCAAATTTGAAATGTAAGTATAGCCCACAAAATAGTTAGGTTATACTCTTTCTTATCAATGTGTCGCTGAAGCATCTTCTCGAGTTCAACCCAATTAAATAAATCTTTGGTTCCTCCATAATATTCAGGTGATAATATTTCACTCACAATAGAAAGCACTTCCTTTCTTCGAAGCCACTTAGCACCTGGTGAAAACCAACCTCGCTTTGGCTCGCGGAATAATTGTTCAGGAAGTTCTGCACGAAAAGCATCCTTCAAAATTTTTTTTGTTCCAAACATATCAACCTTATAGGATCTAGGAATACTTTGTGAAAGCTCTACAACTTTTCTATCGAGAAGCGGCACCCTCTCCTCGATTGAATGCTTCATAGACATTTTATCTGACAAAAGTAGTGCGTAGTCTGGAAGCCAGCTCTTTTGATCAATTAACATAAACTCATCAGTAAAATCTTTTTCGTGTGTAGAATAAACTTCAAAAAAATTTTCGACACTACTTGATGGAGAAAAATAGTGCGGTGCAATAACTGTATTAAGTTGTGCGTCTTTCTCAAATTCAAATAATTGTATCCGTGAAATACCAGGTGGTGTAAGTAATTTCTTTGCTTTTTCTGACATATAACCTAATACAGAACTACCTGGGATACTTCGTAATGTATCAGCAATAACAGATAATCGATATCTCTCATATCCCCCAAATAGCTCATCACCTCCATTTCCTGACAACACAACCGTGACCTCTTTACGGGCAAATTTCGACAAGTATGCCATCGAGAGTGCTGTAGGATTTGAAATAGGATCATCCATATGACCTATAGTTTCCACAAGTGAGTCAGCAATATCTGTAACAGAGAGAGTAACCGCATGATGCTCTGCACCAAAATGTTTAGATGTTTCCCTTGCAAGATTAAAATCTCGATTAAACTTTTCACTTTCCTCACCGTCATGTAAATCAAAACCTATGGAAAATGTTTTTACATTCTTCTTAACTTTAGAAACTGAACTGAGAATAACACTTGAATCAATTCCTCCAGATAAATACACCCCAACTGGAACATCTGAAACAAGTTGTCTTGCAGATGCATCTTCAATACTCAAACGCACCTCCTCCACAGCATCATGATATGCAAAATCTTTTGTATGGAGTGCCTTAGTATAATATCGTTCAACTATAAGAGAACTACCCTGTAGATACAAAGTGCTGCCAGGCGAAAGCTTTGATACACCCTGTATCATAGTTTCTGGCTCTGGAGCATATAGAACCCTCATGTAACGATTAAATGATTCCCGATTGAGCACCCTCTTAATATCATGAACAAGAATCGCTTTAATTTCTGAAGCAAATATAAATCTGCTTCCATCCCAAAAATAGTAAAATGGTTTCACTCCCATATGATCACGTGCACAAAATAAACTTTTTTTATCTTTATCCCAAATTGCAAATGCAAAAATTCCATTCAAGTGATGAACAACATCTTTCCCCCACTTTTTATACCCAGCAAGAATAACCTCAGTGTCACTTTGAGATTTAAATTCATAATAAGAAGACAATTCTTCTCGAAGCTCCTTAAAATTATAAATTTCACCATTAAACGTGATAACACATTCGTTTTTCCCGTCATGCATCGGCTGATTGCCTAGTGGGGAAAGATCGATGATAGAAAGCCTCCTGTGGGCAAGCGTTATTCCTTCCTCTGCGAATACACCGGAAGTATCTGGACCACGATACGATAAACAATCGTTCATTGTTTCTCCCAAAAGTTTATCTTCCCAATTAAATCCAGTTATTCCACACATGTATATTAAGTAAGATATTGAATAATAGTCGGTATTAATCTAGTTAAGTTATGGTTTTTTTGTACATAGAGTGAAAGATTTTTGTCGTACACCTTCTCCATTACTCGCCTTACACCCTCAGTAACTGATGTAACATCCTTTCCCACAAGATACTCGGTATCTAATATATTTTGAAATGCATCATTTGAAGTCACAATCTTGAGGCCGCATGCCATTGCCTCAAGAACAACCTTATCCATACTTCCTGTGTCACTGAGATTCAAAAATATATCTGCATTTTGATACAAAGCAGGGGTTTTCTCGTGTGATACAGTACCTAAAAAACGTACATACTTTTCTAATCCATACTGATGGATCTTCTTCTGTAATGTATCTTTATATACCTCATCAGCTGGGTAAATAGGATTTCCGACTATGTCAAAGTCGACAGAAATTCCTTTATCGTGCAAATTCTTTACAACATCAATCATCATATGAATATTTTTTACCGGAGCAACTCTCCCAACGGTCAGTAATTTCTTTCTAGTATTTTCAGGACGAGATATTTCACAGAAAACTTTTGTATCAATACCATGCCCTAAAATATGAAGTTTTTTTGTTGGTAAACGAAAACTTTCTTGAGAAGCAGAAAACACATAATCAACAAAAAGAACGGCTGTACGAAGTGACCATGAAACCTGCTTATGTGTGTACCACAGTGCAACTGGTTTATGAAGAAATTTCCACACACAACCTCCTAAAATGGCGTAAATTTGATTCATATGAATAAACACCGCATCGTAGTGATCTCTCTGATTCCAGATGTAATAAAAAAACCGATACACATACTGTATCCGAGATACCCGATACTCTTTACCTAAAGACAATACTGTTACATTGCCAGGTAATGAATGTTCACCTTCAAATAAACAAACAACAACAACGTGTTCAACCGTGCGGCTAAACTCCTCCAGCCAACGATGAAAGAAACCTAAAATAGGATCATGTTTATCAACTTTTTGAGTAATAATAAGGAGTTTCATTAGTTATTTTTTTGTAAGATCTTTAAATAAAGTTTGAATTTTTTGAACATATTCATCACGACTCATGGCACTTACAACCATATCTCTTTGTGCCTCTTGCCCTAATGATTTCCGAATTGTTGGATTTTCAATTAATGTAACTAATTTATTGTATATAGAAGATTCATCTTTTACATCACAGAGAAGTGCGTTATTACCATCATCAAGAAGACCAAAGGCTACACCTACTCGAGTTGTGACAATCGCACAACCCGAAGCACCAGCTTCAACAAGTGTCATTCCATACCCTTCATATATGGAAGTGTTGAGAAAAATATCTGCAGTTTTAAAGTATGAAGTTAAGTCATCTTGCCAATCTTCAAATGCAACATTATTACCAAGCTTAAAACGATGAACAAGTTTTTTTAAATATAACTCTTCTGGACCAGATCCAACAATTACCAATCCAACCTGCGGATAACGCTTAACTAATTTCCGCATAACTTTTAGAGCAATCGGGATATCTTTTTCCTTCGTTAGTCTTGATGACATCAAAATAATATTGTTCCATTGAGGGTAAACTTTATGAAGATCTTTTGTTACAGGTGCATCTTTATACATGAGAACATCAACAAAAATAGGTAATACCGAAACTCGCTCTTTCAAAACATATGCCCTATCAATAACATCTTGACGAATTTTTTCACTTACTACACGAACATTATCTGCATACCGTAAAACAAAAGGAGCAATCAATGTCCTAAGCCAATTCAAAATATTCTCGTATCGATAATACGAACTCCACATGTCTGTATGAACTTGAATTTGAAGCGGAAATTTATAGAAATATTTAAGAATTGCAGCACTTATCCCAGTTCCAGATGAATCATCTGCGGTAATGATTGTCTCACCAAAATACATACTTGTAATAATCTTCTTTCCAATTCGTATAGCATCAATAATATAGAGAGATCGATCTATTGAGTTAGTTGGGTGTATCCATACATTCGGAGCGATTTTTTGTGTCGTAAGCCCATTAATCTTAGTACTAAATATAACAATATGAAGTTCACCTAAATCATGGGCGTATTCAACCATCCTTCTGTTTACTGCAGAATACTGGTTTGCTATTTTCCTATCCATAGAAATCATCAAAACCCTCATCATAGAAGCCTAGTATACCACGTAGTATAGCCTTTTTTTGAACATATAAATTACTTACACACTAATTCAATAATTTCTTTATTTCTCATTAACACATCTTCCCAAGTCTGAGTGATAGCCAGACTCTTGAGTTTTAATACCGCATCAGCATACCCAGAATCAGAAAGCATCCGTGTAATACACTGCTCGCATTCTTCTTTATTTCTAGGATTAAATAAAAATTCTTGTGGAACCGCAAAAGGGAAACCATGCTCCCTACTTACAAGAAATGGCTTACCCCATTGAATTCCTTGGAGAACATAATTTGGATTAAATTCAGTAAGTGCTGGCGCTATAGTAAAAATACATGAGCGGATATGTTTTTCCACTTCTTCTTGCGAAAGAATTCCAGTAAATATAATTTGTTTACTCATTTTCAAATCATTCACTTGTTTTTTAAGAGCAAGTTTTTCTGGACCATCTCCCATAATAAGAAATTGAGTATCGCTATACTTTAGCAGTACTCGCGACATACACTCAATAACAAAAGAAAGGTTTTTATACGCAACAAGCCTACTAGCAAAAATAATTGTTCTAGGAATACTATGTGGCAGTATCTCCTTTTGACTAATCATCGGATTTGCGATCACCTGTATTCTTTGTTGTGATACGTCGTAGTACTTGGAGTACAAATCGCTAAGCAAAGTTGATGGAACAATAAGACAATCAATTCTACTTAAAACAAACCGGGAGACAACGTAGTTAAATTCTTTTTTGTGTGAGCCAGTTTTATACCACTCATTCATAGAAAGAAGTGTTTCCCCTTGTTCAGACTTTCTCTCCCAAACAATATCTCCCCCAACACGAATAATAAGTTTTTTATTAAGGATTCGTGCAACAAACAAAGCCGGTAATCCGACACCGAGGGCATCATGTGCATATATAACATCAGACGTACATGCATGGGAAAAAAGAGCTACTGCAAAGAATACATGTCTAATACCAATCGGAAGTGATCGAAAATGTGCAAGGGCGACAACGCAAACAGGAAACCCCTCTTTAAGATAGTATTCATACTGTTTTTTGGCGTGAAGCGCTGGTCCACCAGGATCAGGAGGATAGATGCTTGCCGCAATAAGAATACGAGGCTTACTCATACATGGACTACTGTTTTGGTTTTTTAATTTTTGAAAGCCACCGTTCATTCTCAAGATACCAATCGATGAATGACTGTATTCCTTTTTCAATTGAAACCTTTGGGGCAAAGTTTATATCTTTCTTTAATGAACGAAGGTCTGAGTGGGTTTCTGGTACATCCGCAGTATGCATCTGACCAAACACGATAGTAGCTTTTGAGCCAAGTGCTTTTTCAATTAATGAAACAAATTGAGTAAGTGACGTTGGTTCACCACCACCAAGATTATAAATTCTATGACGAGGATCTTTTAATTTTGAATCGACAAAACGAACAATAGGTATAACAATGTCTTGAACGTACGTAAACGAACGACTCATATTCCCTTGATTAAACAAAGTAATTGTTTCTCCTTTTCTAATTTTCTCAACAAAATTAAATAGTGCCATATCTGGTCTCCCCCACGGACCATAAACAGTGAAGAAACGAAGTCCGATCATATCAATCTTAAATAAATGGTGATACGAATGAGCAAGAACTTCGTTTGCTTTTTTAGTTGCTGCATACAATGACAAAGGTGTATCTGTTTGGTCAGTTTCAGAAAATGGAACTTTGATATTTGAACCATAGACAGAACTCGATGAAGCATACAGAACTCTTTTTACTTGAGTTGCACGAGCCGCTTCAAAAATTGAGAGTGTTCCCATATAGTTTGAATTTGCATATGCCCAAGGATTTTCAAGTGAGTATCTCACACCTGCCTGTGCTGCAAGATGCACAACAACATCAGGCTTCTCTTTTTTAAATACTGCAAGAACTTTTTTTGCATCTGCAATATCAACTTTATAAAAATGATACTGCTTTGATTTCTTTAAGAGGTTGTTTCTCTTGGTTTTTAACACAGGGTCATAATAATCGTTAATATTATCAAGCCCAATAACAACCACCCCTTCACGCTTAAGGAGTTCAGTTGCCAAATGAAAACCAATAAAACCGGCTGTTCCTGTAATAAGTATTTTCATAATGAAACTCTACCATAGATGAAAATAGCAGAAAAAGCTATTCCCCATCAACGCGGAGTAAATTCCTTAATTCATCCTCAGGTATTTCATTTTTCGGTTTTTCACTCTGCTCCTTCTTGTGTACCAAAGGTTCACTTTTATCTTCTTTTTTCACCTGTGAGGGAATGTGGGTGGTCGTATGTGTGGCAGTAGAAGAGGTTGGTTCTTTTTTTGTTTGTGAATCATACTGATGACCATATTGCATCTGCTTTGGCGGTAAATTCCCAGTTTGTAGTTCTTTTTTTACATGGTGAGCAGATTCATTTTTTGATACATCTTTTTTCACCAATTGTGCCAAAGCTTGTTTCAATTCTGACACATGCTCAACAGTCGGAGTTTTATTTTTTGATTGTTGTGGTTTTTGAAGCGACTGAAGAGAAATTGGCTTTTGAACAACAGGAGGGTGTTCTTTTGCCTTCTCTTCTTGCATAATCGCCTCAAAGGCTTCAATTTTGTCCTTTTTTATCTCTTTTACAATTTTTCTATCTTGAAATCGAGGCTCAAATTCTTTTTTATCTGCCAACCTATCAAACACTGGTTTTTTCTCCGTAGATTTTTCTGGTGTCTTTGGTCCATCATCGTGCCAATTCCTAATTGCTTCATCGACAGACGTTCGAGAATGCGTAAATTGCATTCGTGATGTAGCAATAATTTCTTCACGGAATGAGCGAGGGGCAAGCGCAATCGGAGGTAAATTTGTTGCAGAAAATGGCTGTGATGACATACCGTCAATCATCAACTTTAGATAAATTTGATACTTTCCTAAATTAACCATATCCTCAGCTGTAAATGTAGGAGCGAATTCTTTTTCAAGAAGTTCGGCGTCAATTGCACCTACACGAAAAGCAGCCATTGTTCCCACGTTTCCAAACACAGCCGCACGCACCTCCTCAGACATTTGCTCAACATATTGATGGGCAATGGTTAAATTTAATTTATATTTTCTTGCTTCAGAAAGAATGTCTGCAAATGATTCATTTGCAAAAGACTGAAACTCGTCCACATACAAATAAAAGTTTGGCATTCCTTGTAATACTTTT
Organism: uncultured Candidatus Saccharibacteria bacterium; assembly: GCA_964646785.1. GTDB lineage: Bacteria > Patescibacteriota > Minisyncoccia > Phycocordibacterales > Zambryskibacteraceae > JBGTNQ01. Next base: position 7,664 of record CAZYGU010000001.1, on the reverse strand, counting down.
TCTGGAATATCTGCACGAGAAAGTGCAGCAAGATAGATTTTCGTGATAATCATACTTCCCAAAAGATTAGCATTCTGTTCTCCCACCTGCCCCTTTGAGAGGTTTACGATAACAATTTTTTTATTATCCATCACATCACGAAAATCAAACGTTGATTTCGGTTGACCAATAATATTTCTAACAAGTGGATTAGAAATAAATTGACCAACTTTATTTTGAATAGCAGCACCAGCTTCTTGCATATATCGTTCACCGTATTTTTCAAATTCATCTACCCAAAATGATTTCACTGATGGATCAGAAATATTTGCAACAACCATTTTTCTGTATGCCTTGTCAGAGAGCATACGGTTTACACCAATCAATGTTGAATCCGGATATTCAAGAAGAGCAAGGATAGTGTTGTTCAAAATATACTCCATTCGAGCACTCCAAGCATCAACCCAAATCTTCTTAAAAGCAGACATAAGACCGTTGGCTACCAAATGACGCTTACTTGGACCAACATCTTCCATAACATTAAATGCTATCGGGTTTTCAGTATCAAAAGGAGCGAAATAAATAACATCTTTTATACGTTCCTCAGGGACATAATCAAGAAACAAATCAGCAGTCTTTCCGTGCGGGTCAATAAAAGCCATACCCTCCCCATTCTGAATATCTTGAACCGCCATATTTTCCAGAAGAGTAGATTTACCCATTCCGGTTTTTCCAATCACGTAAAAGTGGCGAACACGGTCCTTGGCCTTAATACCAAATTTTACTCTTTTATTCCGAGCATCAGTTTCGGCAAAGTATGTAACTTTCTCTGGATCGTACATTTGCTTTCTATTATATGCGAACTGAAACTCAAATCACATCTCTGAGTTAACAATTCATCATTTTACAAGAACATCAAATACCTTTTCTTTCATGTTTCGCGCAATCAAATCCCAGTCGTAATGCTTAAGAACCATCGTTTTTCCATTATGAATGATTTGAGTTCTCAATGCTGGATTTTCAAATAGTGTACGCACAGCATGAGCAATACTTTCTGGATTTTTAACTTCACAAAAAAGTCCCGTTGAAGGAACTCCTGGGTTATGATTTGGATCAAATAAGAAATCAACAATTCCTCCAACAGGAGTAGCGATAACCGGTATTTCGGCAGCCATAGCTTCAACAAAAGAATTACCAAAACCCTCAGAAATTGAAGCTCTTACAAAAACATCCGAGACTTTCAAGTATTTCAACATGTCTGCATGATCGATTTGTCCAAGAAACAATACCCTGTCTTCAACTCCAAGTTTTCGAGTAAGATCTTTAAGTGATTTCTCAGCATATCCAACACCCAGTATCAAGAATTTAATATTATTCGGTAAATACGTGAGAGCAGTAATTACATCATCTACCGCATTTTTCACCACAAGTCTCGATGTAGTAATTAAAAAAATATCTTCTGGTTTTTTCCCAAGTGTTTCTTTTAGCTTTTGCAATTCATCATGATCAACCACTTGGGTAAATTTTTTTGTATCAACTGCATTGGGAATAATTTCTAGTCTTCCTTGATATCCCATATCACGCGCAAAATTACCAAGATAGTGTGAAATCGCCTGAATGCTATCTGCTTTTGTAAACACTCGAACAAATATAGGATATAAAATCCCAACTCTTCTTTTTATGTATTCAATAGGATCTCCCTCTTGAAGAGAAAGGAGGTACGGCACTTTTGGATTACATAACTTAAAAAAAAGTGCAGCAAAACCACTATAGTTTGCCATCATTGCCCAAGTCCCATGAAAATGCTCAGTACGATGTAACTGATGTGCTTTCCAAGCTCCAATAAACGGCAAGATATATTTATTAAGATGGAGAGGAAATCGCAATGAATCCGCTGTATCCTTACATTCCCCTACAAAACCAACGCGATGTACTGTTACATTCCCAATTTTTTCAACTTTTGGAAGACGTTTATCAAGACGGAGCGTCACCATATGAAACTCATATTCATCAGAAGAAATTCTGTCAGTAATTTCTTTTATCGCGACTTCTGCACCACCAATAAATCGCGGGTAATACACAAGTGAAAATATCAAAATTTTTTTCATCCTATCATTGTGTAATGGTTCTAATATAGTCTTCAATCTTCTTTTCAGCATTCCATCCGATGGCATGTGCTTTGGTTAAATCTAGTTTTGCCGTCATTCTGTTCCCTTTTACTTCAGGCGCCATCTCAATATTCCCTCCAAACATATGTGCAATCTCTAAAATTGAATATGCTTCATTTGCCCCCAGACCAAACTCATCCCCTTCCCCTTTTTCACCAATTAATAAAAGTCCACGAACAATATCATCAACGTGTGTAAATATTCGTACTTGTGATCCAGGACTGTTTACTTTTAAAGGCTCGTTATGAAGAAATTTCTGTTTAAAAATCTCTATCACAGTTCCATATTTTCCAAGACGTTCTCCTGGACCATATACGTTATAAAAATAGGTAATAGCAAATGGAAGGCCGTACCACTCAGAATAATTTCTTGTAAGCTCAGTGTTGCTTGCCTTAGTAAAAGCATATGGGCTCTGATCTCTTCCAAGACCGCCATCAGAAAATTTTGTAGATGATCCCGCGTATACAAGTTTCATTTTTTTCTTTCTCCAAAACTCAAGCACAGCAAAAGTTCCTAATGTATTGAGATCAAACACTATATCTGGTTCAGTCATGCTAACCTCAACACGTGAATATTCTCCTAAGTGATACAGAATATCAGGGGTCTCTGGAATATGACTCTCAATATCCTTTGTATGACCTTCACGATAATCAACACCATCAATATGATTCTCTCTTGATCCAGTGAAATAATTATCAAGTGAGATGACCCTATGACCCTCTTTTATGAGAGCCTTGCATAAATGGGAACCAATAAATCCAGCGCCACCAGTCACCACAATAGTCTTTTTTTCCATACGAATCAGTCTATCCTGCTTCAAATAAGAGAGCAACCGACGTAAGAACTCTCTAACTATATTTGACTTCATATAAAAAAAGGGTCACCATAGTGCAGGAAGTGAACCCCAACTTGGAGCGTCTCATGCTAACCCCCACAAAGGGCAACAACATCGACAAAAGAGTTATCGCATACTGGAAGGAGCACGGAGTAGTCCTTCCAGAAGTTCTCGGTATCAAAGACCGAGGAATGTTTCGAGAGCTGGTCGACAGCATCCCGATTGAGATGACAGATCTCAGACATGCCCTTGCAGGATTCATGCCATAACAGCATGTAAGGTTGACCGTTCAGGTCAACCTTATTTTTTTTCTGTAAAAACCCTTACACAATCAACAAACTTCTCTCCTCTGTCATACTCATTCTGAAAAGTACCAAATGAAGCAAATCCGGGACTCAACAAAACAATATCTCCTGCAGTAGCGTTCGTAAGTGACGCTTTTACAATGGAAGAAATATCTTTGTATTCATATACTTTCGTATCTTTGGGAATAATCATTTCAGAAAGAAGACGTTTCGTTCCTGTACCAGGAATTAAGAAAATAGTTTTCACATAACGAGAAATCGGCTCAGTAATGATAGAGAGATCAATCATCTTATCTGACCCACCCATGATCAAAACAATATTCTGATGCTTTCCAAGCGCCTCTAAAGCAACACAAAGTGCATCAGGGGTAGTTGCTGTTGTGTCATTGTAAATCTGAATTCCATTCCATGTAGCGATCTTCTCTAATCTACCCGGTACCCCTTTAAACAATTCTAGTGACTCTATAATTGCTTTTTGCGGAATTTTCATTGAACGCGCAGTAATATACGCAAGTGCTGCATTATATATATTGTGTTCTCCAGGAATTTGAAGTTTTACACGCTTAGGTAAAGCTCTTTCAGAAACAAATCGTGTAGATCGTGGAAATTGTTTTGTAAAAACTTTTGGGAGCGTACAAAGTTGTTCTCCAGCAATAAACACATGTCTTGATTTTTGATACTTAAAAATATTTGCCTTATCCTTAAAATACGCCTGTAAATCACCTTTGTAATAATTAAGATGATCAGACATAAAAGTTGTAAACACCGCAACTGAAGGACTCATCTGCAATTCTCCGAAACCTTGAAGCTGCCATGAATCAAGCTCGAGCACCACAACATCCCCCCTTTTTACTTTTTCTACTAAGGGAAGTGTTGCCATTCCACGAATATTACCTCCTAAAAATACTTTTTTCTTTTTTCCTTTATATGCTCGTTTCAAAATATCATGCAGCATATATGTCACTGTTGTTTTGCCACGTGTCCCTGTTATACCGACAATTGTTCCTTCAGTTAATCGAGCAAATAGTGCAGTACTCATATAGACAGGGATTTGATGTTTTCTTGCGTGAGCAATATAAAGAGAGTCCATCGGCACCCCTGCAGCTTGTAAGATAAAATCTCTGTTCTCAAAATCCTCAAGCTTATGTTCACCTAATGTATACCGAATATGTTTATACATTGAAAGCTGCTTTAAACTTTCTGCAAGTTCTTTTTTCGATTTGAGATCAGTAACAATAAGATTTGCACCCTCTTTAGCAAAAAATGCAACGTCTCCGACTCCACGTCCCAGTAACCCCAATCCCATGACAGTAATATTCTTCCCTTTAAACATTCCTTTTTTATAACGCATCATAAAATCCTAACATAAACCCCGTCGTATGCACGACGGGGTCAAAAAATTCTTGATGAGAGATATGTGCTAACGAAGCAGTCGAGCGACCGCAGTAGCAACAGTATCTTCCTCAGATAGCGTAAGCATCACATGAAACTTCATGCTCATATCAACAGCAATATCGACTGCCGCTGAACCGAGCACCAAGCCTGGGTGTACGGTGCTAACAGGAATTTTCTTTCTTCTTGCGATAGATGCATATAAATGCGCACCTTTTTCCTGGTTCACACTTTCAAATTTCATACTTGCTCCTCGTTTGGGTCTTATACCTTTATAAACCATAAAGTAACTATTGTCAATAGCTACTTTAATATACACTACTCGGCTAGTAATGCAGCAGGGGTGTACTTATTTGAGGCGTCCCACAAAAGCCATGATGTAAGCCCCACATCGTACGTAGCCTTTATTTGTGCCTGAACCTCAGCTACTCCATAGTTCGCACCGAGGTCAAAGTCCTGAAGCCATGGACGCAGTTTAAGAGGGCTTGTAGAGGCATTCTGGGCACGTTTTACCCCTTCAAGCATAGAATAATGGATAATTCCATATGGATTCTCTGCTGGCTTTTTAAAGCCTCCAGAGCCTGGTGCAAAATGGGATGGATACACCATAGGGCTAATATAATCAAAGTAAGGTAGTGCCCTTGTTAGTACTTGCCCAATTCCCAAATCATCCCCTGCAACAGTTACAAGCCCAAACAAATCTGCAGATGTTACTATGCCGGTATCTTTAAGATTTGCATGCAAGTAGGAAAAGAAATTTTCGACCATATCCGCTTTTGTTGAGGTGCCCATTGTCCATGTATATTTTGCATCAGCCATATTCCCGTCTGATGGATATCTTACATAATCAAAATTTATTTCATCAAATCCTAAATTGTAGGAAGTTTTTGCAATCTGAATAACATGATCCCAATACGGTTTTGCACCAACATCGATAAATGGCAAACCGTGTTTATCTTTCCATGTACCTCCTGTTGATTTACTTTTTACTGCAAGCTCTGGATGTTTTTTTGCATAGTATGGATCCTGAAACACAGTGACGCGTCCAATAACATAAATATTATCTTCATGAAGCTCAGCTACAAACTCTCTCATGTCCCTCACTCTGCACCCAGTCACATCATCACCCTGGAGAGCTGGATCAATAAAAGCGATTGTTCCTGAATAATCTTTTATATCAACAATAATCGTATTCAGCTCGGTAGTCCTGACAAGTTCTGCCATCTTTGTTCTCCATGATGGAGTTCCTGCTACACAAGCCGTCATATAGATACCCTTTACCGCAGCGGGTGTCTTAACATGCGTGGCAACTAGTGGTTTCTCCTTCGGAGTTGTAGTTGCACCTACTACAGCAACAGACTTCACTTTCGAAGCTTCAAATGTACTACTCGTAAAAGTAGGAATTACAAATTGCACAACAAAAAGGATACCGAGAACAACACCAAATATCATAAGTGCACTTCCGGTTTTTACTTTCTTTGTACCTTTCTTCATTCTTGTATTACTGTGAATCGCTTTCTTTTTCTGTTTTCTTACTATCAACAAACACCGGTGAAGCAACTTCACTTTTTGACTGCAAATTCCGTATTGTCATTCTTCTTTTAATTGAATTTGAAAGAGAAAGAGAAATGAGAATCAAGCCAGAAACGATAGAAAAAAATGTTTTCCAACTTGAAGGAAATCCCAAAAATGGAATAAAAAAAAGTATAGAACCGATAACAAAGACAATTCGATTTTTTGACATGGGGATATTATAGCCTAAATATGTAACTTTTCATTCACACAAACAACTCACAACTATGCTTCATAAATTCCTTTCAAAATATCAAGGTCTTTACCGCTCTCTTTAAGTAACTGAAGATTCTTATTACGAATTGATGTTAACAAAGCATTTCCATTTGGATCACTCAACTGCTTTTCATAAAAATGAAGGAGTGCTTCAAAGTCTTTTGGAAAACAATGCCCTCCTGCACCACGCCCACTCTGATGAATCGGATTGATATGACTTTTTCCAATTCGAGGATCATTTGAGAATACTTCTGCAACAACATCCCAATTTGCGCCTAATGACTGAGCGAGATCATACATCATATTAATAAACACGACTCTTGTTGTGAGAAAACTATTTCCAATATACTTTACCAACTCAGCTTCTCGTGAAGTACACACCTTTTCATATGGGGCTTTAGGTAAAACACTTAATACAAATTTTGCTTTTTCCTCATATTCATCACTTACAACTGGCATCCCAACTATATTTCTATCAGGATGTTGTGCGTCATACGCTGCGGTCACTTCTCGTAAAAATTCTGGGGAATGAAATACATATATATCTGGAAATTCTAACTGCAACTTCTCAGTAGTACCAGGAAGTAATGTAGATTTTATTACTGCAATTGACCCTTTTTTTATCAGTGGTAATACACGCTGTATCAAAGAAAAATCAAATCCTTTTGGAGTCGTCGGGGTTGGAACTGCAATAAACACAATATCGCATGTTGAGATAACTTCTTTATTGTGAACATATGGTTCTTCAAGGGCATACCGAACCACGGTATACCCTCTCTTTTCAAATTCATCAGCATAATTTTTACCAATAAATCCTTGACCAATAAATCCTATAAGAGGTTTTTGTTGCATAGGATTCTATGATACGCGAGGAAAGGACAAGGGTCAAAAAGAAAGAATCAAAGGTCTCTCCCTATGGTCGCAGATATTTTCTTGCTAGAAAATTCCACTACCCCGACTAGCACGAACGAAAAAATCCGCTTAAAGCGGATTTTATTCTGTGCGCGCGCCAGGGGTCGAACCTGGGACCTACCGAGTATCAGTCGATTGCTCTACCAGCTGAGCTACGCGCGCATCACGTTTAAGAAGTTTATTATCCCAAAACGTATCGCTCACTATATCAAAATGTTAATAAAAAGAAAGACCGGCATCACTCCGTTGGAGAGATGCCGGTATGCCTGCGCTCGCAGGTCTTTT